>SKVR01000299.1 GCA_007129355.1 Bacteroidales bacterium | reverse complement strand
TAACTACTGCTTTTATCAATTCTACAGATGCCAGTTGCTTTTGCTCAGCAGTATTAATTCCCAGCAAGCTCTCCAGCAGAAGTTTGTTTTCAGCACGGTAGGGTGGCAGAAAATGGATCTTACGACCCAGGTCAAATGCTTCGGCAGTTTTTTGTCGCAGTCCCGACCAGGGCAATGTATTTTTCACCCCCACTTGTGCAGCAAGTTCACCTGTTGTGGGCTGAGGCCCCATCCATATGATGTCATCAAGGCTTACATCATCACCAAAAATGTATTCTTCGTCATTGTCAATATCAATTATTCCTGCCATCTTTGGATAGTCCAGGCCGAAAAAATACAGAAAATTACTGTCCTGCCGCCATTTGTAAGTATTAGAAGGATAATTCATAGGTACATCTACATTTCCGCATATAAGAATGATGCCCTGTTTTACCATTGACTTAAGGCGATTTCTTCTTTCAGTATAAACTTCTTTTTTAAACATATTCTTTACTTTTTAAAGTTTATGATCTTATGATTTATTTATAATTGTTTCAAATTACTGATTTGTTTGCAAATAATAGACGGAAAATCTACATTTGTTTGTTGATATTTTTCAGGGATTCACATAATGTCTTTGAATCTGAAAAAGAAAAATTATTCAGCAGGCTTTCATAAACTGGGGTTAGAATTCGCCAAGACCCGATTGCTTATCGGACGAACTAATTACAAACCTACATAATTTTTTGATCAAAAAATTCATAAAACAACTAATTTTCCAATTCAAATCTTCACCCTATGAGTAAAAAAGGATTTAGTTTAACCTCCCTCAGCCATAAATATATTATGGCTGCGGCCGGTGCTTTTCTGATGCTTTTCCTGGTATCGCACCTGGCCACCAATTTATTGCTGCTGGCTGGTGACGGGGGGGCACAATTTGACAGGGCCGTTGAGTTTCTGTTAACCAATCCCGCCATAAAAATAATGGAGTATGTGCTTTTTGCGGGTTTTATCATACACATTATTATTGGAGTTATCCTCGAACTGCACAACAGGAGGTCTCGTCCTGTGGGCTACAAAGTGGCGTTGAAATCTGAAACAACTGCCTTTTCCCGGTTTATGATCCACAGCGGAATCATCATTTTTATTTTTCTGCTGATCCATCTTTACCATTTTTTCTTTGTAAAACTGGGCTTTGTTCCTTTATATGGAGGAGCAGAAACAGCACATGATTTTTACCCCATGGTGGCTTATACATTTCAGAATCCTGTATATTCCATTATCTATATCATTTCATTTGTGTTTCTGGGCTTTCATCTCAAGCATGCGTTTCAGTCGGCATTTCAATCGTTCGGACTTAACCATGACAAGTACATGCCTGCCATAAAAATTGTGGGGACCATTTATGCGGTTGTGATTGCTGTTGGTTTTTCCATCATACCGCTTTACTTTTTGTTTTTTTATAATTAATTGATTCAGGACATAAAACTTTTAAGCAATGATAAAGCTTGATTCCAAAATACCAAAGGGTCCTATAGCCGATAAATGGAGCAATTATAAGACTTCATTGCGGCTGGTAAGCCCTGCCAATAAGAAAAAACTGGATATTATAGTTGTAGGATCAGGACTTTCGGGTGCTTCTTCTGCCAGTGCCCTGGGCGAGCTGGGCTATAATGTCAAGGTTTTCTGTTTTCAGGATTCTCCCCGTCGTGCTCACTCTGTGGCGGCTCAAGGTGGTATAAATGCTGCCAAAAATTACAAGAATGATGGCGACAGTGTGCACCGCTTGTTTTATGATATGATAAAGGGTGGCGATTTTCGTGCACGCGAAGCCAATGTTTACAGAGCCTCAGAGGTAAGTAACTATGTTATAGATCATTTTACCGCATTGGGTGTTCCCTTTGCCAGAGATTATGGTGGAATGCTTGATACCCGCTCCTTTGGCGGTGTGCAGGTTTCCCGTACTTTTTATGCCAAAGGTCAAACCGGGCAGCAATGTTTGCTGGGTACTTACTCATCACTGAGCAGGCAGATTGCCAAAGGCACCGTTAAGATGTATGAGCGCCGTGATATGCTCGATGTGGTTATCATTGATGGCAAAGCACGTGGCATTATTACCCGTAATCTTCTAACTGGCGAAACAGAACGTCATTCAGCCCACGCCGTTGTATTGGCAACAGGTGGTTATGGTACTGTGTTTTATCTCTCTACCCTTGCCCTGGGAAGCAATGCTTCTGCAGCCTGGGCAGCACACAAAAAGGGTGCGTTGTTTGCCAATCCCAGCTTTATACAGATACATCCCACAAGCATACCCGTGCTCAATGATTACCAATCTAAGTTGACTCTTATGTCAGAATCGCTCAGAAACGATGGCAGAGTATGGGTACCAAAAGAGAAAGATGAAAAGCGTCATCCCAATCAGATTCCGGAAGCAGAGCGTGACTATTATCTTGAGAGAAGATACCCTGCATTTGGTAACCTGGTACCCCGCGATGTGGCATCGCGTGCGGCAAAGGAACGTTGCGATGCAGGCTACGGAGTTGGAGATACCGGCCTTTCAGTTTACCTGGACTTCAAAGATGCCATTAATAAGCAAGGGAAAAAAGCCATTGAAGATAAATACGGCAACCTGTTTGAAATGTATCTGAAGATCACCGGCATCAATCCCTATGAAGAACCCATGCGTATTTATCCTGCAGGACATTACACCATGGGTGGACTATGGGTTGACTACAATCTGATGACCACTATCCCCGGTCTTTATTCAGTAGGTGAAAGCAATTTCTCAGACCACGGCGCCAACCGTTTGGGAGCCAGCTCTCTGATGCAGTGTTCAGGCGATGGATATTTCATATTACCCTATACCATTAGTGATTACCTGGCTGATGAAATCAGAACTCCCCTTATCAGAACCGATCATGATGAGTTTGATAAAGCCGAAAAAGCCGCTAAGGAAAGAATTGACCGGCTTATGGCAGTAAACGGAAAACAAACCGTAACATCCTTCCATAAACGACTCGGTAAAATACTCTGGGACCACTGTGGAATGGTAAGAACCGAGGAAGGACTTAAGAAGGGAATTGAAATGATCGACCAGCTTGAGGATGAATTCTGGAAAGAAGTGAAAGTACCTGCTACCGCCGGAGAATACAACCAGGAGCTTGAAAAAGCCATCAGGGTAGCTGATTTCTTTGAAGTAGGACGCCTGATGTGTCAGGATGCTCTTGACAGGAATGAATCGTGCGGTGCACATTTCCGAGAAGAATTCCAGACTGAGCAGGGAGAGGCAAAGCGTAATGACGCTGAGTATGCCCATGTGTCAGCTTACGAATATACCGGAAACCGCCAGAGGGAAATACTGCATAAGGAGCCCCTGGTTTTTGAAAACGTAGAGCTGAAAGAAAGAAGTTATAAATAAACTTAAGTCCCTTTAAATATGGAATTTAAACTTAAAATATGGCGTCAGAAAAACGCTTCAGTAAAGGGTAAATTTGAAAATTATACCCTTAAGGACGTATCTGCAGAAATGTCCTTCCTGCAGATGCTCGACTACCTCAATCAGCAGATTATTGAATCAGGTGGCGAACCGGTACATTTTGAACACGACTGCCGCGAAGGAATATGTGGAAGTTGCGGATTGTATATTAACGGAAGACCACACGGTCCAATTACACATACAACAACCTGCGAGCTGCACATGCGTGAGTTTAAAGATCATACTACTATTGTTATTGAACCATGGAGAAGCAAAGCTTTTCCTGTAATCAAAGATCTGGTAGTTGATCGGTCAGCTTTCGAGAAAGTAATTCAGGCAGGAGGCTTTGTTAATGCCAATACTGGTTCTACACAGGAAGCGAATAATATACCTATCAACAAGAAAATATCAGACCGTGCCTTCGATGCCGCTGTTTGTATTGGCTGTGGTGCTTGTGTGGCTGCCTGTAAGAACTCATCAGCGATGTTGTTTGTGTCGGCAAAAGTTTCTCAATACGCACTTATGCCACAGGGGAAAGTGGAAGCAAAGGAAAGAGTGGAAAACATGGTGGCCAAAATGGATGAGGTTGGGTTTGGCTTTTGCTCCAATACCTATGCCTGCGAGTACGATTGCCCCAAAGGCATTTCCGTTGAATTTATCGCTCAAATGAACCGCGAATTTTTCTCAGCCAAAGTTTGCAAGTCGAAAAAATAGAGAACCCGAAATTTTTTCATGGGGAACATGTATTAATGTGTTCCCTTTTTTGTTTTTGAATAACTTTTCGCAATTAAACAATTGTTTGTTTTGGTGCGGTTTCCGGAGTTATTCCGGATAGAAAAATTTTGTAAAATTCTGATAAAAAGGATTTTGTTACAAATTATTTTGTTTAAAATAGTTATTATTGCGAAATATATTTATATTTGTTAAGCAAAATAATCACTGGAGTCCTAAACCAAATAATTACATTATGGCACATACAAAACTTGATTCGAAGAAGCTGGAAGAAGCTGCTAGTAAAATGCGAGCTATTGCACACCCAATGCGTATTGCTATCATAGATATGCTTGAGAGAAATGAGCAAATGAATGTTACTGAAATATATGAAACGTTGAAAATTGAACAGGCATCTGCATCCCATCATCTTAATATCCTTAAAACAAAAGGAGTTCTTGATTCAAGACGCAGCGGAAAGAAAACATTTTATTATCTGAAACAAAACGCTGTGGCGCAAATTATTGACTGCATTAATAAATGTCACTAATAATTTGACATGACTAAATAAAGCTTATCCCCCCGGTATTATAAATATGCCAGGGGGATTTGTTTATAACTCCGTTTTATATTGGTATATAGGCTTTCCGCAGAAGTTTGATATGTTAAAAATTCTGATTTTTTATTGTAGCCGTCCGAAGTTTGTGTGATTTTTTTAATTTTATCCCTTTATAAAAAATCCTAAAGTAGATTTTGGCAAGCAAGTTGATATGCTAAGCAATCAACGCAAATTAAATCTCTAAACTAAAATTATTGATTATGAAAAATATCGTTTTGCTTTTATTGGCTATAGTAATGGGAATGAGCGTAGCCATATCCCAGGAAAACAAAGGCCCCGAACTGAAGTGGAATCTTGAACGTTACGACTATGGTACCGTTTATCTGGATGATATGCCTGAAACCAAAATGGACATCAAATTTACCAATGAGGGTAATGAACCACTGGTTTTATCTCATGTTAGAGCATGTTGTGGTACACGCGTACATAGTTGGCCCCGCGAACCTATTATGCCTGGTGACGAAGGAAAAATCAGCATTGAGTTCAGGCTTGCCCCTCGTGCTCAGCGCATTAGCAGAACGGTTACGGTTACCTCCAATGCCGAACCAACCACATCAATATTCAGGATTGTTGGAGAAGTAGCAGAAAGATAGATATATCGTTAAGTTGTCCGGAAACCATCCGGAATATTCTTGTCAGAGTGATGAGAATATTCCGGTTTTTTTTTGCCCCTGTTTTTCATTTGTTTGGTAAAAAATGTTTCACAAACGAGTCAATTCTTACAGGTGTTTTTAAGGGAAACACGGAAAAGAATATTTGTTAAAACCCGTGATATACCTACATTTCCGCCATCTTTTTTGAAGTATTTTAGCTTCGGATTTATCCATTGTTTTTACATAAGAAAACAGAAGGAATATTTTCTTGGTATTTATTTAAATCGGTGCACATAGAATGCACGAAAAATCATCATTTATTAACACCTAAATCAATTTTAATTATGAGAAAGTTTTTATTTGTTTTTGTTGCAATCCTGGCGCTGGGCTGCTTTACTACCAAAAGTTATGC
>SKVR01000206.1 GCA_007129355.1 Bacteroidales bacterium | reverse complement strand
TCAGCTTCAAAAATAGTTTTCGAAAGCTGGTGGTTTATTTCTGAGCCCAAAACAAAATCATCGTAAAAGTTGCCCAAATGCGAGGGCTTCATGCTATCAATCATAATTGGCTTGTTGATGTTTAAATCTGTTTTAGATGTATAAACTAAATAAAATGCTAAGATAAAAGCTTATTGTAAATCGAAATAATTTTTTCGGCTAGAGACTGTTCAAATAAGTGTGTCAAAATAAATTACTAGCTTGACATGCAAAAATATGGATAAAAAATTAGATTTTGAGAGACTCAGCAAAGAGATTGCTGATCAAATCCGATCAGGTAAACCCCTGACAGGTAAGGATGGTGTATTCACGCCATTGATAAAGCAGGTAATTGAGGCTGCTCTTGAAGGTGAGATGGATGAACACCTTCGTGAGACACAAGAATCGACGGGTATTTTTGATAAAATGTGAAGTTGGTGGGTAAGCTCCCCCAAAAATACCTACCCTTCATTCTGTATTGCAAGTTCGAAATAAAATCATATTTTTACACGATTATCTGAATCATTATCCATTTTTTTGCTTAAAATCAATAGTATGAGAAATATGAATCGAAATTCTAAATCAAAAAAATTATCCATCATGCCAAATGTATTATTTATTATTGTGCCGTTAGTGGCTGCAGCATTTGTGCTGGTATCCTGTTCCGGAAGAAAATCCAGTAAGGAATCATCTGAGTCTGTAATGCAGGAAACCACCGTTATTAAATTCTGGAATGGAAACCGGTCAGAGGTACGTAAGGTTTATGAACGTAAGGTGCTGGATGCCATTATGGAGGCTACAGAGGCAGGGTGGGGCCCCTGGCAAATTGATGAAAATCAGGATGAATATCCGGGTGATGAAGAATCGCTGGTGTTTACCGAAAAGGGCCACGACCTGTTTGTTACCATAGCAGGCAACCAGAAATTTACGAAAGAGGATAAGATTGTGATTCCCCATCTGTTAACGAAAAACCTGCTGGGCTACCGTATCCCCATCATCAGGGAAGAAGATGCCGGTTTGTTCAATCAAATTCGTAATGCAGCAGATCTTCAGAAACTAAAGCATGGTATTCCCCTGACATGGAGCGATGCCGTTATTTTCAGGCAAAATGGCTATAATGTTGTGGAAGATGGCAGTTTTGATGATGTCTTTGAAAGGCTGCAGGCAGGATTGTTTGACTACAGTGCTTATGGAGCCAATGAAGTATTGGGTGTTTATGAGAACAGGGCATCCAGACACGAAGGGTTGATTATTGATGAGAATGTTTTATTGTTTTACCAGTTTCCGCTTGTATTTTACGTAAATCCCAATTTACCCCAACTGGCTGAACGTATAGAAGAGGGCTTTCAAAAAATTATCCAATCCGGTAAATTGGATTCCATTTTTGACCACCACTACGGTAATATTGTAGAGCAGCTCAACCTCGACAAGCGAGTGATGTTTTTACTTGATAACCCTTTGATTCCTGAAGATTTTAGTTATATAAAACCCGATCTGGAAAATCTTTAAGAAATGATAGGGCTGTCTCATAAGCAGAATTTAACCTGGACGCTGAGCGTGTCGAAGCGGTTATGTTACTGATATTCAGCATTCGTTTCGACAGGTTTTACAGTGAGTTTATCGAACTGCTCAACGACCATAAAGCACTTTTTAGACAGCCCCGTCGCATATAAATAAAAAAGCCCCGACGAAATGACGGGGCTTTTGAAAAACCGGGTAAAAGATCTTTATGCTTTTTTTACATTAATAGCCTTTTGTCCCTTCTCATCTTCTGCCAATTCATATTCAACTTTGTCATCATTGGCAATTTTGTCAATTAATCCTGAGTGGTGCACAAACACGTCTTTTTCGGATTTATCATCAAGAATAAATCCGTAACCTTTTTTCTCATTAAAGAATTTAACAGTACCGGTTTCCATAATTCAAGTAATTAATTCATAATTATTTATAAATAACAGTCAAAAATACAATTTTTTACAACATATGTGAATTTTTTTAAAGAAAAGCTAAAAATCGGGTACAGAAAACCGGCAGGATAATTCCACGTAAGATTCTTGTGCAAGCAGAGAAAAAGGTTTACGTTACGGAATTACCGCTGCCGGTATTACAAAGTTAATCTAAAAATATTGAATCTCCTCAATGAGCTGCATAGGATGATTGATCAGATGCGGGTTTTTGTCAAGGTGAATCAGTCCTGAAATCGGCAGCTTCTTCACCATAAACTTGCTCTTGTCGTCTTCATCGGTAAATTTAACCAGGAGTAACGAACCGATTTTAATGGTAAAGTTGGGCACGTTTCCAGTTACTTCCATCAAATCATCACGAGTACTTACCAGCTCTTCATTTTTGTACGACCCACCATTGAAGCATTTTTGTATTTCGTCAATGATGGCGTACATTTCGCGGTTGGAAATTTCGTCGCGGGTACGGGTCATAAGTTCTTTGTAACCGTGGCGGGTTTCTTCATGGCTGTATGCATTCAGTCCCACGCTCTTGGTCAGTTTCAGTACCACATTGTGGCAGTTGATGCTTTCATTCTCATTGCCGGTATCAAACCATGAAACAATGGGAATATACCTGTGCAGCTTCCTGATTTTATAATCTGAATTGATCGAATTGAACGAAACATAATCGCTGAACGCATTCTGCAGGATGTAAATCTGGTCTTTGAGCCTGAGAATCTCTTCATGATGTTTATTTTCCAGCTTCTCTATGTGTTTCTCATAGTAGCCATAATATTGTTTCATAAAGCGGTTTTGCGGACCTGCAGCCACCAAACGCTGCCCCACATCGGTATCAAGAAACTGATTGAAGTTTTCAATAAACTGGTCAGCAAGTTTCTCAGCCTGTTTATTGTACTGGGTTACATACTTCCAGGTGTTTCTTGGATTCAGGATGTTAGGATCAACCCCATTTACTTCTTTGGGTATGCTGAGTCCGAAGGGTGCAATTTCTTCTACGTCAACATTATCAAGTGAACCGTCGAGAATAGCGGTAATGATATTACGTGTCGATTCGAGATCAATTCTGTTACCCACACCGTAAGGACCGCCAATCCAACCGGTATTTACCAGGTAGGCAGTGGCACCGTGCTTTTTCATTTTTTCTGCCAGTTGTTTGGCATAAACGGTTGGATGAAGCAAAAGAAATGCCGCACCAAAGGCTGATGAAAAAGTGGGCAGGGGTTCTTTAACGCCCCTTTCGGTTCCGGCGAGTTTGCTGGTAAACCCGCTCAGGAAGTAATACATGGCCTGTTCGCGGGTTAGCCTGGAAACAGGGGGGAATACTCCAAAAGCATCTGCCGTTAGGAAAATGATCTTTTTAGGATGGGTTCCTTTGCTTACCGGTTTTACGATATTGTTAATATGGTATATGGGGTAGGAAACTCTTGTGTTTTCTGTTTTGGTGGTATCGTAGAAGTTGATTTCACCATTATCAGGTTTATACACCACATTTTCAAGCAGAGCATCGCGCCTGATGGCATTGTAAATATCGGGTTCTTTTTCTTTGCTAAGGTTTACACATTTGGCATAGCAACCGCCCTCCAGGTTAAATATGCCTTCATCATCCCAGCCATGCTCATCGTCGCCAATAAGATAGCGGTCAGGGTCGGCTGAAAGGGTAGTTTTGCCTGTACCTGACAATCCGAAAAAGATAGCAGTATCGCCGTTTTTGCCCATATTGGCCGAGCAGTGCATAGATGCCATTCCCTCCAGGGGAAGGTAATAATTCATGATGGAGAAAAATCCTTTTTTGATTTCGCCTCCATACCAGGTTCCGCCAACCAGCGACATTTTTTCTTTCAGGTTGAAAGCCACATAGACATCAGAGTTAAGATTTTGCCGTTCCCAGTTTTCATTTACCGTTTTACATGCATTAAGCATAACAAAATCGGGTTCGAAGTTTATGAGTTCTTCTGCGGTGGGTCTGATGAACATATTTTTTACGAAATGGGCCATCCAGGCTACTTCGGTGATCACGCGGATTTTCATCCTGGAGTTTTCATTGGCGCCGCAAAAGGCATCCATCACATAAAGCTTTTTGCCGCGAAACTGGTTTAAAGTAGTTTGGCGAAGCTCTTCCCAAACTTCTTTGGTGATAGGGTTATTGTCGGATCTTTTTGCCCTGGGGCCTGCCCACCAGATTTTATCCTTGCTTGAACTCTCTCTGACGATGTATTTGTCTTTGGGCGACCGGCCTGTAAAAATGCCGGTGTCGACAGACACGGCACCCAGGTTGGTTTCAAAGCCTTTCTCGAACGAATTAAGTTCAGGTTCGGTTTCTTGTTTGAAAAGCTCTTCGTAAGATAAATTGTAGAAAATATCCGGCGTGTCTTTTATGCCGTAGACGCTTACATCCGGCGGGCGAACCCGGCTGGATTCGGTTTTTTGTGTCATAGGGTTGTTTTTAATTAACAGCTGACTGTTCGCTAGATTTGACAATGTGTTTTGATACTTCCAAAATTAAGAAAAAAGCTATAAAGGCAAAGTTTGTTTCAATAAAAAATCACATTTACCCAAATTGAATTAAAGGTTTATTACAAACCGGAAACTTTGTCTCTTTCTTTTTGTTTCCAAGGATATAATTCAAATCACAATGAAAATAGTTAATATCATATTTCCGGATCAATTACTGGAAAATTCACCTTTGCCCATAAAACAGCATAAAGTTTATATGGTGGAGGAATATCTTTTTTTCAGGCAATATAAGTTTCATAAACAGAAAATTGCGTTTCACCGGGCGGGTATGAAATTTTATGAAAGCTTTCTGGATAAGAAGGCGAAAAGTATTGAATATATTGATGCCGCGCAGGATGAGAGTGATATCCGTAAACTCATTCCACATCTCAAAAATGAAGGAGTTACTGAAATCCATTATATCGATCCGGTGGATGACTGGCTGGAAAGTAGAATAGAAGAAACTTGCAGGGAAAGTAAGATTAAAACCGTTAAGTACAATAATCCTAAGTTTCTCAATAGCACTGAAGACATTGATGAATATTTCCGCGACCGGAAAAGATATTTCCAGACCGATTTCTATATTGACCAGCGTAAGCGCCGCGGTTTGCTGCTTGATGGCAAAGGGAAACCCACAGGTGGCAAATGGAGCTTTGATTCAGAAAACAGGAAGAAGTATCCGTCCGGTAAAAAAGCCCCTGATGTTCAGTTTCCGGATACCAGCTCCTACTGGAAGGAAGCCGTTAAATATACCGAAAAAAACTTTTCGGAAAACTATGGAAGACTCACTCAAAAACCCATTTATCCCATATCTTTTGAAGAAAGCCGGGCCTGGCTAAAACAATTTCTGAAAAAAAGATTCCATGAGTTTGGGCCCTATGAAGATGCCATAGTTGCCAAAGAAAATTTCCTGAATCATAGTCTTTTAAGCCCGCTTATGAATTCAGGTTTATTAACCCCTGAAGAGGTTCTGAATGAAGCAATGGATTATGCTGCGAGCCATGACATTCCTCTGAATTCTCTCGAAGGCTTTGTTCGTCAGATTGCAGGTTGGCGCGAGTTTATCAGGGCCATGTACATACTGAAGGGCAGAGAAGAAAGAACCCGTAACTACTGGAAGTTTGACAGGAAAATTCCTTCCTCATTTTATTCTGCCGAAACCGGTATTGAACCGTTGGATACAGTAATTGAAAAAGTTTTGGAAACCGGCTACAGTCATCATATCGAACGACTAATGGTGCTGGGAAACTTCATGATGCTCTGTGAATTTGACCCCGATGAAGTGTATCAATGGTTTATGGAAATGTTCATAGATGCTTACGACTGGGTAATGGTACCCAATGTATATGGAATGAGCCAGTTTGCCGATGGGGGCATCTTTGCCACAAAACCTTACATCAGTGGCAGTAATTACCTTATGAAAATGAGCGACTTCAAAAAAGGTGAGTGGCAACAGGTCTGGGACGGGCTGTTCTGGCGATTTATGGATAAACACCGCGAGTTCTTCAGCAGGAATCCAAGGATGGGAATGCTTGTCAGAACCTTTGATAAGATGTCAACAGAGAAAAGGGAAGCACATCTTACTCATGCTGAAAATTTTCTGGAAAACCTGTAATATCACCCGTAAGCTTTGGGGGTTTTACGGTTTTTTGTTATTTAAATCATGAATAATTTTCAGGTTTGATTTTAAAGTTTTCTGACAAAGGTTTAGATCAAATGTTGTAAGTTTTGCATATTTGCCATTAATCCAGTGCAAAACAAAACATCAGATTATTATGAAGACACAATTCGGACCCCAAAAGATTCTTTTTCCCATGCCTGTCAGCCTGGTTGTAACCGGCACAATAGATAAGGCCAACATTGTAACCATTGCCTGGGTGAGTCTGCTCACAAGTAAGCCACCAACATTGGGTATATCGGTTGGAACCAGGGGGTTTTCAGGAAAAGAAATTCTGAAAAACGGCCATTTTACTGTAAACATTGCCAGTGCAGATATTATGGTGGAAGCTGACTTCTGTGGTATAACATCAGGTAAGAATGTGGATAAATTTGAGGCAACAGGATTTACTAAATTACCATCGAAGCACATTGATTCGCCCATCATTAAAGAGTGTCCGCTGAACATTGAGTGCAAATTAACGGGCTCAACCATTGTGGGGCAGACCAACCATTTTATCGGTGAGATACTGCAAGTGCACATGGATACGGATAAACTGAAAGATATTTCTGATCCCGGGTCGTATATCCCGGAAGCCATGAATCCTTTGATTTATATGGGAGGGGCCAGAGAATACAGAAGGTTGGGCGACAAAATAGGTGATGCTTATTCAATTGGTAAAAGTTTGAATAAGAAATAATACCTGCAATGTGATTATTATTTCGACAAATATTTTTATAATAAAGATAAGGAGCATTTTTGTTGAAAATTTGATAATAGAAAAAAAACCATATTTGTTATACAAATTGCTGTTTATATCATTAAATTACTTAAATTTGTGTGTTATTAACCCATGTTGATACTATGACTGATCAGAACGGCAGATTATTATCAGATAAAGATTTATGGATGCTTATTGCCCAGAGTTCGGTTGGTGATTCTTACCGGCCTCTGAATTTGCGGGGAGCATCACTTGCCGGTGCCGTACTTGCCGGTGCCGATCTTTCCGGAGCCAATTTCTCCAAAGCAGATCTTCGGGGTGCAGATCTTTCAGGCGCCAATCTTTCCGGGGCTTTTCTGGCCAATGCCAATCTTTCGGGTGCTAATCTTTCGGGTGCCACTTTTGAAGGCAGCGTACTCGCAAGGGCCGATCTCAGTCATGCCAGGCTCGATGAAGCTGACCTTACAGATGCCAATCTTGAAAATGCTGATATGACCAAGGTTTCTGCCGTTGATGGTGACTTCACCCGTGCAGATCTTTCACAAAGTGTATTGCAATATGCCGAACTTAACCGGGCCAACCTCTTTAAAGCTAATCTTTCAGGAGCCGATCTTTCAGGCGCCGATGTGCTTGAAGCCAATCTTACCCGTACTTATTTTAATGATACCAAAATGGATAATGTGCTCAATTTGGAAAGGGCTGTGGGGTTTAAAGGATAGTTGATGGGTTGATGGGTTGATAAGTTTAAAAGTTTAAAGGTTTCACCTAACTTGCCAATAACTCAATAACCTAATAACCCATTCACTCAATAACGAAAAAAGGTTATCTGCGAATACCGGATAACCTTTTTTCGTTGGTGTTATTCAAGTTTATTTATTTGCATATAGTTCAATGACCTTCAGGATTACCCGGGTCGATTTTTCCATGCTTTCCAGGGGGATAAATTCATATTTCCCATGAAAGTTATGTCCGCCCGCAAAAATGTTGGGGCAGGGGAGTCCCATGTAACTGAGTCTTGAACCATCGGTACCACCCCTGATGGGTTTGATATTGGGCTTTATACCCAGATCTTTCATAGCTTGTTCAGCAATTTCCACGATATGGTAAACCGGTTCCACTTTTTCGCGCATGTTGTAGTATTGGTCTTTCAATTCAATGGTAATAGTGCCTTCGCCATGCTTTTTGTTCATGAAGGCAGCCACATCTTCAATGAGTTTTTTCCGATCTTCAAACAGTTTACGGTCATGATCGCGGATGATGTAATGAAGACTTGATTCTTCAACAGTACCCTCGAATCTGATCAGATGGAAAAATCCTTCATAATGGTCTGTATATTCGGGGCGATCAAATACCGGAAGCATATCGTTAAATTCACTTCCCACAATCATGGAGTTGATCATTTTGTATTTGGCCATGCCGGGATGTACATTTCTACCCTGAACTTTTACCCTGGCATAAGCGGCATTGAAGTTTTCAAACTCCAGTTCGCCCACTTCACCACCGTCAAGGGTATAGGCATACTGAGCTCCAAATTTCTTTACATCAAAATGATCTACCCCTTTGCCGATTTCCTCATCGGGGGTAAATCCGATTTTTATGGTTCCGTGCTTGATATCAGGATTGTTAACCAGGTGCTCAATGGCAGTCATGATTTCGGCAATACCCGCCTTGTCATCTGCACCCAGAAGGGTGGTGCCATCGGTTGTAATGATGGTTTGTCCCACATATTTTTTTAATTCAGGAAAGTCAGCAACCTTGAGGTACATGTCCTTTTCCTTATTGAGCAGAATATCTTCTCCATCATAATCTTCAACGATCTGGGGTTTGATGTCTTTGCCCGACATGTCAGGAGCAGTATCTACGTGCGCCAGGAAACCGATTACAGGTACATCCTTGTCAATATTAGATGGCAGGGTGGCCATTACATAACAATTCTCATCAATATGAGCATCTTCCAGCCCCAGCTCCTTAAGTTCCTCCGCAAGTACATTGGCAAGATCAAACTGCTTTTTGGTACTGGGAAAAGTAGATGATGTGGGGTCAGCCTGAGTGTCAATGCTGATATATTTGTAAAACTTTTCTAAAAGTGTTTTTTTCATAACTTTTCAGGTTTAGATTAATCTAAAGGTTGAGCATGATTCCGGCTGTAATCCGACCTGTTAAACCGTTGTCCTTTCGGGAAGAGAAAAAAGTATCGGAATGGCACTGGCTGCATAAGCCCGAAATTTCAATATTTTTTTCAGGAATGCCACATTCTGTGAGTTGAATAAAATTGGCGTTCCACTGGTCAAAGATATATTTGCCAGGTTTGGGATGTTCCTTAATAATTCCTGATGTATTAAAAAGACTTCTTTCGGCTTCTGTTTTCACATCTTCTCCTACTTCATAGCAACAGGGCCCGTTAGATGGCCCTATTCCGGCAATGATATCAGCCGGGTTGCTGTCATAGGTATGCATCATGGTTTTTACGGCCACTTTAGCAATTTTTCTTAAAGTGCCTTTCCAGCCTGCATGAACGGCAGCAATAACATGCATTACCGGATCATACATCAATATCGGAACACAATCAGCCAGTTGAACACAAAGATAAATTTTGGGAGTTTTGCTTACGAGTCCGTCAGTATTGGGAATTGACGACTCAAAGTCGGTGCTGCCCATCCCTTTTTTAGCACAGTCTATTATGGCAATATTGCTGCTGTGGGTCTGATTTCCGAAAGTAAACTGCTCCACATTAACTTTGAGCACATGAGCCAGTTTTTTTCGGTTCTGGAAAACGGTCCAGTCGTTATCACCCACATGAAAACCGGTATTTAGTGCTTTAAAGGGCTCCTTACTGAAGCCACCGGCCCTACCGGTGACAAAGTGGTTTATCTCCTTGAATTTACTGAGGTTGGAAAAATGAAAAATTTCCAGGCCTTCTTTTTTTGTTTTCTCCATATGTGCTTATATGTGCTTTTTATGGTTGTGAAGGCAATGGTATTTCGAGAATTAAACTGGTAGTGTTAATTTCAGATATTTATCAAAAAATGATAACCCGAAAGTAACTATTTTAACGTAATAATTTTCTCATTTTTCTTCTTCTTCCTCTTTCTTCTTTTTTTTGTTTGATTTGGATTTGCTTGCTCCGACAAAAAGTGCTCCTAAAAAAGTTCCGGCTGCAAAGCCTACTATAAGTCCAAGTAATTCTTTTGTTTTAGCCATAACTGTAATTTTTAAAGGTTATATCACTTTATTTTTATATATAACACATTAGAATGATAAAGAGTTCATTAAATATTGTTCAGATATCCATGTTTTTTTGCATCAATCTTCTTTTGCTCTGCAATCCGGATTATGGTTTGTAAAAAGTCATGTCGTACCTGTGGGGCTGTCTCGCTGATATCTGCACTTTGTTCACCAGCATTGTGCGTTGTAATAATAACTTTACCGGGCCATAACTCCAGTGAAGCTATTTCGTCCCAGCCCAACACAATTCCTTTTTTAAGAACCTTAAGTTTTATTAATAGTCTATCTTCTGATACGTAGATAAACTTCTTTCCAAAAAGTTTCTCAAAGGGAATTCCTAAACCTCTGGAGATGATGATCAATCCGATAATCAGAAAGAAAATGAACTTTGAAACTCTTTCATCCTGTAAAAGATCATAGAATACGGATGGCAAAATCCACAAGATTCCCAGAATTATATATATCCACGATAGTTTCTGGTTTTGGAGAAAATCATGTTTAAATTCCATAGAAGTATGACCATTATGTGCAAAAAAAATCTATTTATTTACGAAAATGTGATATTCGTCAGCAAAAACTGATTTATGCAAATCTACGATTTTATTGTCTAAAACGCGTTTTTGTCAGATGATACACCATGTGTGTTTAATTAACAAGCTTTAATTGCAGGGCCTTTTGATTTGTAAGATTTAATAATTATTTTTGATACATACATCTAAACCTAAAATCAAATCATTATGACAACTAAAGAAGAGATATGGATTCCTTTCGATGTGATCGAAAGTTTTATGGTAAAAGTATTGACGAAAGCCGGCTTGCCCGAAGATGATGCAAAAATTGTGACGGATGTTTTAATGCAGGCCGACAAACTTGGGTTCGATTCGCACGGTGTAAACAGGTTAAAGCCTATTTATCTTGATCGCATCAATGATGGTATACTCAATCCGGTAACTGAATTTGAAGTAGTTAAGGAATCACCTGCCACTGCAGTAGTTGATGGTCATAACGGTATGGGTCATGTTATTTCTTACAAGTCGATGCAATTGGCAATCGATAAAGCCAAAAAAACCGGTATGGGCATGGTGGCAGTAAGAAATTCGACTCACTATGGTTTTGCAGGTTATTATCCGCTTATGGCAGTAAAGGAAAATATGATCGGAATAACCGGAACCAATGCAAGACCCTCTATTGCACCTACTTTTGGGGTGGAAAATATGCTGGGAACCAATCCTATGACTTTCGGTATGCCTTCTGATGAAGATTTTCCATTCCTGCTCGACTGTGCCACATCCATTACACAAAGGGGAAAGGTTGAAGTTTATGCCCGTCAGGGAAAAGAAATGCCCAAAGGCTGGGTGATTGATGAAAACGGCGAATCCAAAACCAACTCAAAAGAGGTACTGGAAGATCTGATTGCCGGGCGTGCTGCATTTACTCCACTGGGTGGTGTGGGTGAAGAAACCGGTGGTTATAAAGGATATGGTTATGCAACGGTTGTTGAGATTCTTTCAGCTGCCCTGCAACAGGGTGCTTACATGAAGATGCTCATGGGTATTAAGGATGGGAAAAAAGTACCTTACCCACTGGGACATTTCTTCATTGCCATTGATATCAATGCATTTACTGAGCCCGATGATTTCAGGAGAATTACTGGAAATATCTTACGTGAACTCAGGGCATCGAGAAAAATGCCGGGACAAAATCGTATTTACACAGCAGGTGAAAAGGAACACGATACCTGGATGCTCAGAAAGGATAAGGGAGTACCCTTTAATGACGCATTGATGGATGAGTTCAGCGGCATGAGCAAGACTTATGGCCTTGATGAGTACCTGAAATATTTTGAAAAGTAATAAGGATTTTATAAAAAAGCATGGGGCAATTCTTTTTTGAATTGCCCCATGCTTTTTTAACCCACATCAATTCCAATTTTCTTCAGAAGCAGTGAAGCATTGAAGGTATTACAAATACCGGTTTTGAGTTTATAATCGAAACTCATGGTGCTGTCATTCTCAATAATAATATCAAAGTAGTAATTTGAAATATTTTCAGGAAACTCATTCTGCATTTCTGCGAGTTCCAGATTATGGGTGGCAACAAGAGCAGGAACTTGATGCAGGATGAGTTCACGCACAATGGCCATACTACCCCGGGCTTTGTCAGCCGAATTGGTGCCGCGCAACATCTCATCAAGGAGCAGCAGTATGTTGTTATCCTGTCTTGCGTTGTCAAGGATTTTTTTCAACCGTAGTATTTCACGATAAAAAGTGGAAGTATTTTCTGTAAGTGAATCGGTGATGGTAAGATAGGTCATGATGCGGAAATGACTGACATTCAAACTTTCGGCACAAACAACCGACCCTGCCTTGGCAAAGATAATATTCACTCCGATAGTACGCAAAAAAGTACTTTTACCTGCCATATTTGAACCTGTAATGATATTGATCCATGATTCTTTTTTCAGGCTGAAATCATTACTTACACGTTCGCTCTCCGGTATAAGGGGATGCCCCAGATTTTTTCCTTCCAGACGAAATCCGTTTTCGTGAAACACCGGAAAATGCCATTCAGGATGATTGTTACGGATAATGGCAAGGCTTATGATTGCTTCCAGACTGCCAACCACCTGGAACCATTGTGTCGTTTTTTCTGCATGTTTTTCAAACCATTCCGTTACTTTCTGGCATAATACTATGTCCCATAACAAAATGATGTTAAGTATCACTCCGGTAAGCATTCCAAGTGAATAGTCGAGTTTTTTGCTCAGGTTTTGTAAGCGGGCAATGGATTTTGTAGCACTTATATTATCCTGGCTGAGATTGGTTCGCAGGTTTTCAAGAAAAACAGACTGAAATTTTTTCAATTCGAATGCAGTAAGAATTTTGTTATAATCATTCAGGGTATTTTCGCGCCCTTCAAGCTGAGCACGGATGGTTTTTATGAATTTCCCGAAACGAAAATTAAGCATGCTATTGATAAAAAAAGGTATCAGAAGTATGGTTGCATTAACAGATAAAAAGCTAATTAATGCAATAGCAAGCAGCATAACACCGTAGGAAAGGTAAATCCATAATTTCAGGTTTTTGGGTGCAGAAAGTGTTTTTTTGATTTCAGGAAGATGTTCTTTTCGGAAATCATCAATTCGGTTTTTGTAAAGTCTGACCCGTAGTTCTTCACACCATTCTTTCTCTTTAGCGAGCTCTTTTACTGCTTCCTGTCTTTTTAAAATCTCATTCAGCGAATGTTCTTCAGCAAGCCAACCGGCCAGGGCTTTATTTCCAACACCTGTAGCACAGCGGTTGATGTAATGAAAAATACTGTTCTCGCCAAACAGGTCCATATCATATGAATAATCGTGATCAGGGCTATGAAAAGAATTTCCTGAATAATAGTCATTGTTCTTTAGTTCCAGACAATTTATCTCATTTTCCAGGATTTTTTTCTGCGTAATTGCAGTGTCAAGTTTTGCCTGGTTATTTAAATGGGTCAAAACAACACGTACAAATACAAAAAGCAAAATACCTGATATAATAAACCCTGTTGCTTTGCCATTACCCAAACTTATGGCTAATATTACAAGGAATGCTATAAAGCTTATCAGGCGTAAGGTGTTGAAAATATGGTCTTTTTTCTGAAGCGTTGCAATAAGTAATTCAATTTCTTTGATACGCTCTTTATAATATGAGGTCATACAGGATTTTTTTGAAAAGGTGTTTTTCTGAGCCGAATTCAGCCGTCAAAAATAATAATTTTAAAACCGGGATTGCTTAAATGATTTGGATTTGATAATTTTACCCGGATTGTTTTGCTGAAAACCCTAATTTTGCAGCATCTCAAATTCTTCAAAATGATGCAAAATATTTTTCATGATATACTTAAGGTGAAGGTTCCCTTTGTTACTGAATCGGGGGGTATTTTGCCCGAAATCGATATTGCATATCATATTCTGGGTGATTTGCAGCAAAACAGGCCGCTGGTCTGGGTAGGACATGCACTTACGGGCAATTCAAACCCTTTGGATTGGTGGCCAGGTATTGTTGGACCGGGCAAATATGTTGATACAGATAAATACAATGTGGTTTGTGCCAATGTATTGGGTTCCTGTTATGGAAGCACCGGAGCACATTCTGTCAATCCTGAAACAGGAAAACATTATATGCTTGAATTTCCGCTTATTACCATCAGGGATATGGTTAAAGCCCATGAAATTTTGCGTAAACATCTGGCAGTTGAAAAAATTGATCTGTTTATAGGTGCTTCATTGGGTGCATTTCAGGGGATAGAATGGAGTATTATGCAGCCGGGACTTGTTGACCGGCTAATTTTCCTGGTGGCCGGTTCACAAACCAGCCCATGGTGTAAAGCTTTTAACGAAGCACAGCGAATGGCTATGGAAGCCGACCAGACTTTCTTTTCAGATGCAGAAGATGCTGGTGCTCGCGGACTTATGGCTGCCAGGGCAATAGGTATGGTAAGTTATCGTAACTATCAAACTTTTGATATTACCCAGCCTGATCATGAAAACGGGCAACTTGAGAATTTCCGGGCTTGCACCTATCAACGCTACCAGGGAAAGAAACTGGCCAAAAGATACAACGCCCATGCTTATTATTATATCTCAAAAGCCTTTGACTCGCATGATGTGGGCCGTGGAAGGGGAGGTGTGAAAAAAGTACTGCAGCAAGTTGAAACAAGAACACTATGCATAAGCACCGATACGGATATATTATTTCCTGTTGAAGAAGTAAAAGCAGTTGCAGATATGTTGCCAAATGCTGAACACGTAATACTAAAAAGTATTTACGGGCATGATGGCTTTTTGATTGAAAATGATAAGTTGACTACCATCCTTGATAAATGGCAGCAAAAACTATAAGGTTCAGGTTATATTTTTGCAAGGCAAACCTCCAGACTATCGCGCCAGTGGGGTAAGGTGATTCCAAAATCTTTCTTTACTCTTGACTTGTTGAGTACACTGTAATAGGGTCTGATGGCTTCAGTCGGGAATTCCTTTGAAAGAACCGGAGTTACTTTACATGAAAGTTTTTTGATATTTACAATGGCATGAGCAAAATCATACCAGCTAGCAATACCTTCATTGCTGATATTGTAAATTTCCGTCCGGATTTTCTGAGGTACTTTGGGTATGATTTCCAGGATGGCCCGGGCAAGATCTCCTGCATAAGTTGGGTTGCCTATCTGATCATAAACCACTTTGATTTCTTTTTCTTTTTTGGCTTTTTCATATATGGTTTTTACGAAATTGTTGCCATGTGAAGAAAAAAGCCATGATGTACGAAAAATAAGTGCCCTCTTAGCGTTAAAAATTACTTCGATTTCTCCGTCAAGTTTGCTTTTTCCATAAGTAGTTTTCGGACCTGCTGTATCGTTTTCGGTGTAAGGTTTAAAATTTTTTCCTTCAAAAACATAATCTGTAGAAATATGAATAAGCAGGGCATTAACTTTGGCGCAGGCCTGAGCAATGTTCTTTGCACCGATAGCATTAATGAGTGTAGCTTCCGACTTATTTTTTTCGGCTGAATCAACTGCCGTAAAGGCTGCACAATTAATGGCAACTTCTATCTTGTTGGATTTTACATACTGCATTGTTTTTTCAGCATTGATAATATCCAGTTCGTTCACATCAGTAAAAAAGAATTTATGATTACCGTATTCTTTTTCCAGTTCGCGTAATTCGCTTCCCAATTGTCCTTTACTTCCTGTAACGAGTATGTTCATATATAGCAGATTAAATCGTTGTGTTCTTAAAATAATTAATGGTTTTTATAAGTCCCTCTTCCAGTTGTGTTGTTGGTTTCCAGCCAATCAATTTATTTAATTTGCTGATATCAGGTTTCCGTTGCATTGGGTCGTCTTGTGGCAGAGGTTCAAAAATAATCCTGGATTCAGAATTAGTAAGTTCAAGGATCTTTTGTGCCAGCTCCAGAATAGTAAACTCATCAGGGTTGCCAATGTTCATAGGGCCGATAATGTTTTCTCCGGTATTCATGAAATCTATCATGCCGTTAATCAGGTCATCAACATAACAAAAACTACGTGTCTGACTACCATCGCCATAAATGGTGATATCCTGGTTTTTTATTGCCTGAACGATAAAATTTGATACCACCCTTCCATCATTGGGATGCATTTTGGGCCCATATGTATTAAAAATACGAAGTATTTTAATTTTTACTTTATTTTGCGTGTGATAATTCATGAAAAGTGATTCAGCACATCTTTTACCTTCGTCATAGCAGGACCGTGGACCAATCGGGTTTACATTACCCCAGTATTCTTCTGTTTGCGGGTGGATTTGTGGGTCACCGTAAACTTCACTGGTTGAAGCCTGAAGAATTTTTGCTTTAATGCGTTTGGCCAGCCCCAGCATATGCACCGACCCCATCACAGAGGTTTTAATGGTTTTTATGGCATTGAACTGATAGTGTATGGGTGAAGCCGGACAGGCTAAATTGTAGATTTCATCAACCTCAATGTAAAAAGGCATAGTGATATCATGTCGAATCAGTTCAAAAAAGGGGTTTTGTAAAAGATGCACTACATTTTGTTTCTGGCCTGTAAAAAAGTTATCCAAACAAAATACTTCATGACCATCATTAAGTAATTTTTCACATAAATGTGATCCGAGAAATCCGGCACCGCCGGTTACAAGTATTTTTTTCTTCATGAAATTGTAGAAAAATTTGCTTTCACCCGATTGTAAACCTTTCCAAAAAAAGGATATTCCTTAATCCTTTGCAAATTTATAGAATTTTTCGGCTCATAGTTATTATTTCTTTAAAGTAGTCTGTACTGTATTTTCGATCTAATCAATCAAATTTATATATCGGTCTGCCCGGAAAATATTAATTTAGATGTGAAAAATGTAATAAATCAAAAAGCATCTGAAATCCTATGACACAAAACAACATAGAACGCGAAGTCTTTGATACCAATCGCAAAGCCTTATTTGTAAATCTTGATGAAACCATTTATGGCTCTTTTGCTGAAATAGGTGCCGGACAGGAAGTTGCCCGTTGCTTTTTTCAGTCAGGTGGTGCATCAGGTACAGTTGCCAAAACCATTTCGGCCTACGACATGATATTCAGTGATACCATGTATGGCAAAACTCCCAAAGGAAGGTATGTGTCGGAGTCAAGGCTCATGCAGATGCTAGAAATCGAATATGATAACTTAATCAAGCTGCTAAGAAATAAACGAAGTTCTGATACTCGTTTTTTTGCCTTTGCCAATACTGTTACAACTATTAATTTCCAGAAAACCAATGCAGCTCACGGATGGGTTGGGGTAAGATTTCAACTTAAACCCAAAACTCCACCCAATGATGTAATCCTTCATGTAAAACTTCTGGAAAATGATGCACTGCTTCAGCAAAAGACCCTGGGAATTCTGGGTGTAAACCTGCTTTATGCTTGCTATTACAACTATCAATATCCCAACAGCTTTCTTAAATCATTATTAGAGTCTAACCTGGAGGATCGTATCGAGATTGATATGATAAGCATGCACGGGCCCGACCTGGATTATGTGGATAACAGGCTTCTTGCAGTACAGTTGGTGAAAAACAATATGACCGCCGTTACCATGTTTGATCGCTACGGTAATGTGAAACCGCCTTCCGAATTATTATACAAAAAGAATGTAATGTTGTTGAGAGGGAGTTTCAGGCCCATTACCTATGTAGGATTCGATATGCTCAAGTCGGGTTTTTCCCTTTTTAAAAAGGAAATTGGATATGATAAGGAAAATACCATAGTTCTTTGCGAGATGACCCTTAAAAACCTTATGGAAGAAGGGGTGTTTGATGAACGTGATTTTCTTGACAGGGTGGATATCCTTTGTGGGATGGGCCAAAATGTAATGATAACAAATTTCAAGGAGTTTTATAAGATCTCCAATTGGTTCAGAAAATACAAGATACAAAATATACGTATGGTAATCGGCGCACTTACTTTCCAGAAAATTCTTGAAAAGAAATTTTATACCCATCTGAAGGGAGGTATTCTTGAAGCATTTGGAAGGCTTTTTACCGAAAATTTGAAAGTCTATCTTTATCCCGGTCGTCAAAAGCAAACACATAAAATTTTAACCAGTGCCAATATGCCTGTTGAAGATGATGTTCGCTTTTTATACCAGCATTTGTTCGAATCAGGACTGATCATTGATATCAAGAATTACCGGAAAGAAATTCTTCCTTTTTTCTCCTATAAAGTATTGGCGAAACTCAATGCTAATGATCCTGAGTGGGAAAACATGGTTCCCAAATATGTTTCATCATTCATCAAAAACAAAAACTTGTTTGGTTATGGCAGTGATGAGCCGGAGCCTGTTGCAAAAAATGAAAAGCCATAAACAAAAATCCAACAAATATATATTGGTTTTTTGAATAATGAAATCGCCCGGCATCATTTGATACCGGGCGATTATTTTATAAAATTATTTACAACTCAAACTATTTCTTACATTTCAAAAACATCAAAATCCATACTATCGGCACCATTACCGTTGTCGCGCATACGGCGGTTGTTGTTTCGTCGTTCAAATTCGTTGATACGGTAAGTAAAGCCTAAAGTAATGACCCGGCTGGTGCGCCAACGGTCCATGTTCATGGTAAAGTTATCACCATAATTGTACAAACTGAATTTCATTGTGTTGAAAATATCAGAGATATTAAGTGAAATACTACCTGCATTTCCCCAGATATTTTTTCTTACTCCTGCATTCACCATATACATGGCATCGATTTCAGCATTGAGCATAACGATGGGCGAACGGTAAAATCCGTTTACCTGCATATTCCATCCGCTACCCAGGTTCATATTACTTACAAAC
>SKVR01000057.1 GCA_007129355.1 Bacteroidales bacterium | reverse complement strand
GCTTGTTGCACGTGGTTGATATCCGCACTGGTAAGGCGGCAACTACCACTGAAGTTGCATCTTACGTGGCCGGTTCAGCCCTTTTGGACGGAAACCGGGCCTATATCGGTGATTATGACGGGAAGTTCTCCTGCATCGACTTTACCACCGGAGAATTTTGCTGGAGCTTTGAACGGGAAAGCCGACCCTTACCATTCATTGGTTCGCCTGCTTTATCGGGTAACAAAATCATTGTGGGAAACCGCGACCGGTTTGTGTATGCCCTGGACAAAAATACCGGCGAAGTACTCTGGCAGCGAAACACCGGCAGCCAGTTAGAAGCATCTCCCTTGTCAGACGGTCGTAATGTTCTGGTTTCCAATATGCGTGGCGACCTGATGCTACTCAATGAGCAAAACGGCAACATCATCTGGACTTTTGAACTGGGCAGCCCCATTCAGGGAAGCCCGGCGGTTATTAATAACAGGATTGTCGTAGGTGCGCAGGATGGAGTGATTTATGGGTTGGAAGGGAATTAAGAATTTCATATTAAAAGAAAACGCAAAAACATGAATATTGTACACATCATTCCCGGTTCAGGGGGAAGCTTTTACTGCGGAAATTGCCTGCGCGACAGCAAGTTGTTCGATGCATTGCGGGCAGAAGGACATAATGCCATAAAGATACCAATGTATCTTCCTTTATTTTCGCATGATGCCAATCAGAACGAGATACCTGTATTTTACGGAGCCATAAGTATTTATCTCAAACAAAAATATGCTCTGTTTCGCCATGCCCCCCAGTGGCTCGACAACTGGCTGAATTCAAAACCCATGTTAAGGTTTGCCGCCCGAATGGCCAATTCTACCCGTGCTACCGGACTGGAAGACATGACCGTTTCCATGCTTTTGGGTGAGCATGGCCGGCAAAAAGACGAACTTGAAAAAATGGTGCACTGGCTGCAAACCCATGTGAAGCCCGATGTGGTCCACATCTCCAATGCCCTGCTGCTGGGACTGGCTCATAAAATTAAGGAAAACATGAACGTTCCGGTGGTTTGCTCCCTGCAGGATGAAGATGTGTGGGTTGACCCCATGCACCCCGAAATGGCAGAAAAGGTGTGGCAGCTCATGCGTGAAAAAGCCATAGATGTGGATATGTTTATCCCGGTCAGCCATTACTATACTTCTTTTATGAAGGAGCGATTGCAACTGCCTGACCAAAAACTGGCTACCCTGCACCTTGGAGTTGACCCCGATGACTACCATTTCATCAATGCATCAGAAAAACCGCGGAATATCGGATATTTATCGAGATTGTGCCACGAAAATGGCCTGGATATCCTGGTGGATGCCTTTATTCTGCTGAAAAAATTGGATAATAAGCAAGATGTGCGGTTGTTGCTTACAGGCGGATTTACTGCTGACGATAAGGGCTTTATCAAAGAACAGAAACGCAAAATTAAAGAAGCCGGCCTAACGGAGTCTGTAGAGTTTATCCATGATTTTGAAGATAAGGCAAGAACCGATTTCTTTGACAGGGTTCAACTTTTATCTGTTCCTGTCCATAATGGTGAAGCTTTTGGAATTTACCTGACTGAAGCCATGGCTGCCGGTATACCTGTAGTTCAGCCTGAATTGGGCGCATTTCCCGAAATCATTGAAAAATCGGGTGGTGGCATATGTTATCCCCACAATACGCCGGAAGAACTTGCTGCTTCACTTTCAAACCTATTGGATGATGTCGGTAAGATAAGCCAGTTAAGCATAAATGCCCGCAAAAGCATGGAACAGCAATTCAATATTCACAGTTTGGCAAAGGAACTGACCGGGATTTATGAAAAAGTAGTTGAGGATTACAGGGTTCAAACCTGAACTATAATGCTGCGCGCTTAAAGGACAGATTAATAAGAATTTATTTTGAAATCCATTTAAATATTTTGTTAAAATGTAACGAATTCGTTACATTTGCATCGTGAGAGAAATTGATATTACAGATTATTGCCTGGACTTCATCGATAATCAAGGGAAAAGGGTTTCGGACAAATTCTTTCAGCTTATCGTGATTATGGAAGAAGTCAAAATAGTTCATGCCAATTTTGTTAAAAAATTGCAGAACACGAAATTATATGAGCTTCGAATTAAAGCAGGAAATGAGTATCGGGTAATCATTTTTGCCATTGACCATTTAAACTTTTCAGAATGTACTAAAGCCGTTTGCTTGAATGGGTTTATAAAAAAATCAAACAAAGATTACTTAAAAGCGATTAAAGAAGCGGAGAAAATTCTGGATGAGTATCTGAAAAACAAAGAGTTATGAAAACATATAAAGCAAAAGACTTATTAACAGAACGATATGGACAAAAGGGTTCTGACAGTCGGGAAAAACTCCGTGATAGCGCCTATTCCTATTATTTCGGAGAAATTATTAGAAACAGAAGAAAAGAGCTGAAGATGAGCCAGGAAACACTTGCTGAAGTTGTTGGAAAAAAAAGACCCTATATTTCACGAATTGAAAATGGTGAAGACGTGAAAATATCTAATCTATTATTGGTGGCAAATGCTCTGGATTTGACAATCGAATTAACGGCCAGATAACCAGTAAGAAAGTACAATTGGGTATTATCATGTAACACATGTGCAACTGCCTACAAGTACCAGCCTGTAAGCAAGCAGGCGCCAAAATGACTATAAGAGCCCCTTAATTTTTCAATAAAAAACTCAATCTGCAATGAATACCAAATTAACTCTTATGATTCAGAAGGATGTTATCGTTAATGCAAAAAAATATGCTTCCGTAAGCGGGAAGAGCTTGTCCGTTATTGTAGAAAACTACCTGAAATTCATTACCCGGGAAGAACTCCTGCAAGAACCAGAAATCACTCCCAATATTAAAACCCTGCAAGGTTCTTTTAAAGTACCAAAGGATTTTGATTATAAAAAAGAACTTTCAAAGAAAATGGGTGAGAAATACTTATAGTATATGAACAGAGAATTAGAGGTTATTCACACCCGAAAAATAAAACACACCATGCAAATAGCCGCCACCCAAATCTATAAAACCTACCATAAAAGCCTTGATTCTGCAAGTCGTGAGGTACTTACGGGTCTTGAGATGAAAGTCAGTTCGGGTGAAAAACTTGCCATCATGGGTCCTTCAGGAAGCGGCAAAACCACCTTGCTGAATTTGCTCGGAACCCTTGATACACCTGATAAAGGAAAAATAGTTTTTGGAAATGATGACTTGGGAGCGTTACCTGAATCTGCCATCCTGGAGTTACGAAACCGTAAAATCGGTTTTGTTTTCCAGTTTCATCACCTTTTGCCCCAGTGTACCTTGTGGGAAAATGTTTTGCTTCCTACCTTACCCATAAAAGGGGACAAAAAGGAATTTCACAACCATGCCGAAGAACTGCTTAAATACATGGAATTATGGGAATACCGTAACAGTAAACCGGCCGAACTTTCGGGGGGTGAATGCCAGCGTACTGCTGTGGCACGTGCCCTAATTAACCGGCCGTCACTTTTACTTGCCGATGAACCCACAGGCTCGCTGGATGAAAAAAATGCAAACCAGCTCATGGATTTACTGGTTAACATCAACAAGGAAATGGGCATTACGCTTATTATTGCAACCCACTCCATGGATGTTGCAGAAAGGATGGATAAGATTTTCAGAATAAAGAACGGAAAACTCGAGCAGGTATGAATCCTTTCCGGCTTATCATACGAAGCATCAGGCACTATCCGTGGGCCGTTCTGGCTACCGCTGCCGGAATTGCGATAACTACCACCATTATTACCGGAGCACTTATAACCGGGCATTCTCTAACCCGCAGTCTGGAGCAGATTGTGCACCTGCGACTGGGAGAAGTTACCCACACTATAACCGCAGGCGACAGGCTTTTCACGCAAAACCTGGCTGAAAAACTAAGCAGTCAGGATAACCTTGCTGTTTCTCCTGTGCTTAAAACTGAAGCCATTGCAAGTGTGCAGGGTACCGATGCACGTTTGGGAAATGTGCAGGTCTGGGGTGTGGATGAAGCTTTCGCAGAAGTTACCAATGCCGATAAAAATCTCTTTCAGATTGCTGATGGTGAGATGCTTGTAAATGAAAACCTTGCTGCACGGTTGAATGTGGAAACCGGCGATTTTCTGCTGCTGCGCATGCGGGGCATAAACCCCATCCCACCCAATACACCATTTGTATCTGACGAAGGTCAAACCGTGACCCGCAGAGTGCGCATCTCTCAAATTATTTCCAGAGAAGAGCTCGGGCACTTTAATCTGCAGTCTTCACAAACCACACCCCATAATATTTTTGTCAATATCAACTGGCTGAACCGGGTTATGGAGCTGGATGGTAATGCCAATATGTTACTGCTTTCATCAGGTGGAGATCTGTCGGAGCAGCAAATATATTCTGTACTGAGGCAAAGCCTGAATTTGGAAGATATGGGGCTGCAATTAAGTTACAACGGTGATAATCTAAAACTCACTGCCGGTCGTGTTTTTATTGATGATTACGTTACCGGGAAGATTCTGGATTTATTTCCGGATGCCGGATTTTATCTGACCTATTTTGCCAACAGCCTTTCAGTCGGAGAAAAGGAAACTCCCTACTCGTTTGTAACATCAACCGACCAGTTACAGATTTTACAATCTGCCAACGAAATGGTTATCAATCAATGGCTTGCCGATGACCTCGAAGCGCAGGTGGGCGATAGTGTGCTGATGCGTTATTTTGTGGTTGGGCCATTACGTGAACTGGAAGAATTTGAAGAGAAATTCAGAATTGCCGGTATTTTGCCCATGCAGGAAGCTATGCAGGACAGCATTCTGATGCCCCATTTGCCGGGTTTGTCAGATGCGGGTAGTTGCCGCGACTGGGATACAGGTATTCCCATTGACCTTGACAAAATCAGGCAGAAGGATGAAGACTACTGGGATGAATACAGAGGAACTCCCAAGGCCTGGATTTCACTGGAAAAAGGACAGCAGTTATGGCATAACCGCTTCGGAAATCTTACTACGGTTATTTTTCCCACAACAAAATACGATTCAGATGAAATAAGGAATCAACTTATAAGTAGTATCGATCCTGCCCGCATTGAATTTCAGCTGAATCCTGTCAGGGAGCAAGGCATGGAGGCTGCACGGGGTGGTGTGGATTTTGGGCAGTTGTTTGCCGGGTTGGGAATGTTCATCATAATCTCCGGCTTGTTACTGACTGCTTTGCTGCTTCAGTACAATTTACAAAGACGGAAAAAACAGATTGAACTATTCGCTTCACTGGGCTTTTCAGAAAAACTCATCAGGATGATTGTGCTTGCAGAAGCGTCAGTATCAATTGTTGCAGGTGCTGCTGCAGGTCTTGCTCTTTCGGTATTATATACCCGTCTGGTATTTGCCGGATTGAACAGGATATGGTATGATATTGTGCGTACCGATGTTTTACAATTGCATTTTGATGCTATTACCATTGGAGCAGGTTTTATTATCAGTATTATACTGGGAATGTTGGTGGTATTTCTGGGGATACGCAAAATTCTGAAACAGACCCTAAAGAAAAAAGATTTCGCCAGAGTGAAGGCAGTTAATTCAACCAGGAAAAAAGTCATGCTTTATTTGTCGGCATCATTAACCGGAGTTTTTGTTTTGACATTGATTTATGCGATATTCCTCGCAACAGGTCCCCAAATTTTCGTGTGGTTTGCAACCGGAATTGCTTTCCTGATTTCGATACTTTTCTGGATATTTTACGGTTTGAATTTTGCCCGAAGTGCAGGCAACAAGCCTTTATCGGCGAATCTGCTGAGCTGGAAAAACCTTTCCCGTAATCCGGGCAGAAGTTTTACAGTTGTTGCGCTGCTG
>SKVR01000164.1 GCA_007129355.1 Bacteroidales bacterium | reverse complement strand
CGCCGCGAAACTGATGGTTCACTGATTTCCATACCTTACACTATGGCATTTGATCAACTGAACCATGAAATAGCAAGTTTACTGATAGAAGCAGCACAAATTTCGGAGTACCCACCTTTTACCAACTACCTTGAAAAGCTGGCAGAAAGTATGCTAACCTACAATTTCAGGGAAGCCGACATGGCATGGATGCAGATGAAAGAAAACCATATTGACTTGGTACTCCGCCCTCTTGATACCGGCGAAGACCGGAAGTTCGGTTATAAGGCTGCCCACAGCAGCTATATTGTTGTAAAGGACCTGGAATGGAGTGCCAGACTGGAACAGTATGCAGGCATGGCAACCATGCTGCAGGAACGTCTGCCCGTTCCGGAAGCGTATAAGCAGGAAGTGCCGGGCGATGATTCGGAGATCTTTGTTTATGATGCGCTCTATTATGCCGGACACTGCAATGCCGGACCCAAGATCATTGCACTTTACCTGCCCAGGGATGCTGAAGTAACCGCCGTAACAGGCACCCGAAGCCTGCAGCTGAAAAATGTGATGGAAGCCAAATTTAATGAGATCCTCATGCCCATTGCCCAAATGATGATACATGAAGACCAGCAGCAGTATATCAGCTCAGATGCTTTCTTTATGCTTACGGCATTTCATGAGATTGCCGCAGCACTGGGAATTTCCAATACGGTAAACGGACAGGGCACCGTTAGAGATGCATTGCTCGAATACCATGGTATTATTGATGCCACCGTTACCGACCTGATGGCACTGTATCTCATTGCCCAACTGGAGGAAATGGGCGAAATTACCCGGCAGGAACTGAAACAAGCCTATGTAACCTCCTTTGCAAGCGTAATGCGTTCCAGCAGGTTTGGTACCGCAGGAGCACACGGTATTGCCGGAATGATACGTTTTAACACCTTTGAAAGAGAAGATGTCTTTTCACGTAATCCTGATACCCAAACCTATACGGTAAATGTTGAGAATATGAAAGCCGCGGTGGAAAAAACCCTGGGAGAGCTTATCATCCTTCAGGGCAATGGCGACTACGAGGCTGCACGCCAAATCAGCAACCGCGATGGCAGCATGCCCGAAAGTCTGCAAAAGGATATTGACCGAATCAATGATGCAAATATACCGGTTGATGTGGCATTCAGGCAGGGAGCAGAATATCTGGAGTTTTAACGTAACCCCGCGTTTCCTGAAATGAAAAAAAGACTGCCCCCGCAGGGGCAGCCTCCTGAAATAATGAAAAGAGAAACAAACAGCAGCTTTTTACATTACTACTCTTGACGCACTGTGATTGCGATCGTTAAACACACGTACCACCACCGTTTGACCGGGGGCCGGAATGGTAATGTTGTTTACAACCATGTCAGAGTATATTTTTCTACCGGTAAGGTCGTACATTTCAATATGATAGGCACCTTCTCCGGGCACGAATATGGTCCATTGATCGGGATGGCGGGCCACGCGGAAATCGAGTCCGTCGGCACCGGGCATATAGCTCACCGACAGCGGGTCGAAGTACTCAAACTGCCCGTCGAAGTCGGTTTGCTTCAGGCGGTAGTAGCTGATGCCTTCGCGTGGACTATGATCCCTGAAGCTGTATTGCTGTATTTCGCTGGTGGTACCTGCACCCTGCACATGGCCCACAATTTCCCAGGCATACAGGTCGGAGCTGCGCTCCAGGGTAAAGAATTCGTTATTAATCTCAGTGGCGGTAACCCAGTTAAATTCGATGTTCTCGGGCTCTGCTTTAGAATTAAAGGAAAGGAGCTCAACAGGAAGAGGAGCTACTATAAAAGGACTACCACAATCATCTCCAAATGTCCATCCTAAATTACCATCAGGATCAACATCAGACACATAATCATCATTGACATACCATACGTCATTATCGTCGCTATTATCGTGTTCAATAATTGTATTTCCATACAGATCCTGAAAGTCGCCAGTTCCCTGAATACATTGCTTGCTGGCACTTCCCTGGCCTATTATCTTCCCTACCTGCAGGGTTCCATAATTATAAATATTTACCGTGTTCTTTAAATCAAGTGTTGTAGCCTTTAAGAAACCCCCTTCACAAATAACGATATTAACGTTGTTTAAAAATGCACCGTCATCACCATCTGATCCATCACTTGATGAGTCTTGTTCAGAACCATCTGAAATAATAATAATTTCATCTCCTGAAGAAGAAAAAGAAAATTCATTAATTTTTTCTAAATAATATAATACAGCACCAGATTCATTATCAACAACAAAAGCTACGATTTCGTAATCTACTCCTGCTACGAATGTTTCCATTTCACCATTAATATTTTTCCAATGAGTAAGATTTGTAAAACCGAAATCGCCCACCCATTTTTGTAAAGTTTCATCGTAAGCTTCATTCCAATCACTATCTAGAGGATAAATTCTATGCGCAGGATCGAAAATATCATTTGTTCCGTCTTTAGGGACTATTGAAAAGCCATAAGTAAAGGCGTCTTCTTGATTTAATGAAAAATCAGAATTGTATTTCGCTGAAGGGTCGATTGAAAAATTTGTACTCCCTAAATATAGATTAAAGTCAGTAAATTCTATGGGGATTTCAACAGCAAATTCGCCAATCTCAAGATAGCCGCAGACAACAATAGTGACATTGTTATGATATGAAATTGTGTTCACAGTGACAAAATCACCCGCACTAATCTGTAAATAAAGACCATTATATTTTGCAACAGGCAGTGGAGTCGGGTTTCCAATATGTCCTCCTTGAAAAAAACACCGGATCCAATTAGCAGATGACCAGTCGACCAGATTATTTTCGCTTCCTCCACTGCCGCCCGTTGTAATATAGGCTGTTTTTCTTCCGTCATAATAATCAACCAATGGGGCGTTTGGGTTTTCATCGGTAACAATGTTATCATATCTTAGATCTTCACAAACTGATCCATTGAAAGGCTCCGGATCAAAAGAAACCTCCTGAGCCATTAAAACCGGTATAAACCAAAACAATAGTCCGAAAATAAGCACAAGTTTCCCGGGATGCAACTGAATGGAATTCATGACCAGGGTCGGATATCTTTTTTTCATAATTAACTCCTTTCTCTTTTCAAAAATTATCTTGCCGAATTATTAAAATTATTTATCGGCATTTTTTTGCTGTTTGCAGGATAAAAGTAAAACCGATGGCAATACGTTTCAATTGTTATTAACCCGTAATTTGCATCAAAAGATACCCTTATGAAATCGGAGGATAGCATCCGTGATTTGTGCAGAATAATTGGGTACAGATCGGCTGGTATTATGAATAAAAACAGGTTGATGTGAAGTTATATCATCTTTAAGTACCTGTATTTCATTTTATAAGGGTGCGAAAAGGAAGACACCCGGTCTTATACGTGAAAACCCTTATAAAACAATCTGGATTTTTTTAAAAAGTGCGCAGGAGAGAAATAAACTAAAACGTCATAATTTCATTATTTATTCATTAAAATGATGTTTTTTGGTGACGAATGATGAGTTTTTGTCGTTATTCCAATAAAAGCAGCCGCAGAAAAACTCCGCGGCTGCTTACTATATATTAAAAAAACTAACAAAGAACTTCAGGCCCTATTGCATCACCACACGCGATGCGCTGTGATGGCGATCGTTGAAGACACGCACCACCACCGTTTGATTGGGAGCCGGAATGGTAATGTTGTTTACTACCATATCAGAGAAGATCTTTCTTCCGGTAAGGTCGTACAGTTCAACATGGTAGGCACCTTCGCCGGGCACATGTAAAGTCCACTGATCGGGGTGGCGTGCAATGCGGAAATCCAGTCCGTCGGCGCCGGGCATATACATAACCGATAGCGGTCCGAAATACTCAAACTGCCCGTCGAAGTCGGTTTGCTTCAGGCGGTAGTAGCTGATGCCTTCGCGCGGGCTGTAATCGTTATAGCTGTAATGTCTTTTTTCGCTGGTGGTACCTGCCCCCTGCAGATGGCCCACAATTTCCCAGGCATACAGGTCGGAACTGCGCTCCAGGGTAAAGAAGTCGTTGTTGAGCTCGGAAGCCGTTACCCAGTTAAGCTCTATATGTTCGGGGTTAACTTTGGAATCGAAGGAGTAGAGTTCGATGGGGGTAACGATAATATCTGAAAACTGGATCTTGTCAGTACAAATATCACCTGCGCTAACGGTGCTTGTATTTTCGGAATCCGAGCTACCATGAATAAAAATGAATGCATCTGAGCCTGCTGCCCCGTGCTCACTACAAATTGATCCACCTACAACCAGTGTACTATTATCCATGTAAATATCCCCAGAGTTACCAAACCATAAATCACCTCCCACTTCAAGAGTTCCATCGGTTATAAGAATATCTGCACTATTGCCAAAATGCATATCACACCCAATTGTGCCCCCAGAACCCGTAAAACTCAAATCAGAACTATTACTAGCATCAAAATGACCTCTAATATCGAAAATAGCTCCGGGCATAACATCTATTGTATAATTATTGGCAACAACAAAATCACCGTAAACAATAAACGAAGAATTTTCCTTGATCAGCAATTTTGGAGAACCTTCAGATGCATCAACAGAAAATAAAGACCTTCGATAATCTCCATCATAAAATGTATCACAAAAATCGAAATCAGGATAATCGACTGGTGCAATACCAATTTGAACCGATGAGTTTTCGAAGATAGTTAAGCTGCCAGTTCTGGACATAATATTATCTTCAGTTATTATAAGATTTGCAGGATTTTCTTCACCAACCTTCATTTCTATCCGACTATTATTTCCAACTAAACTACCATAGAGTGTTATGTCGTGATTAATAATGATTGTTGCATGATTTGACATGCCCCCAACTGAACCATTTAAGGGTGGATAAGTGGGTAGATTATTACCAGTGCCTTGGACATGCCAATCATTCGGATCTATCCAATTCCCAGTTCCATTGCCTGTTGTCGTGAATGTTTGACTAACTGCAATGTTTTGAAATACATATAAAATCAAGAAAACAAATAAATTCTTTAAAAATCTTCGTAGAAATCCTTCCATAAAAACTCCTTTCTCTTAATTACGTTAAATATGCCTAATGGGAGCCTGTGCTTCTTTTTTATTATAAAAGCGTTCAATGTACATCTAAAAAAACAGATATTCAATTGGGATTAATCCCTAATCTTATCTATTATTTTACCCCTATGGCCTTCGTAAAAGGCATTGGGGTTTTCACGGAAGGGATTGGCAGGCAAGGAAATACAAACAGGGATAAACCAACCCGGAAAGCCTGTCACTTAAGCTTCGGGAACCATGAATAAATAAGGAATATGTAACCAGTTAATTACATATTCTGTGTGACAAAACAGGAAATAAAATACCGGAGAGCCTGAAAGGCAGAACTGATGGCGGTTTTGATAAAATAGTGTTAATTAACCAGGTAGAATGGGGAGAATGTTTATGCCTATACTTTTCAATTTCAGCAATTTACATTTCTTTGATTTATACAAACAAAACATCCGTGAAAACCCCTATAAGATTTCCGGAAAGCGTGGAATATTTTTCCGTCAAAGAAAATCATTAAATCGTCGTAAAAAACAAACCCGACCTGTAAAACCTGCAAAGGTTTTTTGAAGACTAACAAATATTTTAATGCGTTTATCGCGTAAATATATAAAACAAACGATATGTTAAAACCACAAACTACTGCATTTCCACACGGGAAACATTTTGCAACCCGTGGTCGAAAATGCGAACCACTGCAGGATGCCGCGGGGCAGGAATTGTCAACTCCCCGGCAATACTGCCTGTAAAGAGTTTCTGCCCGGTCAGACTGTAAAGTTCAATATTATATTGCCCTTCCCCGGTAACGTAAATGATCCACTGTTG
>SKVR01000185.1 GCA_007129355.1 Bacteroidales bacterium | reverse complement strand
AGGAGAAGGAATAAAACTGGCTCAACAATACGCCATTAAAGGATACCCGACCCTGCTTTTTATTTACAGCGAAGGCAAAATTGTAACGCAAACTGCCGGCTATCATAATGCCAGAAAATTTATTGAGCTGGGTGAAAAGGTAATCCAAAAATAACCTTCAATATGAAAACCGCAAGACAAACTGTATACCCAAACAAAAATGCCAGGAAACACTACCGCAGCTTCTTTCATACATGGAAAGCGCTACTGATTGGCTTGTTTATGCTTGTTTCCCCGGTTTATCTGTTTTCACAGGCGTGCTGCTCGGGCGGTGTTCCTTTGGGGGGTAGTCTGGGATTGGGTACTGCGGAAAACAAATCTCTCCAGTTCCTTCTCACTTACGACTACAATTTGTTGAATGACCTGATGGATGGTTCTGAATTTTTGATAGATGATACCCGAAGCAGGACCACCCATTCGGCCATGGCAGAGATTAACTATGGCCTATCTTCCCGGTTTTCACTTACAGCAGTAGTACCCTTCATACGTCAGGAACGTAGTATCAGGTCTTTTGGTGGCACCAATGATTTTACAGCTACACAGGGAATGGGCGATGCCGTTTTGCTGGTCAAATACAGAATTCTTAATCCTGCAAAAAGACCCAATTCAGAATGGGTAGTGGGTGCCGGGCCTAAATTTTCAACCGGCAGAACCGATTACGTCAATAACGATGGGTTCACTCTGGCAGCCGATATGCAACCGGGCTCGGGCTCTTTGGATGGAATTTTCTGGAGCTATTTCCAGAAGCGACAAGTCATATCCCCCAATCTTAGCCTGATGGCAGTGACTACCTACCGCTATTCGGGAGAAAACAAAAGTTATAATAACACACAGGTTTACCGGTTTGGCAATGAGTTTCAATTCAATGTGGGATGGAACTACAGCCTGTTTATCAGCCGGCCTGTTGATGTATTTGCTTATGTAAGGTATCGCCGGCAAGCAGAAGACCTGATTGACGGTAATATATTTCCTGGCTCCGGAGGGCAATGGATTTCTATCATTCCGGGAATAAACATAAATTTCAATCCCTGGCTTTCAGTCCGCTTATCGGGTGATGCTCCAATATATCGCAAACTACAGGGCACCCAATTGACAACATCTTACCGGTTGACCGCGGCCATTTTGTACACCATTCCCTTCAAAGAAAAAATTTTGATAACCCTTTAAAATATATGGCTATGAAAACGACAGTATTAATATCTGTTTTAGCATTGCTGCTAAATAACGGATGCTCAAAAGACAGCATAAACAATAACAATAGTAACAACAATAACAGCACCCAATGGCTTATCCCCAAAGATGAAGTATTGGATGGTGGACCCGGCAAAGATGGTATACCCGCACTTCAGAATCCGGAATTTATAAATGCAGACCAAGCCACTTACCTGGAAGATGATGATTTGGTGCTTGGTTTTATTGATGGAGACGAAGTGCGTGCTTATCCGCATTCTATTCTCGATTGGCACGAAATCATCAATGATGATGTAAATGAGCATTCTATAGCGGTCATATACTGTCCGCTTACTGGCACCGGAATTGGCTGGGACAGGATTTTAGATGATAAAAAAACCACTTTTGGAGTGTCCGGCCTTCTTTACAATTCCAATATCATACCTTACGACCGCGAAAGTGACAGCAACTGGTCGCAGCTATTGCTCAAATCTGTCAATGGGCAGCTTGTTGGCAAATCTGCCGATACTTACAACCTGGTAGAAACCACCTGGAAAACCTGGAAAGAATTCTATCCATCCACCAAAGTGATTTCCACCAATACCGGTCATAATAGAAATTATGGCAACTACCCTTATGGCAATTACAAAACCAATAACAACCTTATCTTTCCGGTGAATAATCATGATGATCGTTTACACACAAAAGAAAGAGTACTGGGCATTATTGTTGATGATAATATGATCGTTTATCGTTTTGACAGTTTTGAAAATTCACTCTCTTTGGTTCAAGATGAATTTCAGTCAAAAAAAATGGTGGTAGCAGGCAGTAAAAACCTTAACTTAATGGTCGCATTTAACAGGGAGCTGGCAGATGGCACCATTCTGGATTTTGAACCGCTACATAACGAGCTTCCCGTTCTTTTGATCGACAATGAAGGAACCCGATGGGATGCTTTTGGAAGGGGCATCAGTGGGCCACGTGCCGGGCAGCAATTGCAGCAGGAAGCACAAATGATGGGGTATTGGTTTTCTTTCGCGGCTTTTTACCCCAATATAGAAATTCATGGCTTCTGATTCAGAAACCCCTGTTAATGATTTACAAACCGTAAAGAAATATACTATGAAAATTAAATCAATTGTATTGCTTGCCACAGTTGTGATGTTATCTTTTCAATCTACCATGGCCACCCAGGAAGATAGTTCTGCTGAAAAACTCGTCATCGTATGGACCAGCGATGACCCTTACACCGCCGAACGCATGGTGCTTATGTATGGACATGCTGCCAAAAACTATGGATGGTTCGAAGAAGTAACCCTAATCATCTGGGGCCCCTCAGCCAAAATGGTAGCCGAAAACATCAAAATCCAGGAAAAACTAAAAGCCATGCAGGAAGACGGTGTGGAAATCAGGGCCTGCATCGTGTGTGCCAATATGTATGAAGTTACCGAAGAATTGAAAGGAATGGGCTTTGATGTGCAGGGCATGGGCAAGCCTTTGACGGAGTATTTAAAAGGCGGTGCTCACGTACTGACTTTCTGAACATAACTTCAATAAACTTTCCGTTTTTCCGCTATGGCAGAAAATTCAGTCTAACCGATCCATCAGATAAAAAGATGAGTAATCAAAATAACATACCTGAAGATCATATCCTGGTTATTTTTGGAGCTACAGGAGATCTCACAAAACGTAAATTAATGCCTGCCCTTTTTGAACTTGAAGTGCTCAGAATGTTGCCGGAAAAATTTGCCATCCTTGGCATTGGGCGTAGTTCAATATCTGACAACGACTTTCGCGACCATAGCAACAAAGCCCTTAAGAATGCTTTTACCAAAGTAAAAGATCAGAAAAAAATCAAGGGATTTTTAGATCGCTTATTTTATCTGCAGGCCGATACACAAAATGAAGAATCTTACATTGCACTCAGAGAAAAACTTCAACTTCTGAGGAAACAAAATTCAATGCAGCACTTCAACCTGATTTTTTATCTATCCACTCCCCCATCTCTTTATGAGGTTATACCCAGGCTTCTTGCCAAAGCCACATTAAACGATGAATCAGAAGGATGGAAAAGAATTATCATTGAAAAACCTTTCGGCTACGACCTGCAAAGTGCTATCCAACTCAACGATTCGTTAAAAAAGAGCTGGGAAGAAAACCAGGTGTACCGCATAGACCATTACCTGGGCAAGGAAACAGTGCAAAATGTTCTGGTCACACGCTTTTCCAACGGAATTTTCGAGCCCCTCTGGAACAGGAATTTTATCCATCATGTAGAGATTACTTCTGCCGAAAATTTTGGCGTGGGAAATCGCGCCGGGTACTATGACCAATCCGGGGCATTAAGGGATATGGTTCAAAATCATCTGCTGCATTTGGTGGGGCTCATTGCTATGGAACCACCAGCATCAATGGATGCCGATGCCATTCGTAATGAAACTGTAAAAGTTTTGCAATCCTTGCGCCCATTATCAGAAAAGAACGTTGCAGAAAATACTATTCGCGGGCAATACACAGCATCTACCATTAAAGGTAAAAAAGTAAATGCCTACAGGAGTGAAGATGGTGTATCTGCGGATTCTCAAACAGAGACCTATGCGGCCCTGAAATTCTATATTGATAACTGGAGATGGGGTGGTGTCCCCTTTTACATACGAACAGGGAAACATTTACCCACAAGGGTTACGGAAGCTGTAATCCATTTCAAACCCACACCGCATTACCTTTTTGCACAGCAGGAAGGTTGCGAGTCATGCAATCAGCTTATTATCAGAATACAGCCTGATGAAGGCATTTTGTTAAAGTTCGGAATGAAAACTCCCGGTGTAGGTTTCAATGTGCAAAATGTAAGTATGGATTTTCACTATAACGATCTTTCTGATGTGAGAATTCCTGATGCTTACGAACGATTACTGCTGGATGCTATGATTGGCGATTCGACATTATATGCCCGGATTGATGCAGTTTTTGCAGCCTGGAAATTTATTCAGCCAGTGCTGGACGCATGGAAAAACAATGCCAGCATCCCCCTGCATGGTTACCCGGCCGGAACATGGGGCCCTGATATTGCAGATGACCTCATTGAAGAAGCAAATATGAAATGGAGATATCCTTGTGCTGTCCTTACCGGTGATGAAAATTTTTGTGCATTATGAACCGAGCCATGACAATATCATTGACACACACGCGGATGACTATATCACATCTGCCTGAGATGTCGGTTATCAATGTTGTTAGCGAGCTCCCTGCCTGCCGGCAGGCAGGCATCTGACCAATAAAAAACAAATTTTAATCAGATGAGAAAAAAGAATATTCATATTTTCAGCACCAGCCAAAATCTGGCTGCGTTCTTTACCCGGAATCTGGCTGTTCTGTCGCACTCTCTTCCTGAGGGGACAAAAACTTCAGTGGCTTTATCGGGGGGATCTACCCCACGGGATATTTTTCAATATATATCTCAAAATGCTGTTGATTCTATCAACTGGGATAGCATACAGCTTTTTTGGGGAGATGAACGCTGTGTGCCTCCCAACCATGAGGAAAGCAATTACAAAATGACTTTAGATACCCTGCTGGTTAATATTCCCCTGGAATCTTCGGGCATTTTCCGTATCAAAGGAGAAAATAACCCCATTGAAGAAGCCGAAAGATACAGTAGTGTGGTTTCCGGCCTTTTACCCAAACATAAATACACACCCGCATTTGACATGGTACTGCTCGGACTGGGTGAAGATGGCCATACGGCATCTATTTTCCCTCCATACATTCAGCTTTTCGATAGTAAAAACTTGTTTGCGTCAACACAAAATCCTTATACAGGCCAGAAACGAATTACAGCTACCGGAAGAGTTATCAATAATGCCAAACAGGTTTTTTTCCTGGTTACCGGTGCATCCAAAGCCGAAATGGTTGCCAGGCTTATCAAAAAACAGGAAGGGTATGAAAATCTTCCCGCTTCCAAAGTAATGCCTGAAAGCAAAAACCTTTTATGGTTGCTGGACGAGCAGGCAGCAGCATTGTTATAAAACTATAGTACCCTGCACCAGGAATGGTACTTCTATTCATAAAAAAAAGGAATCTGATACAATGCAGAAATTCACTCTGATACTATTGTTTAGCATTGAATTCAGGACTGGTTCTTTTGCCAGGAATGAAATAAACCCTGACCAATAATTCAACAAATTATTTGGTAACTAACAAACAATTCCATTATGCTCCGTTTTATTTTCACACCTATTCTCTTCTCTTTATTCATTTTTGCGGCTTACACCCAAAATCCATCCACCATTCAGGTGGGCTCTGAAGAATTCAATCAACTCATTTCTAAAGGCGAGGGTGTTTTGCTCGATGTAAGAACACAACGTGAATTTCAGAACGGGCATATCGAAAATGCCGGACAGATTAATTTCTATGCCCGCGACTTTCGCCGGAGCTTACTACTGCTTCCCAAAGACCAGCCTGTTTACCTGTATTGCAATACAGGCTGGAGAAGCAATATTGCAGCGTCTTATCTGATTCGCAACGGCTATACAAAGGTTTACAATCTTAAACACGGCATCATGGAATGGGAACAAGCCAATTTACCCGTTACTATCGACCCCAATGCCCAACCCGATACCGACGACCGGTTTACTACCAGCGATTTCACGAAACTCATACAATCTGAATCGCTTGT
>SKVR01000125.1 GCA_007129355.1 Bacteroidales bacterium | reverse complement strand
CGCCTATGGTTGAAGGCTCCGGTTGCTGTGCCATGGATTCAGGGAGAAAACCTGAAACCATCAATAACAGGCATATAACAAGGCATCTCTTTATGAAATTAGCTATACCTTTTTTAAATCTATTTTTTTTCATATTCAGCCCTCCTGAATGATTAATGTTTTAACCGGGTAAATTGTCAGTTTTCATTCACAACAACCGGCCTGACCGGGTTTCCCGGACGGCTTTCATTTCCGGAAGTATCAATAGCACGGACACGATACCAGGTTTCGGCATCACCCTGCCCGTCGAAAAAACTGGTCTCTTTAAGCAAGCCTTCGTGAACCGGTTCAAAGATTCCTGTGGGAATACTTGACCGATATACTTTATATCCCAGGAAGTCATCTGCCACTACACGTTCCCATCTCAATTCCACACCTTCATCGCGCAAAGCAGCAGCCTGTATATTCCGAACAGACCTGGGAGGATTATAATTCCTGAAAAACAGGGTATCAGGTAAGGAAAACTCACTTTCATTTCCTGCAATATCTGTTGCGGTAACGGCATAAATGTAGGTGTTGCCGATTTGTATTTCTTCGTCTCTGATAAAACGGGTTGTGATGGGCAAGTCCAGAAGCTTATGAAATGATTCTTCGTCTGCTTTTTTCCTGTAAACTGTGTATTTTTTAAGATTTCTTGATGATACGGCACCCCAGTTCAGATTAATCCTGAATCCATTATCGTTTAAGGCCCTTACACCCAATGGCGCCTCAGGTGCTGTAATGATGGGTATATTGAGCACGATGGCCGTGGTATCGCTGTGTATTTTTGCCCGGCTGGAAGAAAAAACCACATACCTGTATTTTGCTCCTTCCAGAAATCCGGCATCTTCACCACCCAAATCTATAAATGATGTTTCTGTTAAAATATCGGGGTTTACACGGCTAAAAGCACCCGGATTTACTACATCTTCTCTTCTGCGCATTATTGTGAAGGTTTCAAAATTCCCGGAGAGGGTTTCTGTTTGCCATGATAGTTCAATGTTTCTTGTTTGGGTGTTAAACTCAGCTGTTAAACCAAAAGGCCGTGGTGGTGCAAACAGGTCAAGTACCCTTGCCATTGCCACACTTCCTTCTGCACTTTCGTTACCTGCAATATCCACAACTGTAACATAGTAGAAATAAGAAAACCCACCTACAATAGTTGTATCAAGATAGTAGCCTGATTCTGCATGAAGAAGTTCGTCTGTTATCAGTTGAAAAGGCTGTGATAAATCTGAACTTCTGTAAATCCGGTAACCTGTAATATTTTCTTCCAGCGAGGGTTTCCATGTGACTTCAACCCATGGTTCGGGGGTTACATGAGCCGATATCTCATAAACGGGCTGTAATGGCAAATTGTAAATGAGATCATACTCAAAAACTTCGCTCAATGCTTCCAGATTCCCTGTTATATCTACAGCAGATACAACATACCTTTCAGTGGTGTTCACAACAGGAGATTCAAAGATAAACCAGTGGTTATCATAAGCATTGTTCCGAACCAATGCCCTGTCATTCAGCATTTGCAGCTCCTGGGTCTGTGGATCTATCCTGTAAATATAAAACCGGATTACAAAGTCATCATCTTCTGGTTTTACCCCGGAATACTCCCATTCAAGGGTAACAACAGTACCGACATTGGATGCAGAAAGAATGCGCGGCGCAGGAGGTTCTCTTTTTTCCAGCATTAAAGTTTTAAAAAGTTCTTTACCCGTTGGCCTGTCAAGATTGTTTACAAACTCTATGCGGTAAGTCACCTCAGTATTCATAGGGGCATCCTGATCAATATATAACCTCCCGAGAGTCTTTGCTGCTTCAGGATAAAGAAAAGATGCCAGGCCTGCCTCAAACTGTCTTGCCCTCATCACAAGCCAGAGGGAAGCTGCGCTTTCCACCTCAAACATTTCCAGTAAGGCCTCATACCGGTCGGCAAGCATGGGGCGCATATCGTCAATGCGTTGAGCCCCTCTTACAGGTCTTTCATTGAGGCGAACAAATGCTTCACCCGGTCCATCTCTGCGATAAATAATAAATCCATGCCCCGATGGAAGTCTTTGGGTATGATACACATATACCTCATCTTCAAGGGGAGCTATTCGCAAGACAGGTTCAGATGCAAATGACTTCTGACCTTTAGTTACCAGGCAAAAAACCGACAAAATAATGATTAGAAATTTTTTCATAACTATAAATTTTTACCAACCTCCAGAAAATATGATGGGGTCAAATACAATCGGTGGAACATAGATGGGATGTGTAAAATCAGCAGTTACGGTCGTGCTTCGCATCCCGGTATTGGTAACAGTAACTGTAACCTGGTAACCGGTTAAGGATACCGGTAATCCGGAAGTAGTAACAGTATGGCTAACAGGTTGCTCATAGTATCTCTTAATACCCGGAATATTAACTAATGGCAGGTAATTACCGGTATCATTCACTTTTATCCTGTAAGAAACATTGTGTATGGCAGCTCCGGTATCAAATATATTCTGGATACTTATCTGTAAACTGCTATTATTTTCATTAAAGTCAAGGTTTACAAAAGGCTCTTCAGGATAAGTACCCAACTGGAACGGTCCGCTGGCGGCCACTCCTGATGTCATTCCCTGTCCGTTAACTGCCCTGACATTAATATACAGATCCGTGTATTGCGGAAATACAGATACCGGAATGACATATACAGGTACATTATCCGGTTCCTCCGGTACAAAATGAGGATACAACCCATAAAGAGAATGCGGAACCATTAGAACCTCAAAGTTTTGCATAAAATCAATGCCAGAGCCCCAGCTTCTTACATCTGACAGGCCTGGTGCGGTACCCACAGAATATTGATACCCTAATGTTTGACTTTCTAAATCCAGGGAAAGCTTAGGAATATGTAAGCGCAATCCGTTGGCAAAAATACGGGCATTAACTACCGGACGCGAAGGTAGAGAGGGATCAATAGCTTTTACAGGCTCTATCGTTAGAGTCTGTTCACTAATACTACCGGCCCTGTTTTTTGCCCTAACATGCAAATATAAATCGTCATGATAGGATACTGAGGCACCTGAAAATGTTACTATATTCTCAGTAGTAAACTGAATATTTGCTGCATCCTGAAATGCTGTATGAGCACTGGCAACTGACGTAAGAATATACTCATGACCATGCACTCCTGATTCTTCATCTTCGCCGGGGGTCCATCTTATGGTTCTTGACGGAGGTGTGTAATCTGATGGGGAAGAATATTTTCCAGACTCCCACTCCGGTGGGCTTGCCACCTGCGGATATAGAACCGGGCTTGCTGGTAAGAATAGCCCTCCACCAAGGGGTAATAACGGTGCACCTGGAGGAAGATTAAAAACAAAAGGTTGTGGTGCAGACGGCGGAGTTGCATCAAATACAATAGGATTTCTAAGATTATGCAGGGTGAATGATCCCTGCGAATTGTAAGCCCTTACACTCACATAATAATCGGCATTATGTTCAAGCTGCAAATTATAAATTGTTGTGGAAATCTGACGGGTAACTCCGCCCTCATCAATATTTACCGGTACAGTAACTCCAACGGCCTGTGTCCATTCAACCACATCTGTTCCTCCTCGCATTGTGCCCAAAGCATACTCAAATAAATCTATATCTGAACCTTCTGCATAAGCCGTGATAGTGAAATCAATCCTTGAAGGATTGTTAGTATAAAATCTGTAATAAAATACCGGTAAATTAGACCTTTGAAACTGTTTGCTTTCGTAAGGGAATTCAACTACAGGAACAGAGGGTGGTGGTATATCGTCGATCATTAAATTACCACTTGCCTGATGTGTTCCTTCCGGATCTACCGCTACAGTAAAGTTGGCCATTTTAATAAACGTATTTCCGCCTTTGCCGCGAGCCCTTAAACCTATATTGAAACTTCTATGTAGCTCTTCTTCAGATGTTTTAAAAACATTGAAATAAAGATTAGGAACACGTCCGGCAGACAAAAAAGGACCTATCCCCTCTTCAGAGAAAGAATAACTTGTCTCGGCTTGAATTCTACCTGACCAAGATAAGTCCATACCACCGCCATAACCAATGTATGATGGGGTGATTGTAAATGAATGGACTACAGGAGGCTCCAGCAAATGCGCCAGGGATGACTGGAGGGCAACCAGGTCACTTTCCCCGTCTTCACCCAATGAACTGTGCATATGGGCATAAATCTCAATCATTCCATATATAGTTGTGATCATCCGGGCTTTCAGGGCATACATTCCATCTATTACATTTGTAAAAGATGCATGTTGATTTTCAAGCTGTTGAAAAACTTCAGCAAATTGAACACTGTAAATTTGTATAAGAGCTTCTGCTGCAATATGATCAGGATGATCCAGAGTAGAAGTAAAATACCTATTCCATACATATTTCATGTATTCTACATAAAACTTTTCAATTGATCTGGCTGCCAGGGTATATTTTTCGGCAAGATAATTTGTATTGTGAATATTTTGAGGGTTACCGCCCCCGGGAAAAGAGAAATACCCCCCTGATGCCAGGTTGAAGCCTGACCCATGCTGGTTGAAGTTGTTTGCCAAATCTTCTCCAAATAAATCTATGACTTGTTGGGTAAAATCTAAAGTGGTGTTTTGAATCCCTTCCATAAGCATTTCCAACTGGGCCAGATTGTTCATAGCTTTTGCGATATTTTCTTCATATAGACTCATTAGATCACCATTGTTCTCTTTTTCTGCCAGTAGATTGTTCTGGTTAGCATTTGAAGTAACTTCATCAAGTGTGATTTGCGGATTGGTTTCTACATGAAGATCTTCGATGTTTTCCCCACCCATGTTGCCCTCAAAGAAATTGATGGGATTTTCTACCTCTGCAGCGAGCATTTCAACTTCTTCAAGTAAATCAATAATCGCCAGATTAACGTCTGTAAAATTGTTTCTTACCTGAGGTGCAATGGAATTAACGTAATCGACTTTACTTTCCATATTTTCCTTTGCATAAATAACGCTTAGGTGAGACTCCACAAATTCCTGAATATCTTCCATAGCCTGAGCGATATCAGCAGCATGATTTAAGTCTGCCAGCATATTATCAATTTCATTCTGGATCGCCTGGGTAGATTCGGCCATTCTCTCACCATCCTGCCGTGCCTGTTCAATCTGGTCAATCAAATCAGCGCGGGTGCCGCTGCCCGCATCCCAGCCTCCATCATGCTCAAAGGCAACATAGCCACAGGCTTCTCCGGATCCTACAAACATGATATCATAGCTCCCGCATCCCTGAGCATAAAACAAACTGTCTGTCGAAATATAGGCACCAAACAGTTCACCCTGGATTTTAAATCCCGGGCCGTCAATCAATGCGCCAAGGCTTCCGTAAACGCCAAAATTTTTAGATTGATGATAATACCAGGCTGCTGCTGTCATGTAGGCTTCGAGGCTGACACCGAACTTAGCCTCTTCAACGTTCATGTCAAAATCAATCAGAATGCCATCGTTGCAGGCTATAAAACTGCTGTTTGCTTCCAGTATAAAGAAATTCAGCCGTGTTCCTCCCCAAACTGCCCAGATCACGGGAGCGGCAGCACCCTCGCCACCTGGCGCGGCAAAAAAAGCAACCTTGCCTGTTCCATTCATAGGTGGCCCATAGCCAATATCCACCTGCACACCACCCTGTATATATTGCTCTCCGGCACCCCAGCGAATTTCAAGAAAATTGCTGCACTGTAGTTTCCCCTGAGTAGGACTTTCACCATCACCATCCTGACCAAGAAGATATCCGTCAATATGCATTACCAGTCCATGGTTGGTTAATTCCATTAAATACCTTCCTTCAATATAATACACGCCTCCCTCACCTAGTAAACTGGCTCGTGCGTAAAGAAATGCGGCAAATGAGGGATTTGTAAATGTTGG
>SKVR01000166.1 GCA_007129355.1 Bacteroidales bacterium | reverse complement strand
AGGTGGCCGAAGATGATCGTTTCCTGGCTTTTTTAGATATCAACCCCTTGGCCAAAGGGCATACCCTTGTTATACCCAAAAAGGAAACCGATTATATTTTTGATATCGAAAACAAGGAATATCAGGATCTTTTCCTTTTTGCAAAAAAAGTAGCCCTGGCCATTGATAAAACTACCAAATGCGAAAAGGTGGGCATTGCGGTTATTGGTCTTGAAGTGGCACACGCACACTTACACCTTGTGCCTATCAATGGAATTTATGATATTGATTTCAGTAAGCCCAAACTGAAACTCAGCCCGGAAGAATTTCAGATGATAGCCGAACGCATTGCATCAGAAATAGAATAGTTTATTTTTTTATCCTGCTGGGATTTTTTGCAATAAAAGACTGCCAGCCCGTGTAAGATTCAGAGTTATCCTGCGATTTACCACGCTGAAAATGATGACATACAGCTACTGCCAGAGCATCTGTAATATCGTAATATTCGGGAATCTTATTTAATGACAACATACCGGCCAGTAATCCGGCCACCTGCTCTTTTGATGCCCCTCCCTTTCCTGTAATGGATTGCTTGATTTTCCTGGGAGAATACTCAAAAACCGGAATATCGCGATACAGCGCCGCAGCAATGGCAACTCCCTGGGCGCGTCCAAGTTTAAGCATGCTTTGAATATTCTTTCCGAAAAAAGGACTCTCGATGGCCAGTTCATCAGGATGGTACTGATCGATAAAACGAAGTGTAGTTTCGAAGATTTTTTTCAGCTTCAGTGAATGATTGGCAAGTTTATTTAGCTTGAGCACATCCATGGCAATAATTTCAATTTTACTACCTTTGACATCGATAATTCCCAGCCCCATATTGTTTGTGCCGGGATCAATACCCATAATAATTTTTTCCACTTCTGCTGTTTTTATGAGAATACTCTCGCAAGCCATTCCTTCAGGAGCAAATGTACATAAAAATTTCCTGCCTTTACTGAGATGCATTCTGGGTTTGACAGCAATGGTTTATCTCATTTACAACATTTATCAGCTATACATTTCAGAGTCTCAGTCCTGGTCTGTTTTTTTAAAGTTCTCGCCTTTTTCGGTTTCTCTTCTTTTTACCGTATTACTATTGATGCTTCTGAACTGGGGGATTGAAGTGATAAAATGGAAAATCTTAACCCGTAAAATGGAGGAACTTTCCATATTAAAACTTGCAAAGTCCATTCTGATAGGAGTTAGCCTGGGTATGATAACTCCCAAACGTACCGGTGAATTTGCCGGTCGAATTATGGTACTCTCACCAGGCAATCGGCTGAAAGGTATGCTGCTGAATACCGCCGGAAGCATGAGCCAGCTTTTTATCACCTTTTTAATGGGATCAGCCGGGCTGCTGGCAATGTTACAGTTTTTACCGGAAGGGACTTTTTTGCAGAATTCCGGATTAAAGTTAAACTCTGATCTTATTTTAACAATGGGTATATCCTGGAGTATCATTTTACCTGCTTTTATTTATTTTTTAATCCATACTGAATTCAGATTTAAAAAAAACAGCAAAATAACTTCACGCTTGAATAATGTGCTCGACACTTTTTCTTGCCTTTCAGTTGCTGACCTGATGAGATTATTATTACTAAGCTTTTTGCGATATGTTGTTTTTGCATTTCAGTTCTGGCTTCTTCTCATCATATCAGGGTTGTATGTTCCGGTAATAGACTTTTTCGCCCTTGTAGCTGTCATTTATTTGCTCATGGCAATGATCCCTTTATCAGCCATCTGGGAGCTGGGTGTTAGAGGCTCAGTGTCATTATTTGTGTTTGGATGGTATTTCCCTGAAGGCATGGCTTTTCAACCAGCTGTTATTACCGCAAGTACCGGGATATGGTTTATTAATCTGGCATTGCCGGCACTTGCCGGAAGTATTATAGCCATGGGCAACGAATTTCGGAACCAAACTCAGAATGCATGAGTACAACGATAACCCTGATTGCTTCATTGCTTGCTTTGGCCTACAGCCTTCTGATAGGATTCTTTACCGTTGGATGGTTTAAAAAGACCAGAAGAGAAAGCATCCTGCAAACAGAATATCCCTTTATTTCGGTCATAATTCCTTTCAGGAATGAAGCACCAAACTTATCCCTTCTGATTCAAAATCTTAAGTCTCAAAATTATCCTGCCGGAAAATTTGAAATACTGTTTTCTGATGATTTCTCCAATGATAATAGCACTGAAATCATAACCAAAGAAATTGGTGAACTTCTGGATTTTCATCTGATTCAACCCCATTATAACGAAAAAACCGGAAAAAAAGCCGCCATTGAAAGAGCCCTGAAAAAAGCTGGAGGAGATATTATTGTAAATTCTGATGCCGACTGCAACCTGGGTCCGGAATGGCTAAAAAGTATAGGGTATGAATTTCGCGATCCTAAACTTCAAATGTTGCTGGCCCCTGTAGATATTGATGAATCGGGGAAAGGTATATTTTCCGGTTTTCAGTCTCTGGAATTTATGAGCCTTATAGGTTCAACGGGCGGCAGTGCAAATATGGGTTATCCTTTAATGGCTAATGGAGCCAATATGGCCATCCGAATGGAAACCATGCTTGAAATACGGGAAAAGTTGGAAGGGAAAAAACTTCTTTCCGGCGATGATATGTTTTTGTTGCAAGCCGTTAAAAAATTATATCCTGAAAAAATTAAATTCCTGAAAAACAGAAAGGCCATCTTAAAAACAAAACCAGCCAATACACTGAAAGAGTTCTTCCTGCAACGGGCACGGTGGTCATCAAAATCAACTGCCTATCACGATGTATTTACGATTTTTGCAGGTAGTCTAGTGGCAACAATAAATATTCTGATAGTGCTATTGTTTTTGGGAAGTTTTCTCAATACGTTATTCCTAAAAGCCCTTGCCATTTTATGGTTTATAAAGCTGGTTACTGATTTTCCGCTACTTGCCGGGGTAGCAAGATTTATGAGCAAAACAAAATTGCTCTGGCTATATGTTCCGCTTCAGTTTATTTATCCGTTTTATGTAACAACAACGCTTTTGCTGGCCGTATTTACCAAAACAACCTGGAAAGATCGTGTTCAGAATTAAGAGTCAGCTTTTTCAGGAACCCAGTTCTTTCTTCACCCCAATAAGAAACTTCTCAATTTTATTCAATGACTTTATGATCTCATATTCGCGGTGGGTATCTTCAGGATTTTTGCGAAGCTTCTCTTTGGCACCTTTCAGGGTATATCCTCTCTCTTTTACCAGGTTGTAAATAAGATGAAAATTATCAACATCCCTTTGAGTAAAAAGGCGATTGCCCTTTTTATTCTTTTTGGGCTGAATAATATCAAATTCTTTTTCCCAGAACCGGATGAGGGAAGTATTTACATCAAACATTTTGGCTACCTCTCCAATGGTATAGTATATACGTGCTGTATTATCTTCTTTTTCACCCATAGATTGCCTGTCTAATAATAAATTGTATCGGAATTGATATTGCTTATCAAAAGTATAAATTAAAAATTCTTCGGTCAAACATTTTTTATATTCGACCTATAAATAGCAATACATCAGGCCGGATTCAAACAATTCAGCTATTTTTGAGAAATATTTTATTACACAGCAAGTACTTTAATTTAGATTTCGTTTTCATGAGAAAATTTTATGTTGCTCCGCTTTACTTCATCATACTGACAATAATCGTAAGAATATTTCCACCAGATTCAAAAGCTTCTGTTTTTATCCAGGACCCCAACAGATCTTTTACACCACCTTCGGTTGAAATTATAACCATTCCCGGTCCGGGACTAATGGCAGTGCCGGAGATAGATACTGATCGCAGGTTTATAAGTGTGATGGGTGTGGGTGATATTATGATGGGAACTAACTATCCTGACAATTCCTACCTGCCTGCCAATGAAGGCAGACACCTGCTCGTTCCTTTACATGATATTCTCCACAGCGCAACTGTTACTTTTGGGAATCTTGAAGGTGTTTTACTGGATGGGGAAGGAACTGTAAAACGTTGCCGGAATCCCGACCTTTGCTATGCATTCCGCTCACCTGAACGTTATGTTTACAACCTGGTGGAAGCCGGATTTGACATGGTAAGCCTGGCCAATAACCATACCGGTGACTTCGGACCCGAAGGCCGACGGGCAACTGTAAGAGCTTTAACCGATGTCGGAATTGCCTTTGCCGGCACCCTGGATTACCCTGCAACCATCATAGAGCGCAATGGGCTTAAGTTTGGAATGGCAGCTTTTGCCCCCAATGTAGGAACTGTAAGCATACACGACATTGCCAATGCTCAGCAGATCGTAAGAGAGCTTAAAGAAAATTCGGACATTGTGATAGTATCTTTTCATGGCGGAGCTGAAGGAGCTGATCATCAAAATGTAACATGTGAAACAGAATTCTATTACGGAGAAAATCGCGGCAATGTATGTCATTTTGCACGTAGTGTTATTGATGCAGGAGCTGATATTGTTTTTGGACACGGACCCCACGTTACCAGGTCAGTAGATATTTATAAAGACAGGTTTATTGCTTACAGCCTGGGTAATTTCTGTACTTATGCCCGTTTCAACCTGCGCGGAGAAAACGGAATTGCTCCGCTTATTAAGGTATTTACTGCACCTGACGGCCGGTTTCTCAGGGCAGAAGTAACTCCCATAAGACAAACAGGCAGAGGTGGTCCTTTCATTGATCCTGACAAAAGAGCTGTAAGATCGCTGCAAAGACTTCTGCGTGAAGATTTCCCAAACTCACAGCTTATGATTTCGGATGATGGAGTGATAGAAAGAAAGAGGCTATGAGCAAGGCGTAATGGGTAATGGGTAATGGGTAATGGGTAATGATTGGGGATTAGGGATTATTTATGTTCATAAACTTATCAACCTTTCAACCTTTCAACCTTTCAACCTATCAACAGAAATTTACGAAAGTGATTGGTTTACTCTTGATGCTATTTCAATGATATATTCGAACTCTTCAGGAGTAAGGTCATTAAAGAAATAGTTAATAGGATTTACTTTGTTACCATGCCTGATTACCTCATAATGAAGGTGTGGTGCAGTAGAAACTCCGGTATTACCAACAAAACCAATTATTTCTCCCCTTTTCACTTCCTGACCAACCCTTACATTAAATTTGCTAAGATGAGCATATAGAGTTTCATAACCATACCCATGATCAATAACAACCATCAAACCGTAACCGTGGCGGTTGCGCTCAACAGTGCTTACCACTCCGTTGCCTGGAGAATAAATAGGAGTCCCGGTGGGTGCGGTAAAATCAACACCGGTATGAGGGCGAAGCGTTTTATAAATAGGATGTATCCTGGGGCCAAAACCGGAAACCAGTCTTTGTGTTCCTTTTTCTATGGGTACAATGGCGGGAATGGCAGCCAGCATATCGGCTTTATCCTTGGCCATTTCAAATACCTCGTCGTAGGATATCGATTGAACATATAGCTTACGCGAAAGCTGGTCAATACGCTGACGAGTTGAAGTAATCACTTTACTGTTATCAAATCCTTCGAACTGTTCATAACGATCTGCACCTCCGAAAGCGGCATCCCTGACGGCGCGTGGAATAGGTTCGGCTTCAAAAATTACACGATAAATCTGGTCATCGCGATGCTCCATATCTTCCACAACGGTGAAAAGCATATCCAGTTTATCATTAACGAATTGAAAGTTTACTTTATATTGATCAATTTCCCGCTGCAATATTTTCTCTTTTGGAGAGTCGAATAAAGTATAGCCGATACTCAGCACGATTACTGAGAAAACCATACCAGCAAGTACCACTCTTAAAAATCTTTTGGCTTTATCCCAGAAACTTTCTCTAACAGCCTCTACAGCGAGAGATTTCGTGTTGAATTGGTATTTGATTTTTGCCATAAGAATAAATAAACTCGTCCTTTTTTT
>SKVR01000278.1 GCA_007129355.1 Bacteroidales bacterium | reverse complement strand
TTGACAATTTCACCGAACAAATACCCCAAACCACAGTATCTTTCAACATGGTTGCCATCCCCGGAGGTACTTTCCTGATGGGAAGCCCCGAAAATGAACCCCTTCGCAATGATGACGAAGGTCCGGTTCGGGAAGTAACCATCTCTCCATTCTTTTTGGGCGAGATTGAAGTTACCTGGAATGAGTTTTGGGCATTTTACCGTGCCACCATGGCTGAGGGTCGCATTGCCCCCAACATTGTAATGGCGCACAATGCTTCTGGCCCCGACGCCATCAGCGGCCCCACACCACCGTATGGCATACCCGACCAGGGCTGGGGTAGTGGAAACAGACCGGCCATAACCATGACACCATATGCTGCCGAAATCTATTGTCAATGGCTTTCGCAACGAACCGGTAAAAAATACCGACTTCCCACAGAAGCAGAATGGGAATATGCTGTAAGAGCAGACACTCAAACTCCCTACTTTTTTGAAGGAAATCCCAAAAGATTTGAAGGAACAGGTTTGCGTGGATGGTTGTTTGGAGCCGATACCACCGGTATAAACACTTATGCAGTTTACAGGGAAAATTCGATGGGCAGAACCATGGAACCCACATTTGTAGAACCCAATCCATTCGGGTTAAAAAATATGAGTGGTAATGTATATGAATACACATCGGACTGGTACGCCCCCGATGCCTACGCACAAACTCCATACGAAGTAACCAACCCTACCGGGCCTGACTCCGGAACAGAGAGAGTGATAAGAGGTGGCAGTTTTGAATCGAATGCCGGAGACCTAAGATCAGCTGCCCGTAACCATACCGATAGTGAAGCCTGGTTTAGAACTGATCCCCAACAACCAAGAAGCCTCTGGTGGTATTCAGATATGAGAGGCATTGGTTTCAGAGTGGTATACGAACCCGACGACGAACTTATCGTTCAACAAAATCAATAGATTTTAAAGCTGAAATAGAAATCCCATAAAAAAACCTGGCAAATGGCCAGGTTTTTTTATGGGGCTTTTTTTATTTTATTGACAACATCAGTTATGCGATGTTTGCTCTCGTTTTCACTTTTTCTGCATGGCATCATCAAAAGCAACATTCGATGGTTCGAAATCAACATTTTTGGTAAATGCACAAGATTCTTTTGCTCCGGCTTCGCGATCCATGCCACTGTCTTCCCATTCAATGGAAAGTGGCCCATCATAACCAATATCATTTAACGCCCGGATAATGCTTTCAAAATCGATTCGGCCCCTTCCAATGCTACGGAAATTCCAGAAACGATTATTATCTCCAAAATCGGAATGGCCGCCAAATACACCGATGTCCTTTTGGCCATCGCTCCAATGAACATCTTTCATGTGGACATGAAAAATACGATCCGAAAAATCGTAGATAAATTTTACGTAATCTACACCCTGGTAACCCAAATGACTGGGGTCGTAATTAAACCCAAACGCAGGATGGTTATCCAAAGCTTGCAATGCCCGTTTTGCGGTGGCTATGTCAAAGGCAATTTCAGTAGGGTGTACTTCCAATGCATATTTTACTCCCATCTTTTGGTATTCATCCAAAATGGGTTTCCAGCGTTTGGCAAAATCCTGAAATCCGTCATCAATCATCTGCTTTGATACCGGAGGAAAGGAATACAAAAGGTGCCATATGGGGCTGCCGGTAAATCCTACCACAGTATCTAAACCCAGTCTTTTGGCTACTCTGCCTGTTTCAATTATTTCTTTGGCGGCTCTCTGACGCACCCCTTCCGGATCACCATCTCCCCAAATATAATCGGGTAGTATTCCTTTATGCCGCTGATCGATGGGGTCGCATACACACTGACCAACCAAATGGGTGGAAATGGTATATAATTCCAATCCATGTTGTTGCAGCAATTTCTTTCGGTTGTCGCAATACTGCTGATTTGCTTTATCTATTTCCATGTGATCGCCCCAGGTGCATAATTCAACACCATCATAGCCAAATTCTTTTGCTTTCTGGCAAATTGTTTCAATGGAAAGATCGGCCCACTGGCCGGTAAATAAGGTTACGGGTCTTGACATAAATGTGAGTTTTTAGTTTAACCATAAAATAACTATCTATTGTTCTTTTAACGCCGACATTCATTCCTTCCCAGTCGTAAGCCAAAATCCTGTATCCGCCACCCGGGCAAATTACCACAGCCTGACCTGTTGTGCTTCTTTTGGATGGAAGAAATACAGCAATATCCGGAACTTGTACATTACTTATCCTGACAATTTCAGTAGTATCCCTGATTTCGATATTATCCGATTCAAGATGATTGGGTATTTCGCCAGCTGGCCATAAGGGTATGGTGAAGTTTTGGGCATGTATTAATGGGTGAAATAAAAGTACTACAGCAAATAACCAGGTGTTTTTTAGATTATGCATACGATCAATATGTATAAGATTAAATAAAGTAGCGGTAAAGCTATATATAATTTGCTATAGTGTCATAAAAAACAGAGAAAGGATTTAGGTAAAGTTCCCCTTATCTATAATAATGAGAGACATCGATGGATAAGATGAAAGCGCTGCACGCACCAATGGTTGTGAGAGGCACACGGGTTTTGCAGCGCATTATTTATGGGTTAATATATCCGGGATTAAAAATAATGTCGCCGCGATGCGGCTGAAAATGGATTGATGTGATGTATTATTGCTCCAAGCAGAACCCCTGCAAGATTGGAAATTAAATCGACCGGGTTATATGCCCGGTAATCGATAAAATATTGAATGAATTCGGCTGAGGATGCAATGACCAAACCGGCCAACAGTAGGTAAACCCGCCCTTTCCATGGTTTGGGTTGAAACAGCCAGGACCCCAGGGGATAAAGGGGAATAAAAGCCAGCAAGTGCAGTAAATGATCAAGCCGGAAGCTCATAACATAAACACGGTTCATGGCACCCACATCTGCCGCTGAAAAGGGAAAAACAGCCACAACAATTATGGCCAGGATATAGGTGAAAAATATTACACGTTTGAAAAGTAAAGGGATCCGGATTTTCATATAGATAAAAACTGTGATTTAATAAAGATCAGAACCCCATCCCAAAGCCCAGTTCCAGGATGTTGTTCTTACCGTGCAGATAGGATGGAGAAAACAGGTTCAGATAATACTGCGCACTCTCGCCATCGGCTTCATAACCCTGCACATCAGACAGGGTATAACGTGCAAATACCCTAAGGTTGGGCAGCGGAAAAACCGTGGCATCGAAGGCCAGCTGGTTTTTGGTCCAGGTAATATCTTCCAGCACAGGCATTTGGTCGATACGGGGATCGCGGCGGCCACGGATATATTCGTAGTGGTTACCCTTGCGGGCGTAAGTCCAGGATGCGCCCAGCCGGAAAGCACCACCGGGGTAAATACGCAACTGGGCAAAATATTCTTCGGCATTATCTTCCAGGTAATGGCCCAGGTTGTAACGGTTGGACCGGAATTGTGTGGTAGCCTGATCATGCAGGTAGGTAATGGGATTGGTGAAAGTATACTCTGCCCCAAGGAACACATTGCGCAGGGGCCAATCTGTAAGAGAGAATCCACCCTTTATACCGGTAAAATTGTGGCGCTCGGAGTCGGTTACCCGCCGTATGGAAAACTCATCCACAAAATAAGTAGCATACAGGTGCAAATGCCTGATCTGTCGTGAGCTGACATTGATGTACATGGCACTGTTCTGATAGGAAGTGCCCCGGTGTAAGGTATGTACCACTGATTTATAAAAGAAAAAGGGGATCAGATAGCCCGGCTGTACATCCATATCGCCGTAAATGATGGAGTTTCCGAAGGAAAGGTGCAGACGCTCAAGGGGCTTGATGGTAAACATGTTAGCAGCTATGTAGCTTCTGCGATGTGTAGTGCGTGGATAACCATTCTCGTGAAAATAGGAATTCACGCTGTCAATAGCCTCCGACACCAGCCAGCCATGAAAGTAATTCAATTCAATCCATTTGGCAGGGCTCATATTGAGTTTGATCATGGGAAACGAAGGTGTGCGGCCTGAAAGTATGTTGCTGCCATTTTGATGATCACCCCATTGAACATGGTCTTTGATAAACCCCAGAGTTCCCCAGTTCCATTGCCAGGTTATTCCTCCCCGCATCTCACTGAACTCACCTCCGCGACCGCCACCGGTTTGACTTTTGTACACGCCACCTTGCTCCTGTGTAAGCCAGGTGGGCTGGGCAAGGCGCTGGTCCGACTGGTAATTATCGCGCAGACTGGCATACACCGACCAGTTGCCGCCGATATAGGTTATGGCCTCCGCACCACCATAAGTAGCCCAGAAATCCTGGTTGCCTCCGCTGAAATGGCGGAAACCGTAAACGGGCCGTATAAGTGCAGTGAACAGCGTATCCCGGTATACCACTTCGGGCAGCAGCAGGTGGACGGACAGAGTGGTGTCGCGTTGCACCAGGTTCCATTTGCCCTTTTTCAGTTCTCCCCGCTCCATGGCAAATTCCCCAAGGTACTTGTCAAGCTGTGCCCGCCGGGTGGGCGACAGATATACCCGTTGCTCCTGTGCCTGCTCCAGGTACTCTGCGATTTCCATCCTGGTGTAGGGCTTGATGGCAGAAGTAAGGTCTATCACGTGCATACCAGCAAGCTCATCGAGAAAGCGGTACAGATCGCGGTCCGATACATGCTGGTAAGCACTCTGGCTGTATGCCAGAGAAGATAATACTATGAGTAATATGCTTAGAATTCTTTTCATCAGGTTGTGCCTTTGGGCGGAAAAAGAGTAAAATTATCAGAATTCTGTGATATTTCCGTTAAGGAAATGCAAAGTTATGGATGTTTTTATTGATGAATGCCGGGGAAACACGGGTTTTACAGGGCAATTTTGTCTGATTGATATTCTTTATTTCTCTTGACCCATCCCCCAACCCTTCCCGTTCATAAGGGAAGCCTGTTAAGGGCTGCATGATTTTGTCTTTTTATTTTAATATTAATAGCCCTGGAGTGTCAACCCGGGGATAATATGGCGACTTTTACTGTCAGGTTAGAAATTTTATAACGACTAATTCACCAAATTGACAAATGATTTAAAACAATAATCCTGTTTATTCGTTTCAAGTTAGTTGTTAACATAAATATATACCTGACTTTAAAATGAAAAAATATATAGATATAATATGTCCGGTATCGGGTCAGAAAGCAGATGAAAATATAGCACGTACCACTGCCATTTTTACTGTTCTGATTACCGCTGCTGCTTTTTTGATAAACAGTTATGTAATAATGTTACTCCTTGCTGCCGATTTTGCAATCAGAGCCTTTTCTTCCGGTAGTGCGAGTCCGCTGAAAATTTTGGCAACCCAAATTGCCGGAACACTTAATATTAGGAACAGAAAGATAATTGATGCGGCTCCGAAAAAATTTGCTGCCTTGCTTGGAATGACGTTTAGTCTTCTTGCCGGACTATTCATGATTGCACAATTACCTGTTTTAGCTGCTATTATCGCTTCGATGTTGATATTTTGCGCTTTCCTGGAAGGAGTTTTCGGCTATTGTCTGGGGTGTATTGTATATACAATAATCACTGCATCACCAGGAAAATCTTAATAATCATTCAAATTTCTTCTTGCATTGTTACCGGGAACCACCCAAGGCCGGGCTGGCTGACTCGGATGGGCTGCATGGTTTAATCTTTTTTCCGGGAACCACTTAAGGCCGGTATGGCAGACTTAGGCGGGCTGCATGCTTCTATCTTTTTTATGGGCCATGTGAATAAATCATCAGTCCTGATTTCTTCCACTTCCGGTAATTCTACCACATACCCCAGCGGGGTAAAATATCATAGCCCCGGGTGAAGCCCGGGGTTTAGGATTCGAAAAAGAAAAAGCGCTGCACCCGCCGGTGGTTGTGAGAACCACATGGGTGTTGCAGCGCAATATTTATTGGTTATTTTGAT
>SKVR01000082.1 GCA_007129355.1 Bacteroidales bacterium | reverse complement strand
CCTATGGGCTGGCCAAAATTAATGTTTTGTTTTTAAAAACAGAAAAAATTTATGCATTATTGTACTATAAGCACATTATAAGTTTTTCAAAACATATTTTTTGTGAACCGCGGCAATGGAAAGTACGATCCGAAAACATACAACCTTATTTGTTTTAGAACGAGTTGCATTGCTTAATATTTAATACTCTATATGTTAGTTGTTTGGTAAATAATCATAATTTGAACTTTTTTATCTCAAAAAGGTTAGATTTCAAATAGTTAAATTACTAAAAAACTAGTGTTATAATATTCAAATTTTAATCATAATGAAAAACATATTAATAATTGGTGCAAGTTCAGGCATCGGTTTGGAGCTTACCCGAATACTGAATGAAAACAACAACATTTATGCAATGAGTCGCTCACGCGGTGAACTGCCTGAATCAGAAAATATTAAATGGAAAGAATTTGATGTGCTAAATGCTGAAATAGATACCGGTTTCCTTCCCGACCAGCTTGACGGACTGGTCTACTGCCCCGGAAGTATCAATCTAAAACCATTCAGAGGTTTAAAAGTAGCGGATGTTATGAGTGAATTTGAACTGAATGCCCTTGGAGCTTTTAAGGTTATTCAGGCAGTTCTGCCAAAGCTGAAGAAGTCTGAAGGTGCATCAGTGGTTCTATTCAGTACCGTAGCAGTAGGACAGGGCATGCCATATCATGCTTCCATAAGCATGGCCAAGGGTGCAGTCGAGGGAATGACCCGCTCACTGGCTGCTGAGCTTGCACCATCCATACGTGTAAATGCTATTGCTCCATCACTTACCGACACTCCGCTTGCTTCTCGTTTGCTCAGTTCAGATGAAAGACGCGATGCATCGGCTCAAAGACATCCTTTAAAACGGGTTGGTAAACCTGCAGATATAGCATCCATGGCTGCATTTTTATTAAGTGATAAAGCATCATGGATAACCGGCCAGATCATGTCGGTTGATGGTGGAATGGGTGCTTTAAAAATTTGATATACTTTTGGGCGGTAAAACGGAATCTTACCAAATCTTCTAATTATGAAAAGCTTATGGCTTTTTATCATTCTTTTTGCTGCATTTGCATAATTAACTGCCTGTATGAGTAAGAAAAACGAAACTTCCTTGCAATTTGATCATTATCCAGATTTTACATCAGCTTATGTGGACGCCAGAAACATTGAAGTAATGCTTCCCCCGGGTTATGCAGAAAATAAAACTTACGATGTTATTTACATGCACGATGGCCAGAATGTTTTCAACTCCGAAACTTCTTTCGCAGGTGTTACCTGGGAATTGGATAAAGCTATCAAGGCACTTCTTAAGAAAGACATGATCAGGCCCGCCATTGTGGTAGCTATCTGGAATACCCCCAAGAGAATGCAGGAATATATGCCTGCTAAGCCTGTTGGTTCTGTTTCTTACAGGGCAAAAAAAGCAGGCTGGGATAATAAAGTTGTTTCAGATGATTATCTCAGATTTATAGTAACGGAACTTAAACCGTTTATTGATAAGACTTATAGTACCAGACCCAATCGTGAAAGCACCTTTGTTATGGGATCAAGTATGGGTGGTTTAATTTCAATCTACGCACTTACCGAATATCCCGAAATTTTTGGAGGAGCGGCATGCATTTCCACACATTGGCCTGCACTTGATGGTGTTTTTATGGATTATTTAAAAACAAACCTTCAACCACCCGGAAAGCATAAAATCTATTTCGATTATGGCACTGAAACCCTGGATGCACAGTATGAACCCTTTCAGCAAAAAGTTGACAGAATGATGGAAGATAAAGGCTTTACAAATGGCAAGGACTGGTTAACACTTAAGTTTGAGGGTGCCGACCACAGCGAAAAAGCCTGGCAGGAAAGGGTGCATTTACCCCTGATGTTTTTTCTTGGAAAAAATGAATTAATCAATACATCTTTTTTTTAATTCAGCAAGATAATTATAAAACCTGCGGGTTATCAGTTATCTGAATTTGTTTGCAACCGCTATGTGAGCTATAAATGTTAAACATGTTTCTGTTTTCATTGTTATGTAATTTTGAAAACCTTTTTTTAACCAAAATCTGAACCGATGAAAAATCTTTTCAAAACCAACGACATTAAAGGATATATCTTTATCAGACTTATTCTTGGCTATGTTTTCCTGGTGGCAGGATTACAAAAATTTATTTTTCCGGAAAATATGGGCCCTGGACGATTTACCGAAATGGGATTTCCGTTCCCTGAGTTTACGGCGTATTTTGTAGGTTTTTTTGAAACCATTGGAGGCTTGTTTATTCTCTTTGGATTTGCATCGCGGCTTGCAGCCATTCCACTTATAATAACCATGCTCGTGGCTATTATTACAACCAAATTTCCACAACTGGGCGATGGATTCTGGGGGTTTGCACATTCGGCCCGATTGGATATTTCCATGCTGCTTACATCCATATTTGTGGCCATTAACGGCTCAGATAAAAATTCTATTGACCATAAGATTTTTGAAAAAGACTGAAAGGTCTGCAATAATCCCAATTAAAAGTTTAAGACATACTTTTATGCTGCAACTTTTATGAATCCCCATAATAGGGGATTTTTTATTATGTTACTATGCCTAATTTTGCGTAAATTTAGAAGATGAACCGAGCTATGACAATAACTATTGACACACACGCGGATGATTGTAATTTGCAGTAAACTTAAAAATTTGTGGTACTGTTATTTGGCGAGCTCCATCTGCCCTATTTAATAAAATTATAAACAGATGAATGATATTATTATTTCAGGCAAAATGAAAATGGCCGATATCATTAACCATGATAAGCGTGCCCTGGTATTGATGCCCCGTTTTGGAATTGAACTTGGCCTGGGAGACCAGACTGTTAAGGAAATATGCACGGAAAAGGGGATTCATACCGATTTTTTTCTTTTGATGGTCAACGTTTTCCTAAATCCGAATTATTTCCCCGACAGGAAATTAAAAAACCTGGATGTGGATATGCTGTTGTTATACCTGGATAATTCTCACAAATATTACCTTGAAGAGAAAATTCCTTACCTCGAAAATCTCCTGGAAGAGTTTAAAAATACAGTTGAACATCCTGCAACGGGGCAGCTTGAAAAATTCTTCAGACAATATATTGAAGAGGTGAAGGATCATCTGGCCTACGAAGACCACACGGCTTTTCCTTATGTAGCTGCATTATCAGAGCAGATTAAGAAGAAACAGGTCGATTTATCCGGGATTGATTACAATATTGGGTTATTTGAAGAACGCCATGATAATATCGAAGAAAAACTTTCTGATCTGAAGAGCCTGCTCATAAAATATTTCCCCCCTTCCAATGACAGGTATATTCGTATACGTCTGCTCAACGAACTTATGGATTTTGAAGAGGATTTAATCAACCATGCCCGAATAGAAGATAAAGTGTTAATACCCATTGTAGAGCAACTTGAACAAAAAATCTCATAAACCGGCAAATGTCTAAAAGCATAATCATAGCAGAACAATCGGAGATTATCCGCAAAGGACTTGTATATATTGCCGAGGCATTTGGGATTTTCAGGTCTATACGGGAGGTAGCCTGCAATTCAGCTCTTGAAGATCATATTGAACGTTACAACCCCGATGTGCTCATTATCAATCCGGGTATGGTAAGTATTGAACTTCTTGAAAATCTCAAGGAGCAGAACAATGGAAAAATTAAGATTGCTGCCATTGTTTATGCTCTTTTCGATGATGAGCTTATGAGTGCTTTTGATGAGGTGATCATGGTGGGGGATACACGACAAAAAATTCAACGAAAAATTCATGCCTTACTCGATAAAACCCCTCCCAGAAAATCAAGAAAACCCGAAGATACACTTTCTGCCAGGGAGCTGGATGTTTTGAAGCTGTTGGTGAAAGGTTTAAGTAATAAAGAAATTTCTGATAAGCTTTTCATTTCCACGCACACTGTAATATCACACCGTAAGAATATTACGCAAAAACTCAGCATTAAATCAGTCGCCGGACTTACTGTATATGCCATTCTTAATGAAATCATCTCGATAGAAGAAGTACAATAAGGTTATACATTCATAAAAATCTTTGCAAAGCCCCGAAAATCACTTTCCGTTTCAATAAATATTTTTAGTTTTGCATCAATCAATGCGTGAATGTGAACAAAATAAATCATTTATGAGCCTTACAAGAGGTTTTCCCGCATGTTTTATATTATTTCCGTCAGATATTCCTGACAAAGTTTCTCTATTTTTCTGATTTTGGGAAACCTCCCAATCTTTCCCATAAATATTTCATTAAAACATAATTCGACAAAATAAGAGTTTTGCTTTTGCAGGATTTTTATTTTGGGATATTAAAAAATATAAAAACACAAACGGAATGAAAAAATTATCTGTAATTGCATTTGGTGGCAATGCATTGCTTGGAAAAGACCAGGTAGGTACTATTGATGAGCAGGAACAGAATGTTTATGATACCTGTCAGCATCTGGTTGGATTGATCAAAAAAGGGTATGATATTGTTATCGGTCATGGTAATGGACCACAGGTAGGAAATGTACTTTTGCAGCATGAAGCCGGCTATAAAATATATGGTTTGCCCAAGCAGCCTATTGATTTTTGTGTTGCTGAAACGCAAGGCTCCATAGGTTTTATGATTGAGCAGCAAATGCGCAATGTTCTGGCAGAGCATGGCATTGAGCGCAACATTGTTACCCTGGTAACGCAGGTTGTGGTAGATAAAAATGATCCGGCATTTGAAAATCCTACAAAGCCTGTTGGTCCTTTTTACACAAAAGAAGAAGCCGATCAGCTTAAGGCAGAAAAAAACTGGGTTTTCCGCGAAGATCCCCGCAAAAGGGGCTGGAGAAGGGTTGTTGCATCCCCCAGACCTTCAGAAATTCCCAACTGGAAAGCTGTTGAAAAACTGGCCCGTGAAGGAAGCATCGTGATCACCGTAGGTGGTGGCGGAATTCCGGCCTATATTGATGATAAGGGTAAAATGGTAGGTATTGATGCGGTTATCGACAAAGATCTTGCTTCTTCATTGCTGGCCAATAAGATCAAGGCTGATGAGTTTTTTATCCTTACCGACGTACCTAACGTTTATGTCAATTTCCATAAGCCGGATGAACAAAAACTGGAGAGAGTTTCCATCCCGGAAATTAAAAAACATCTTGCCGATGGTCAGTTTACCGAAGGCAGTATGGCACCCAAAGTCAGGGCTTGTGTCGAGTTTGTGGAAGGTGGCGGTAAAGAAGCTATCATTACTGAAGCTGCAGAGCTTGAGAATGAAAGCGCAGGAACAGTTATTTTTGGGTAATTAGTGAATAGTGAAATCTAAATAATTTTCAAACCTTAAAATATAATTAACTATGGCATTCAATCTTAGAAACAGAAGTTTTGTGAAACTGCTGGATTTTACTCCGCAGGAAATCAAGTTTTTGCTCGATCTTTCACTGGATCTTAAAAAAGCTAAGTACGGTGGTTACGAGCAGCCCAGGCTTAACGGAAAAAATATTGCCCTGATTTTTGAAAAAGACAGTACCCGCACACGTTGTGCTTTTGAGGTAGCTGCTTTTGACCAGGGAGCAAGAGTAACCTATCTGGGACCAACCGGCAGCCAGATCGGCAAAAAAGAATCCATGAAAGATACTGCTCGCGTTCTGGGTCGCATGTACGATGGTATTGAGTATCGCGGTTATGGTCAGTCGAAAGTTGAAGAACTGGCAGAGTATTCGGGAGTTCCTGTATGGAACGGACTTACCAATGAATTTCATCCCACCCAGATCCTCGCCGATTTTCTTACTATGATGGAACACAGTGACAAACCTCTTCACCAGGCGAAATTCTGTTACCTTGGTGATGCGCGCAACAATATGGGTAACTCACTGCTTGTGGGTGCAGCCAAAATGGGTATGGATTTTCGCGCTGCTGCCCCAAAATCAGTTCAGCCAAGCGATGAACTGGTT
>SKVR01000055.1 GCA_007129355.1 Bacteroidales bacterium | reverse complement strand
GGAAAAGGTTCACTGAGCCTGATCTGGAAAACTGTATCAGATGGGGCAAAAATGGCCAGACTACCATCGGGCAGGCGATCCACGGCATTCATTACCCAGTTTCCCGGAGAATTCAATGCAGGGTCAACCAGACGGTTCAGGCTGTAAACAAAATCACTTGCTTTAACCCTGCGTCCTTCTCCCTCTTCAAAAACCGGATCATCATGAAAATAAACATCACTACGAATATTAAAGGTATACAGCAGACCATCATCAGAGATTTCCCAAGTGTGTGCTACTGCAGGTTTGACATTCAGCAATGTATCCAGCTGCACCAGACTGTTAAATATCTGAGATGTTGCCCATATATTGGCCTGGTTTCGGGCATAAATGGGGTCAAGTGAAGTAATATTTCCATCCTCATTGTAACGAAACACACTCAGGTGTGACAAATCATCAAACGGACTTTTGCAGGAAAACAGCAAAACCCCTACCAGAACAATCAGAATATCTTTAAAACGGAGAGGCATACAAACAGGCATCAAAAAACAATATATAAACGAAATAATTCTTTAATTTTGGCATTCGAAATTAAGCATTTTAAATCAAAAGCAATATCATATTAAAACCACTTAAACATTTGAAATTATGAAAAAGTCATTTATGTTGTTATTCGTTTTCTTATGCTTTACTGCTGTAATAGCTCAGAAAACAGAATTAAAATACAATCTTGAAACAGGCCGTGAATATTTTCAGGAGGTAATTACAGAATCAAAGGTCCAGCAACATATCATGGGTATGGATATGGAAATCAGCAACACCATTACCATGACCCTGGGATATAAAGTAACAGCCAAAGATGGTCGTTATTATGATATGGATATAAGGTATGTTTCTATGGCGATGGAGATGGAAACCCCTTACGGCTCAAACATAATCAGTAACGAAAAAGCAGATGAGAACGACCCCGGATCTATGATGCTTGCAAGGGTAATGGATGTTCCTTTCGAGGTTAGGATGAGAGATGACGGCAAGGTAACCGAAATAAAAAACATTGATGTTTTGATACAAAAAATGATGGAAGATATGGGCGATGTTACTGACCCCATGATGATGCAGATAGGTGCCCAGTTACAGCAGCAATTTGGTGAAAATGCCATGACATCGCAGATTGAAAGTTACTCCAGAATTTTTCCTGATGGACCGGTTGCTGTGGGCGACCAGTGGCAAGCATCCATGGAAATGGTTTCTATGATGCCCTTGAATATCCAAACTGTTTACCAGTTTATGGGTGAGAAAGACGGCTTTTATCACATCCAGGGGTTGTCAGAGATCAGTAGTTCAGATTTGCCCGACGATGCATCGGGAATGAACATGAGTATGGATATGGTTGGTAATCAGACTTTTTCGGCACTCATAGATAAAGCAACCGGCTGGATTTCCCAGGCAACCCTGATTCAGGATCTTGAAGGAGAAGTTTCTGCACAAAATCCTATGGATGGCGAATCAATCAATTTCACCATGATTATAAGCAGCAGTGCTACTGTAAAAGGAAGATAATCTCTCCTGATAATTTAAACATTTAAACGGGCTTTTTGCTTTCAGACGGAAACCACGGAAAGAAAGCAGGAGTCCGTTTAATGTATTCATCATAGCCTTTTCTGCGGGTTTTCAAGTTTTTCTCCAGCATGGCCACGCCTGATATTCTGATAATCAGCCAGGTCATAAGGACAGCCCCGGCAATGGCCCACCAGTAACCATTGTAAACAGCCATAAGGGCGTAGGCCCACCAAACCATGGTATCGCCAAAATAATTGGGATGACGTGTATAGCGCCAGAAACCTTTATCCATAATCTTTCCAGCGTTATCTGGATTTGCTTTAAAGCGCGTCATCTGAAAATCGCCACCTGCTTCAAAAACAAAGCCCACCATCCAGAAGATAAGTGAAAGGATAAACCAAAAAGGATGACCGGTTTGTGATGGGAACAAGCCGCCAAGAATACTGATAGAAATAAATGCCAGCAAAACTCCCTGCAACATAAAAACCTGGAAAAAGCTGAACCACCAGTAGCGCTTTTCACCATAATTACGTCGAAACTGCTGATAGCGATAATCTTCTTTCTTGCCATAATTACGGATAAACAGATAAACAAACAACCTGATGCCCCAAATGGCAACCATGGCCAGCAATATCCATTGATGGACTTCGGTAATATTTAACCGGTAAGCATACCAAAATGAAACCACAATAAATCCCAGCCCCCAGAATGGATCAACAATACCGGCATTTTTCAACCTTACACTCCATATCCATATTAGGGTCATAAAGGCCAAAACCACAACAAATCCTTCCATCCATAATTTCCAGATTTCCATAGTTCATTTCTTTAGTGATGTTTTAAAATACTTTTTGTACTGAAACTTTCGGGGATAAAAAATCAGAAACATGGGTATAAAGAGCAATATATCCAAAAGTTTCCAAGATGTTTCATACTCAATATCATCAATGATAAAGGATGAGTGATTATCACGTGCCACAACACGGTGTATATGTTTCCAGTAATTGATTCCAAAAGGCACCCTTAAACCCCGGTCAATAAAACCATACTCTCTTTGCGAAATCCATGATTCTTTGATGATGACAGTCCAGTGACCCAGAAAGGGCAGGTTAAATTTGATGTCTACAATATCGCCCGGCGACTGACCCTCGTATTTGGCAATACGGACCAAAGAAAAAGGTGGCATCATGTATTCAAACAGTTTTCTGTTGAATCCCTGATGTACCTTCTTAAAAGGTGCCATTACTGATGTTACCAGGCGAATTCTCATGCAGGCTTAATTTAACTTTCAAAGATATCAACACCTGATGAGAAAACATGTTTAAATACATTCAACTCATAATGAGAAAAAATTACAGAAAAATATCAGGCCCTGAAAAGTAACAAGGGAACGGAACCACTGTGAATTAGCTTTTTAGTAAGACCGGGTTTAAACATACGCTGAAGCAGGTTTCTTTTGCGGTTATTGATTGCAATAACATCAATCTCATTCAGTTCACAAAATGCTTCCAGGTTGGCAACGGGATTATCTCCTTTTATAAAGCTGCATTCAACAGGTACATTTTTGCTGATTTGACTGAAATAATCCCTGAGTGCATCCATACGTGCTGTATCCCATTTGACTTCGGGGCTTTTGGAGATATGCACACAATGTATTTTAACATCGAAGGCAACCACAATGGCAATCAGCTTCCGGATGGCCACATAGTCGGAATCATCGAAATCGGTAGCATAAACTATATTTTTTACATCGATAAGGCTCTCCATACTTGTATGTCCGGGAATGGCCAGTACCGGTAATTTAGATTTATCGAGCACCCGGTATACTACACTTCCTATAATGTCGCTTTGCTTCTCTCCTTTTCCTTTTGTTCCCAAAACAATAATCCCTGGTTTAAAAGCTTTAGCCATAGAAGCAATTTCATCTTCCACAATCCCCTCTCTGAGCGAATAACTGATTTTAACTTCACCATAGCCTTGGTTTGCTGCAGTTTCTCTTATCTCACTCACAAATTCCACAAGATTGCGTTTGGCCTGGTCTTCCATCTCTCTTAAATTGATATCCATATCCACCTGGATGGAATAAGCATCGGTAATGGGAACCAGGTCAACGATGGGAGCATAAAAAACGTGCAGAATTTTCAGATCGGCATCATATTTCTTAGCCAGCTTTACAGCATAAAAGCAGGCATTTTTCGAGAATTCTGAAAAATCCACTGGCACCAGGATCCGTCTGATTTGTTTTAAATCCTTAAGTTCCTTTTTTTCCTGGGTACTTTTTAAATCGGTAATGATCCGCAAAGCCTTTTCTACATCAGTTTGTCTGATCTGTACCTGCACTCCTTCTGAAACAGCACCCTGCAAAAGGTTTACATGCTTCAGGAAACATTCAATGCCGGCATCTTCCAGACGAGCCTTGAGAATTTCAGCAGCAGTATAGTGATCAGTGGCGATTGTTATCAGTCGGTCTTCCATGGCTTTAGGTTTAAGAATTTATACTCTGAAAGATAAATTAAAGTGCCCTAAATATACGAAAAATACTATGAACCTGCAAGCAATGCCCAAGAGAAATGGAACGCGGATAACGTTGATTTCCAAGCGCTGATTACATTGATTAAATCAGTGATAATTCGTGTTGCTGCAAATTTGCGTAATCTGCGTTCGATAAATAAAAGTGTTTTAATAAACTACTTTGAATCAGATTTCTATAATTTTGCCCCATTCTTATATTTTTCAAATTCAAAAATTATGCACCGGATACATTTACTTATAATATTTATAACAATTTTTTCTGCCCATGCCCGATCTTCCGAAACAGAAAAAAAGTGGCTTACCTGGTATGAAGAGAATGATTTTAACCGCACACCATCCTATGAGCAAACACTGGTATTCAGCCAGGCTCTGGCCGATGCGTCTCCCCTGCTCCATTATGAAAGCATAGGATACAGCCACCAGGGACGGGAGATTCCATTACTTATACTTGACGGGAATGGAAATTTTTCACCGGAAAAGGTAAAAGCATCAGGAAATAAAATACTGCTTATCCAGGCAGCTATCCATCCGGGTGAGCCGGTGGGCAAAGATGCGGGGTTCATCCTGTTTCGCGATATGGTGATCCATGGCAAACACAAGCATTACCTTGAAAATATTACCATCCTTTTTATTCCCATCCTAAATGTTGACGGACATGAACGCTTCGGTCCCTACAACCGCATCAACCAGAACGGACCCGAGGAGATGGGCTGGCGAACCAATGCACTGAACCTGAACCTGAACCGCGATTATCTTAAAGCCGATTCAAAGGAAATAAGAGCATTTCTTAAACTCTGGCACCAATGGGAACCGGATTTCTTCATCGACACCCATTCTACCAACGGTGGCGATTATCAGTATACTATGACATACGTTCTTGACATTTTTGGTGGTGCCAATACCGAACTGTCAAACTGGATGAAAAAAACCTACCTGCCGCAGGTTGAAACAAAAATGGAAACTGATGGCTACCCCATTTTTCCCTATGTAACTTATCGTTCCTGGCATGATCCGCGGAGCGGTTTGCGAAGCGGGGTTTACAGTCCGATGTTTTCAACAGGATACGTAACTGAGCTCAATCGCCCCGGACTTCTGCTGGAAACCCATATGCTCAAACCCTACTCCATGCGCGTTGAATCAACCCATCTTATGATTTTGCACACAATGGATATTCTTCACCATGATAACCAGTTGAAAAGCATAATAGAAGAAGCTGACCGTTATACCGCATCATCTGAATTCAGAGAAAATAAATTCCCCTTAAGGTTTGAACTCACCGGCGACTCGGTTATGGTTGATTTTATCGGGGTTGAATACAGAAAAAAGGAAAGCAGCCTGAGCGGAGGCAACTGGTTTATTTATGAATCAGAAAAGCCGGTAACTTACCAGATTCCATGGTTTAACAAAAACCGGGTAAGTTATGAAGTTCAGCTGCCGGAAGCATACATTATTCCCGTTCAGTACAAAGATGTGATTGACAGGCTGACAATGCATGGTATTAAAATGAGAAAGCTTGCCGAAGAGACCGAAATCCGGATTGAAGCCTACCGTTTTGAAGATGTAAGGCTTTCGGCCCGTTCATCGGAAGGGCGACAAACGGCAAACTTCAGAATGAATTCATGGCTCGTAACCAGGACATTTCCTGAAGGGTCGGTGATCATTCCTATGAACCAGCCCCGCGCCCGCATTATAGCCCATGCCCTTGAACCCATGGCACCAGGCTCCTTCGCCTATTGGGGCTTTTTCAACTCAGTATTCGAACGTGTGGAATATTTTGAGAGTTATGTAATGGAAGAAATGGCCCGCGAAATGCTCGCACAGAATCCTTCGCTGCCTAGCGGACTTGAAAAGGCCATGGAGGAAGATCCCGCCATGGCCAGTAATCCTTTTGCTATACTTTCGTG
>SKVR01000238.1 GCA_007129355.1 Bacteroidales bacterium | reverse complement strand
ACCTGTCGAAACGACAAGGTCAGAAAGTCACTTCGACAAGCTCAGTGACCATGCCCAACTGGTCGTTGAGCTTGTCGAAACGGTCAAGAATCACTTCGACAAGCTCAGTGAACAAATGTTTTTGAAAAAATAAATCAGGGGATGGTATCCCTGAAAATAAACCTTCAAGTAACTTCAAAATGGAAAAAACCAACAAACAATCCCCCTGGAGTTGGGTACCCAGCTTGTATTATGCCCAGGGAATTCCCTATGTGATTGTGATGACCGTATCGGTGATCATGTACAAACGGCTGGGTGTTTCGAATGCCGATATTGCATTATATACCAGCTGGCTATACCTGCCATGGGTAATCAAGCCATTCTGGAGCCCCATTGTTGACCTTTTCAAAACCAAGCGCTGGTGGATTGTTTCCATGCAATTGATTGTTGGAGCAGGTTTGGCTGGAGTGGCGTTAACCCTTCCACTTCCCAATTTTTTCCAGTATTCACTGGCCTTTTTGTGGCTACTGGCTTTCAGTTCGGCCACCCACGACATTGCCGCCGACGGGTTTTACATGCTGGGACTGAGCCAGGGACAGCAATCCTATTTTGTGGGAATCCGTAGTACTTTTTACCGCCTGGCAATGATTACCGGGCAGGGGCTACTGATAATCCTGGCCGGGTTTTTTGAAGTATTTACCGGACAGGAACCGGTCCGTTTTACTGTTGAAGCAAGCCCGCAACACACAGAAGTATTGAAGGGACCAGAAATCCCGGAAATCACGGAAAACGATGAACTCACTTTCGTAATCAGTCATGAACAGTTGCAACTTGCAACTGAATTGATAAGCAAGAAAGAAGCTGACAGTATAAAAAAATGGGTAGCAGCCGCAAATATGGCTAACGGCTTTGTATTACCTGATCCTGAGCTGGAGAAAGGCCCATCGTGGTGGGCAAGGTCCATATCGCAGCCCATGGGAACCTGGCTGCGCGACAGGTTGGGCCGTACCGAAGAAGCGGATCCTATTCTGGAACAATACCGCGGCAATATGGGCCTGATTGGCATACGCCTGTCGGAGGATCCGGGTGAAGGTCGCGAAATTATTCTGAATACGGATTTTCGCCGGGGCGATGCCAGCATCAAACTGGAACACGGTGAAAGATTGGAATTTACTTCAGATAACTGGGACAAAACAGCATGGATGCTAATACAGCTTGACCACAGGCTTGACAGGGCAGCTTCTGCATACTTTGAAGGGCGTTCGGGTAACATACCCTTTGCATGGTCCATTACCTTTGCCATTCTAGCCGGGCTATTCCTTTGTTTTTTCCTGTATCATAAATTCTTCCTGCCCCGGCCGGCAAGCGATAAGGCAATCATTCAGGATGACGGTCAGGGTGTATTCTATGAATTTTTTCAGACTTTTGGTTCCTTCTTCCGCAAGAAAAATATCGGTCCGGCGCTGGGCTTCCTGCTGCTCTTCCGGCTGGGAGAAGCACAGCTGGTAAAAATGGCGTCGCCATTCCTGCTGGATGCCCGTCAGATTGGTGGCTTGGGACTTACCACCGGCGATGTGGGACTCATATACGGAACCATCGGAATACTGGCTCTTACTCTGGGAGGTATTCTGGGAGGTATTATGGCATCTCGCAAAGGATTAAAGTTCTGGATCCTTCCCATGACTTTTGCCATTAACCTGCCCAACCTGATGTATGTGTACCTTTCCTTTGCCCAACCTGAAAGTTTCTGGCTTATTTCAGGATCGGTAGCTATTGAGCAGTTTGGTTACGGATTTGGTTTTACGGCCTATATGCTTTACATGATCTATTTCTCAGAAGGCAAGCACAAAACCGCTCACTTTGCTATCTGCACGGGCCTTATGGCCCTGGGAATGATGCTTCCCGGCATGATTTCAGGTTGGATACAGGAAATCATCGGGTATCAGAACTTTTTTGTTTGGATCATGCTCTGCACGATACCAGGCTTTCTCGTAATCCGCTTTCTGAAAATTGATAAGTCTTTTGGGATTAAAGAGAAGAAGGAGTAAGCTGACAGAATTAAGATGTTGGTCATCTGGTCACTGAGCTTGTCGAAATGACAATACCATCGTTTCGACAGGCTCAACGACCACAAATTTCTATCACTTCAAAATCTCATATTTCGTCATTTTTCCATCCAGTGCTTTTCGGATAGTATCCAGGAAAATAATCTGCTTACTTGCCGGCAAAACTAATACAAAAAATACTGCCTTGCCAGCATAACTAAACCATCCACTTCACGGTTCCAGATATCAATCATATCTTCCACCTTAAATCTTTTTTCAAAAGCTTTCCGAACCTTATCTGTTCCGCAAACCTGGTCGAACATTCGCAGGCGGGTGGGGGCTTTTTCAAAGAAATGAAATTCGGGATGCATAGCAAATAATTCCTGCATTACATAAAATTGTATAATGGACAAAGGCGCTTTTTGCAAGTTCGTTAGGTGCACCTGCACCCCACGCAGGCTTTTTCCCTGTAAATCGGTATAATAGGGACGGTAGTAAATGGGGCGGAATATTACCCCGGGAATTTCAATTGCATTCAATCTTTCGGCTAAAAGCTCAGCATCAAGGAGCCATTCTGCACCAAAAAGCTGGAATGGCAAAGTATAACCCACTCCGATATTGATGGTGTAAAGTTCACCCAGTATACCTGAAACCGGGTAAAAATAAGCCGAGTGGGCATGCGGAATATGGGGCGATGACATAACCCATGGTAATCTGGTATCTTCAAATGACATATGACGTTCCCAGCCTTCCATTTCAATTACAGTTAAATTGACCTGAACTCCATTGGCAAGTAATCCTTCGCCGTTAAGAAAACCTGCCAGCTCTCCTACAGTAAAGCCATGCACATAAGTTATGGGAAACTGACTTACAAAAGAGATAAATTCATCTTCTACCAGGGGTCCCTCAAACTTATTTCCACCCAAAGGGTTGGGCCGGTCAAGAACCATAAAATCAATGCCGGCTTCTGCAGCTGCTTCCATGGCCAGACCCAGTGTGCTGATGTATGTGTAGGAACGTGATCCAATATCCTGGATATCATAAACCAGCACATCAACTCCATTCAGCATTTCCGGTGTAGGCTTACGTGTTCTCCCGTAAAGACTGAACATGGGAACACCTGTACGCGCATCCAGCTTGTTTTCAATATACTCTCCAGCAGGATAGTCACCCCGCACACCGTGCTCCGGACCATAAAGAGCTACCAGTTGCACATTAGCGGCACCGGCAAGAATATCAATTGCAGATTTCAGATTACTGTCAACTCCTGTGGGGTTGGTAATTAAACCTACCCGCTTGCCTGCAAGTGACTCAAAGTTCTGTTCGCGTAAAACTTCTATTCCGGTCTTCACCTGGGATGTGGCAGCAAATCCGGTAAAAACCAGTAAAAAAAATATCAAATTTTTCCGGGTCGCTTCCATTCAGAATCATTAGTTATGTGATGGGCTTAACGGAACTAGCCTGCGTTACTTTTATCTCCTTTTGAGTGAAGTGCTCATGCGGGTTTCATTGCAAGCGGTAAAAACATTTAAAAAAGGAACAATCCCCATAAAAGGTTATTTCCTGTTTTACAATCCAAAAATAATAAATTTAAAGGTTGAGCTAACCAGGAACCCATGCAAATTCCGAAACTTTTCCGGCTGGTTGAAGCCTAATCTTCGGTTTCAATCTCATCATCAGGCTTTTTTCCTGCAAAGATATTTTCAGTAAAAACCTTTACGGATGCCTGTTCGGCTGCATTTTGTTCGGCCTTCTTAATGGAGAAGTCTTTACCTGTGGCAATCAGTTGGCTATCAATTAACAGGTTTACAACATAGATTTTAAGTTTTTTGTTGTTCTCCAGCTCATCCGCCACAACAAACTCAATGCTATACTTTTCTTTCTGGGCCCATTCAATAAGTTTGCTTTTAAAGTTTACTTCTTTACTAATCAGTTCGTCAAGATCAAGATGATTCTGTATGATCTTCTGAACAATAATTCTTTGTGTAAATCTGTAGCCTTTATCAAGGTACAATGCACCCACAAACGCTTCGAAGGCATCACCCAGTATGGATGTTCCCACAGATTGATTTTCCCTGCTGGTTTGAACCATATTATCCAAACCCAGTTTTCTTGAAAGAATGTTCAGGTTTTGACGGCTTACAATACGCGAGCGAATCTCGGTAAGGAAACCCTCATCTTTGTAAGGAAACTTTTTGAAAAGGAAATCAGCAACCACTGAGCCCAGTACGGCATCGCCCAGGTATTCAAGCCTTTCGTTGCTATGCTTAAACCCATTGGAACCTGAAGATGCTGCAGATTTGTGGCGGAAAGCTAACTTATACAGCGAAATGTTTCCGGGTTTAAAACCGAAAACATTTTTAACAGCCAGTATGAGTTCATCATCCTGGCTGTCTTTTTTTCTTTTAAAATATCTAAGTAATTGCAAAATATCAGAAACTATTCTGTATATTTTTTAAAGGCAACACACGCATTATGACCTCCAAACCCAAAGGTATTGCTCAGTGCCACATTAACAGTCCTCTTCCTGGACTTATGGAATGTATAATCCAGCATCGGAATTTCAGGGTCATCGGTAAAATGGTTGATGGTTGGAGGAACAATATCATTCAGCACTGCCAAAACTGTGGCAATAGCTTCAGCAGCTCCGGCAGCACCCAGCAAATGGCCTGTCATAGACTTAGTGGAATTAATGCTGATGCTTTTTGCATGATCTCCAAAAAGTGCAACGATAGCTTTGGGCTCAGCAATATCTCCCAGAGGAGTTGATGTACCATGAGTATTGATATGGTCAACATCTTCGGGGTTGATACCCGCATCCTCAAGAGTATTTTTCATAACCATTTTCGCACCCTTGCCTTCGGGGTCAGGAGCTGTCATATGATGTGCGTCCGCAGAGAGTCCACCGCCAATTACTTCGGCATAAATTTTTGCTCCGCGCTTTTTGGCATGTTCCAGTTCTTCAAAAACCATACTTCCTGCTCCTTCACCCAATACAAAACCATCACGACCTTTATCAAATGGACGTGAAGCAGTTTTGGGGTCATCGTTTCTAACCGAAAGAGCGGTTAGAGCGTTAAATCCTCCCAGTCCAGCTTGATTAACAGCCGCTTCGGAGCCTCCGCTGATAAAAATATCAGCTTTGCCTAAACGGATATAATTGAATGAATCAATCAATGCGTTAGCTGCAGAAGCACATGCCGATGTTGTTGTAAAATTAGGCCCGCGGAAATTATATTTTATGGAGATATGGCCGGCGGCAATATCTGCAATCATCTTGGGGATAAAGAAGGGACTAAACCTTGGGGTTCCGTCACCTTTTGCAAAATCGGAAATTTCTTTTAAAAAAGTATCAAGACCACCGATTCCACTTCCCCATATAACCCCAACCCTGTCAGGATTATATTCAAATGTATCAAGTCCTGCATCCTTTACAGCTTGCTCGGCAACCACCATAGCATATTGGGCAAAGAGGTCGTACTTCCTTGCTTCTTTGCGGTCAAAATGGTTTAGGGAATCGTAGCCTTTTACTTCGCAGGCAAATTGGGTTTTAAATTTCGAGGCGTCAAATTTGGTGATCGGACCCGCACCACTTGCCCCATTAAGCAAACCGTTCCAGTAATCCGGAACGGTATTGCCAATTGGGGTAAGAGCGCCTAATCCTGTTACGACTACTCTTCTGAGTTTCATTTAAAACTACTTAAGTATTACTTATTGTTGTTTTCAATGTAAGCAATCGCGTCACCTACAGTGCTGATCTTCTCAGCCTGATCGTCAGGAATAGCAATGTTGAATTCCTTTTCGAACTCCATAATAAGTTCTACGGTGTCCAAAGAGTCCGCTCCCAAATCGTTAGTAAAACTAGCTTCGGGGGTTACTTCTTTTTCATCTACACCAAGCTTATCAACGATGATAGCTTTTACTCTTGTTGAAATGTCAGACATGTTTTCTCCTTTTTTTTGTT
>SKVR01000025.1 GCA_007129355.1 Bacteroidales bacterium | reverse complement strand
CTCAAGGAAAAATAATCTGCATCCAGGATCAAGGTTGTGAAATTTTTCATTATAGCATCGACGATGTCGCCACTATTGAAGGAGGCACCAAACGCTTTCAAGGGGCAACTGGTAGTTTTAACCCCGAAGTAAAGATACACAACAGGCAAATTCCTGACTGGTTTGCTCAGTTTTCCTGCAATGGTCTTGTTAATTTAAAGTGGGTTGGTCAACAAAGTCCAGACGCATCAGACCCTCTTCATATACCCGATCCAAAAGAACCTGAACAACTGCCTTGGTTAGGAGACTAATCGGGCTAATTAATAAAGTTAATACAATGATTGGCTATGGAAAAGATAATAACTTTAGAGAAATTGCTTTTTTCTGATGGTTTTGGTTTCTCCACTTCACAAAAATTCAAAATCAGAATCTATATTGTTCCTATCAGGCTTTGAAGATGCACAACTCCTGCCATAACTAACCCTTATTTTTTTCGGGAGCTGTGCATCTTTTAAAAGGGCTTGGAACTCCAACCGGGCCATGAGAGAGTTAGGGTGGTTATGAGTCCGGGTTATTATTTTTAAAAACTTTTTGTTCGCAATAAAAAAAGCCATATCTTTGCAACCGCAAAAGCAAAATATGGCTCCGTAGCTCAATTGAATAGAGTATCTGACTACGGATCAGAAGGTTCCAGGTTTGAATCCTGGCGGAGTCACAAGGAAAAAGCCACCTGTTTAAGGGTGGCTTTTTCTGTTTTAAAATACCTTGAAAGATGCTAAAGGAACAATACCAGCATAACCAATACACTTATAGGAATGAAAAGATTATCCGTTCCACGCCAGCTAATGAGTTCTGCCAGCGTAGCTATAACTGCAATAACCAAAGCCAGCCAGAATGTTTTCAAATCAAGCACCATACGATTGAAATAAAGGGCAATGATGCTAATCATAAAACAGGAAATCAGAAAAGATCCTGATCCCAGCCAGGTCTTTTTTAGTTTCCAGCCGAATATTCTGATCTTGTGATTATATTTCTGAACTTCAAGCCCCAGAATTCCCGCCATAGGATCACAAATGGCCAATATCAGCATAGGTAGTATAAAAAATAACCTCTCATTAAGACTAAATGATATAAGAAACGTTAGATAAATGGAAACCGGAAGCAGATAGCTGCCAATTGAAATTCTTTCAATGTCATGTATAGATTTTAACTGAACACCATTACGACTGATGTAAAGTAATATAAAAAATATAATTGCCAGCGTAAGTACATACCAATGATCAGTGAAAATATAAGGAAAGGTTACAGTAGAAAGAGTTGCGGTAAAATGGGCAAATTTCCTTGTAACTTCACCTTTAACACCTAGCCGCCTGTAAACTATTTCGGTAAAAACAAGTAATAAGCTTAGAGCTATTAAGAAAATAAAAGTAAGTGCGATCTGTTCAGTCATAACGCCAGCATTTTGTTTATAAAAGAGCTCAAAAATATATTGCCTTTTTAAAGTAATAAGGTTATCAGCGATATCCAAGCGCCGCCTGCTATCAGGCTGTCGAAACGGTCAAGAAATCCGCCATGACCGGGTATCAGGTTATTAAAGTCTTTTAAGTTGTAATTACGCTTGTAGTAAGATGTGCCAATATCACCCAGAAATGCGAAAACCAATACTCCGGTAACCAGAAAAACTTTGTTCAGAGAATCGGCTGCTAACAACCCCCTGAGCAAAAATGCGCTGATACCGGCAATCAAGGCACCACCGATGAGGCCTTCAAGGGTTTTGTTGGGACTGATATTAGGAAAAAGTTTGGTTTTACCCCAAATCTGCCCTGTTATCTGGCTGAAACTGTCAAAAACTGAAAGAATAATGAAGGTATAAAGGATCAACTCTTTTTCGAGAAGGCTGAAAGCATAAAAGCCAAAGGAAATGATGACGAAAACAATCAAGGATAAAATAAAAAAACCTTTCCTGCTATACCCTGATCTTTTTAATACAGTGTAAATTTCGAGAAATCCGGCAAGAATAATAATTACAGCAAGATATCGAAATACCAAAGGTTCTATTACGATACTGAAAAATACAATATTGATGATCAGAAAGTAAGTAAACAGCTTTGTCCGGTTTTTACGTGCTACATGAGCTTCCTTCCTGCGGTTGATAAAATAGAAACCTATTGCTCCCAGAACAAAATAAACAAGGATAATAATATAAATTGTACGGATCATATATCAGATAAAGTTAAAACCAACATTTTCTAAGTAATAATCATCAAAATCCCGAGAGCCATCATGATCAGTGCAAACCAGAACCGGACAGAATTTTCTGAACGTTCAATTTTAACCACACTGATAAGCCTGGGGCCGGCAAAAGCGCCGATGATTGTACCGGCTGTGAGAAAATAAACAAGGGTAAGATCAATCCTTCCCACCATAAAATGTGCTCCCAGGGCTGAAGCAGTATTCACAAAAACAATCAGTAATGATGTTCCTGCAATTAATTTTATGGGTAAGCGCATGGCAAACAAACCCGCAAGCACAGGAGCAGTGCCGCTTGTACCGAAAGTTCCGGTAATAACGCCTGCCAGTAGTCCGTAAACAGAACCCCGGGTCCTTTTTTGAAAAGGAGTTTTTTCCGATATAACTTCCCCATTAGCTTCTGCTTTTAATTTTTTCCTGTTACTTAGCATCATATGGCCTGCCAGCAGAATGGAATAAATACCAAAACTTACTTTTAACTGACCGGTTGTGAGTATTCCGGTTAAACCTGCACCGATAATTGCCCCAAGAATACCCGCTATGGCAAAAACTGATCCCGTTCTTAAATCAATATTACCATTCCGGTAATGACTCAAGGCCCCGACTATACATACAGGAAGTGTTGCAGCAAGTGATGTTGATACGGCACCCTGAGCAGGCACATGAAACAAAAGGATCAAAACAGGCAAAAAGAAGAATCCACCCCCACCACCTATTACTGAACCCAGAAAACCAACGACAAAACCCACCAGAGGCAGCCACAGGTAAGAATTTTCAAATGCTGAATGAAATACCATAGCCCAATTTCTAGGGATTCAATCGATAAATATAAATTTATTTATGCTGATAAACTATTTTGATGGTCTTTTTTTTGTCTTGCAGCACCCAGAAAAACCCTTTTACTTTGGGTTTCATTTCAGTAATAGCCACCTGAATAGTAATTAGCGGTCTTTAAATAGTTTAGTTTCTCAATTGCTATTTGCTGAATTAAGCTTAATTTTGCGATTCGCAAATTCAGACGAGGTCGGCTCATTAGTTAAGTTTTGATTGGACGCTGAGCTTGTCGAAGCGCATAACAATTTGATTAGCAACTATCGTTTCGACAGGCTCAACGACCAGAAATTACTTCTGAGACAGCCACCTAAAAACAAGAATTATCATGTTGAATATCATAATGTTTGGCCCCCCCGGGGCAGGAAAAGGCACGCAATCGCAGCTGTTGATGTCGAGGTATAATCTTACCTACATCTCAACGGGAGAGTTGCTCAGAAAAGAAATTAGGGAAGGTACTGCGATCGGGAAAAAAGTAAAAAAAGGAATTGAAGCAGGTGGACTGGCCGATGATGAGATCATTGTTCAATTGATTAATAAAGCCATTAAGAACCACGAAGGAAGTGATGGGTTCTTATTTGATGGTTTTCCACGTACTTATGTGCAGGCATATATTCTCGATGGTCTGTTTATCCGCTTGCAACGTACACTTACGCGTATTTTTATTCTTGATATCTCGGATGAAAAATGTACCAAACGTTTATTACAAAGAGCCAAAGAGCAGGACCGTAAAGATGACAATGAAGTTGTAATTAAAAAACGATTACAGGAATACCATCAGAAAACACTTCCGGTGCTTGATTTTTACAAAAACACAGGATTACTAACCCGTGTAGATGCCACAGGTACTTCCGAAGAGATCTTCTCAAGAATCAAAAAACATATAGGTGAGGACATTAAAAAACATTCTATCAATGTAGTGATGTTTGGATATCCCGGTGCCGGCATGACCACCCAGGCCAGCCAACTGGCAATGGAATTTGATCTTACCATGATTGCCACCCGTGAACTATTGCAGGAGGAGGTAAAAGCCCAAACCCCTATCGGAAAGCAAATACGGCCCTATATGGAAAAAGGTCTGCTTCTTCCTGATGAAATAGTTATACGACTTATAGAAGAACGCATACAGGATACCAACGGAAACGGACGTGGATATGTCTTCAAGGGGTATCCGCGGACACTGGTGCAGGCCTATATACTCGATGGAATTCTCAAGAAAAAAGGACATGCTATTAATTGTGTCATCAACCTGAATGTCAGTTACATTGAATTGATGAAGCGCCTGGATGCACGCAGCCGCACACAAAAGAAAATGCCCTACGATGATAGTGCCACCACAATAGTATCAAGACTGGAAGAGCATGAGCAACACAGTGAAGCTGTGCTGGAATATTACCGCCAGCATAATCAGGTTATAGATTTGGATGGTAGTGGTGAAATTGAAGATGTGTACAATCGGGTAAGAGAACCGGTTTTAAGAGCAAGCAAAAATTTAAGATAAGAAAAGAGGTTGTCTCGTAAGCCGTATTTAAACTGGGCGCTGAGCAGTTCGATAAACTCACTGTAACACCTGTCGTAGAGGGTATCTGACCAATATTCACGAGTCGTTTCGGCAAGCTCAACAACCAGATACCACTTACAAAATAACCCCTTTCTTATTGTATCTGTAGTTTCCTATATACTACATCATGATCAGTAAAGATTCCGATGAGATAAATCCCCACAGAGTATTCTGTTACATCCAGGTCAAATTCGGGTTGAGCCGGCAACCATGTTTTGAGCTGCCTGCCGCTCATATCGGTTAAAGTTATTCTGTCAATAATCACATCTGCCTTTATCTGCAACCGATCTGAAACCGGATTGGGAAACAACCTGAAGTTTTGGCTGGCTGTTATTTCAGTTAAACCGGTATCGTCAAATAATAAAACTACATCCTCTGTAATATCTGAATCTTCAACCTCAATAATACCTTCTGCGGGCAAGTAATTATCGCTCCAGGCCAGATAATCATAAGCACCGGTAATGACATTCAAAAAATAATAATCACCCATAGGATTCTGTTGTCCTCCAAGACTTACATAAGCATCGTTTATCTGCTGCCTGTTTTCATTTATTATCTGGAAAGTAACTGTATAATGGTCGGGTTTAGAAAACGCAACTTTAACAGAATTGGATGGATGAGATAAACCTTCAGGTTCAGCATACCACGCTTTAACATAGTATTCCCAGACTCCGGGAGGGGTTTCCGTATCAAAATACCAGGTATTCTCTGCTATGTCAAGGTACTCTCCATTGCGGTATACATGATACGCATCCGGCTCGTAAAAAATATAATCTTTTGAAGTATTACTGCTGCTTGCAGGAGGTTCCGGAGCATCCCATTCAAGGGAGACCTGGCTATTATTGCCCGTATGTGCCACAAGGTTAATGGGGGGAGCAAAAGGATTATCTTCTACAAGCTGCAATTCCAATACAATGGCTTCATAATTTTCAATAGAAACATTTTCTACCACCAGGGAATTGTAACCATCTGCAGTAACTTCCAAAGTATATGTTCCAGCCAGAACCGGCCGGTAAAAATCACCATGCGGTAATTCGGAAAAGACAAATGAGTTATCCTGATCGTGACTTAAAATCTCAATTTTTGCAGCTAGAGATTCTCCTGAATAAAGGTCTGTAACAGTGCCTCTGATACCATAGGCCGCCTGTCTGATATAATTAAGGAAAGACCGGTAGTTATACTCCCAGTGGGCCGGCAATTGTTCAGGAGGCAGAAGCTTTGTATTGGAAAGTTCAAGAGTTAACTCCCGTTGGTTCCGGTAATAATTCATAAAATCCTGCCTGCTGCCAGTTATGTCATACCAATCACCTCCATGGGTAACACCGTTATTAAAAGACGATACTGATGGATTCATATAGGTTGGCGGGCTATAATGCCTTGCAGTAT
>SKVR01000076.1 GCA_007129355.1 Bacteroidales bacterium | reverse complement strand
TATATTCTTTACCGGTTATTTATTGAGTTTGAAGCAAGATTTATTCCACGAGAACTGGGATTTCCTGAATTGCTGGTGGATGAACAGATAGATATAAGCCGGAATATCGGCAACTATTCATATGCCATTTATAAGGATGATATCATGACCCTTAAATACGGGCCTTATTTCTTTAGTATCAACTCAACAGCCTATGATGCCGATGATGATACTTTTGTGTATTTTGACGCTGATGGTTACAATCATTTAATGTACAATCGTGATGAGAATACTCAGATCATGGTCAGCAAACCGGAAGAATCCATGCTCGAAAGAATTGCTCCGTTTTCATACCTGTTCATCGTCTTCTTTTTATTCAGTATTATTATTTGGATGTCGGTTCTCTACATCAATAATGAATTCACGTTTTCTTTGAACTTCAAGAAAAGGTTGCAATTTTCAATCATTGGTATTGTTCTGGTATCAGTTGTTTCGATAGGAAGTGCTTCGGCATGGTTTATCTTCAACATATACAAAAACAAAAACGAGGCTATCATTAACGAAAAGGCTCACGGAGTTCTCATTGAAATGGAAAACCTGCTTGCAGATGAACCCTATCTGGATTACACTTATGAAGATTATCTCAATCAGATACTGATGCGCCTTTCGCATGTTTTCTTTACTGATATCAATATTTTTAATCCCCGTGGCGATTTGCTGGCATCGTCACGTCCCCGTGTATTTGAAGAGGGGCTCATATCGCCGGTTATGGATCCTGTTGCTTATAATCAGCTGAAAATTAGCAGAAAAAGTCTCTTTATACATCATGAGAAAATCGGAAATCTTGAGTATATTTCAACATATGTTCCTTTGCGAAATATTACAGGTAACCTTATTGCCTATATAAACCTCCCTTATTTTGCCCAACAAAGCGAGCTACGTAATGAAATTTCATATTTTCTGGTGGCATTTATCAATATTTATCTCTTATTGCTGTTGTTATCAGTGATCATTGCATTTTTTATTTCAAATTATGTTACACGTCCGCTGCAACTTATCAGAAATAGTATTTCAAGAGTAAGTTTTGGAAAAACCAACAAAAAGATCGAGTGGGAGAGAGATGATGAAATCGGTCAACTCATAAGCGAGTATAACCGAATGATAGATGAACTTTCTGTAAGTGCTGAGTTACTTGCCCGCAGCGAACGCGAATCAGCCTGGCGGGAAATGGCCAAACAGGTGGCCCATGAAATTAAAAACCCACTTACTCCCATGCGATTGAATGTACAATACTTGCAAAGGGCATGGAAAGACCGTACCGATGATTGGGAAGAAAGACTGGATCGTTTTACCAAAACAATGGTTGAACAGATAGACAGTCTAGCCGTTATAGCAGCTGAATTTTCAGATTTTGCCAAAATGCCGGTAACCAAAAATGAAGAAATTGACTTGCGAAAGTTTATTCCGGAGGTGGTTGATCTGTATAAAGGGTTTGATAATGTTGAAATTGATGCTACCCTACCCGTTAATTATAATGATTTGAAAATATCAGGCGATCGCAAACAGCTTCTCAGGGTCTTCAATAACCTGATAAAAAACGCAATTCAGGCTTATGAGAAAAATGAAAAAGCAATTATACATATTCATTGTGAAAGAGAAGAAAATTACTACCGGCTTGAAGTGAAGGATTTTGGTTGCGGTATTCCGGATGATCTGAAAAAAAACATCTTCCAGCCTTATTTTACCACCAAAAATGCAGGTATGGGATTGGGGCTTGCCATGGTAAAAAGTATCATAGAGAGTTTTAACGGGTATATTTCCTTCGATTCGAAAGAGAGTGAGGGCACAAGGTTTGTGATGAGAATCCCGGCCTTTAACAACGCTTAAAATGCGCCATACATCAATCAGAAAACTTTGTCGTATGACACAAATAAGATTTGTGATAAAAATCATCATTACGGCTGTTTTCCTGCTAATGGTTTCAGTTTGCATTGCATATGGTCAAAAGGTTTATGTAACCGAATGGAAATCAGAAGCTGACTATCTTGTTTATGTTACAGATTGGAAGTCGGAGGCTAATGTAATAGCCTATTTAACAAAATGGAAATCCAGTACAAAACCCCAATCAGGGATCTGGTATTTTACACAGTGGAAATCGGAAGCAGATATTAAAATTTATTACACGCGCTGGAAAAGTGAGGCAAACTTGATAGTTTATTTTACTGAATGGAAATCTGAAGCCCGGTGGGATAAATGAAAAGAATCTGACTTAAAAGTGATTTATGGTCGTTGAGCATTTTAAAAACTTTTTTTGACAGTCTCGTTTAAAAAGTTAAATGTTACTATTCATAAACAAGAGGTACTGTTTCCCCTTTCAGAACCATCAGTCCATTCATGGCAAGAGCGCGCATTTCATCTTCGCCGGGGTAAACGTATACCGGAGAAATATGCCTGATTCTTTGTGTAACAGCATCAACAAATGGCTTACCATACGCAATACCACCGGTAAGCAGAATGGCGTCCACGTCACCCTTTAATACCGTTGACATAGCTCCAATTTCTTTGGCCACCTGATATGCCATTGCATCGTATATAAGCTTTGCCTTTTCATCACCCGAAAGTGCTTTTTTCTCAATTTCATAGGCATCATTTGTATCCAGGTAAGCTACCAGGCCACCTCGGCCGGTAATCATTTTCTTAATTTTTTTTTCTGTATATTTTCCGCTGAAACAGAGCTTTACCAGTGCTCCTACAGGTAAGCTACCGCTTCGCTCAGGAGAGAAGGGTCCGTCGCCGTCCAGTGCCTGATTCACATCAATTACGCGCCCCTGAAAATGGGCTCCCACACTTATTCCGCCTCCAAGGTGAGCAACGATAAGATTTAAACCTTCATAGGTTTGAGCTACTGCCCGGGCATGCTGACGGGCAATGGCTTTCTGGTTTAAGGCATGAAAAATAGAGATTCTTTCCAATTCGGGGTGACCGGAAATTCGTGCAATATCGTCTAATTCATCTACTACAACCGGGTCGGCAATGAAAGCACGAGCCTTGGGCAATGACTGTGCAATTTCATGAGCAATGAGTCCTCCAAGGTTGCTTGCATGTTGTCCCAGAACACCCACTTTCAGGTCGTTAATGAGCGCATCGTTCATTTCATATACACCCGATTTGATGGGTTTTACCAAACCACCGCGACCCACAACAATCTGTATGTTGTCAACTACTATTTCTGCACCCTTTAGCTCCTTAAGGATAATATCCCTGCGAAATTCATACTGATCAGTTATTTTTTCAAATTTTTCGATGTCTTCACAAGAATGTTTGATAGTTTTAAGGAACAGCTCCCGGGTATTTCTAAAAACAGCAATTTTTGTTGAGGTTGAGCCAGGATTAATGGCCAATAATAGTTCTTCTTCCATGTTTTGATAAATAAGGGTTAAGAAAAAATATCAGTTAATAGCTGCAGCCAGTGCAATACTGTTAAGCTTTGTTTCATCGCTGTCGGAGCGACTTGTAAGTACGATGGGAGCAGCAGCTCCTACAATAACAGCAGCACATTTTGCATGGGCAAAATAAATGAAAGATTTGTAAATCGCATTAGAAACATCCAGATCATCACCTACCAGCAGATCTACATCACCGGCAACGGTACTTTTGATCTTTTTAAGCTCCGCACTTTTTTTACTGATAGCATTGTCAAAAGCGAAGGGCCCGTCGATAATGCAATTGGAAATCTGACCCCTGTCTCCCATTTTTGCCAGTGCGGCAGCATCAATCGAAGATTTCATATCAGGGTTAACGGTTTCAACAGCACTTAACACAGCTACTTTTGGTTTATTGATTCCCAGTTTTATCAAATAGTTGACAGCATTTTTGATAATGGAAACCTTTCCTTTTAAATCAGGTGCAATGTTTATAGCTGCATCGGTAATGGCAATAATTTTATGATATGCAGGCATTTCGAACAATGCCAGGTGTGAGAGAAGTTCCCCGCTTCTGAGGCCCCATTCTTTGTTCAACACTGCTCGTAAAAGGCAGGATGTACTAATATGCCCCTTCATAAGAATATCTGCTTTTTTTTCAGATACCATTTTGACTGAAAGTACCGCAGCTTTTTCATTATCAGGCTCGTGCAGAAGTTCAAAGGCTGAGATGTCAAGATCTGCCTTTTGGCAGATTTCCTCTATCAGGGGCTTATCTCCTATTAGTACTACATCAACAATACCGTTTTCAGATGCATTAATTACAGCTTCAAGGGCATTTTGATCTTGCGCAGCGGCCAGCACGAGCTTCTTCCTGCTTTGCGTACGTGCCATCTGATGTAAATCAGATATTTTTGTCAGCATACTGAATCTTATGTTTTAAGGGTGCTTTGTTTGTGGCAAAAGTACAAACTTAAATTCAAAATTATGTTTAGGCTAAGCATATTTTGAGCATAGTACAAAAAAAAGACCCCGAAGGGCCTTTTTTCATAATTATTCGATTTCAACCTAAAAATTAGTTTACGCTAATTGCTTTGGTAATTTTTGTCTTCTCGGGATCTTCAAAGGGGATGAATACTTTCAGAATCCCGTTTTCATATTTTGCTGAAATTTTTTCAATATCGCAGGTTTCGGGAAGTGTGAAATGTCTTGAAAACGCTTCTTGTTTGTATTCCCTTCTCAGCCAGGTTAAATTGCTGTTTTCTTCATTTTTTTCTTCCACCGGCTCATAGGAAATACTTAATACATTTTCTTCTGCCTTAAGGCTGAAGTCTGATTTCTGTAAACCCGGCACCGCCATTTCAATCATGTAATTGTCTTCTGATTTCATGATGTTGGTGTCGGGCAGGCAGCCGCAGTTTTCGTTAAAGTTATTTTCAACGCGGTTATTGAAAGCTTCATTTATAAATCTTTCGAGATTAGGTTGGGTGCGCCATCTGATGATTGTCATAATTTGTGTCTCCTGTTTTTATGTTTAGTTAAATTTTTTATTGAATTCAAAATGTTTTTATCGGGAGAAGGTCAAAAGTTATTCCAAAGCGAAAAAACGGATGTTTTCAGCTTAAACAAGCCAATATGGCATTTTTATGCTGCAGGCCGAGTATATAAGCGCCAAAATGACATAAAAAACTGTTATTATTAACTTTTAAAGGCCAGTCAACAATTTTATTTAATTGCAGTTTAGTAATTATTATCTTTCAATTTTCAGAAGGTTTAAGTATATATCTTTGCAGATTTAAATCACAAGCCCGGTGAGCATTTTTGAAAATAGTTTTTGACCGATTCTGTTTCAGGCTTATTCCGGTAAAGAGTTGATTGTTATTTTTTATGGATAAACAACATCATAAAGTATTATCGTATTTCAGGTTTCGCAGAATTATTATACCCATAATTCTGGGCCTGGGAGTTGCCACTTTTCTGCTGATACGGAATTTTGACCGGGATGCCTTTATTGGCATAAACTGGGCTGGACAATCTTACTTTTTTATTTTCATGGCCCTTTTAATGATGGTTTTGCGCGATGTGGGTTACATGTATCGTTTAAGAGTGTTGACCGACGGGCAGATCAGCTGGAGAAGAAGTTTTGATGTAATTATGTTGTGGGAGTTTGCCTCGGCCATTACTCCTTCAATTATCGGCGGTTCTGCAATAGCTTTGTATATTGTTAATAAGGAAGGTGTCAGCATGGGTCGAACTACTGCAATCGTTCTTGTTACAGCATTTCTCGATGAATTGTTTTATATACTTATGGTACCCCTGATGATCATACTTGTAGGAACGCAACATCTTTTTACTACTGAGGGAGAGTATGTGTTTCTCAATACAAGGTTTGGTACACAGGGTATATTTATCTTGGGTTACCTTTTTATCCTTGTTTTAACAACCATAATCGTTTACGGAGTTTTTATTAACCCCCGTGGTTCAAAGTTGCTTCTGTTAACCATCTTCAAATTACCCTTTCTGCGCAAATGGCGCAAAAAAGCTGCTGAAACCGGGAATGAGATCATAATTACCTCACGTGAAATGAAAGGAAAACCCTTCATCTTTTGGTTTAAGGCATTCGCCGGCACATTTTTT
>SKVR01000049.1 GCA_007129355.1 Bacteroidales bacterium | reverse complement strand
TTCGGGCTTTTTCAACATTCAGAATTTCTTTCAGTTTTTTATTATTGAGATATTCAATGTAAGTTTCCTTATCCACATCGCGGTTGAAACCGGTTATAATTTCTGAATCTTCACCCGCATCAAGTACAATCCACATTTCTGTTTTTCCGGCAGAATTGTGGTGCTTCATGGCATAAGTGTCATCAGGATGCACCTGTATGGAAAGAAAGCTGTTTGTGTCGAGTAATTTTATCAGCAATGGAAACTCATTTCCATACTTTTCAAAAATCTTATCACCTACCAGGTCACCCATGTATATTTCAATGAGCTCATTAATGTTATTACCGGCCAGGAAGCCGTTATCTACCAGTGAAAGGTTTTCATTAACGCCTGAAAGTTCCCAGGATTCGCCACAATTGGGCAGGGGAGAAAAGTCCTTGTTGAAAAGTTCTTTCAGACGTGTGCCGCCCCAGATTCTATGCTTAAAAATGGGTCTGAATTTTAGAGGATAGAGCATACAGGAAGTTTATTTGGGCCATTCGGCCTTATCATTTTCAAGGTCAATCATTACACCCCAGCTTACGCTGATAAGGTTATCATCTTCAAAGTAGAAATCCATTACGGCATCGCTGTAAGAAACTCTTCTTTCTCCCCACTCTTCATCTTCGGTATCAATCTCTCTGTAGCCATTGGTTTCCATGAGTTCAATGATTTGTTTTTCATTGAGATCGAATATGTTTTTACCAAAAAGTATGGCTTCTTCATTGTCTGTTTCAAAGCATGTACAATTATTCTCCATGTCCTTTTCAAAGAAAACGGTGTGCCCTTCGTCCCAGTAATTCCATACCTCTGCATCTGACTCATCGGCTTCGCCGGGCAGATCTTCAATTTCCTGAGGTTCACCCAGATAGTTTTCAACGTCTGACTGGTCAGCGCCAAATTTCAATTCTCCGAAGCCTACAAGCGGCCTGATTTCCAATTTATTGCTCATGATTTGAAGGTTTAATAGTGTAAATGTAAAGACAAACCTACGGATTTTTTGTCAAAGATTCAGATTTTTTTTGTCATTTTTCCCAACTTTGAAAGCCTTATTTAAAAGGAGAATCGGGCTCTTTGGCCATGTGATTGAAAACGAGTTTGTCTGTCAGGCCGGGTAAAATTTTATTAAGAAAAACTGCTAACTTACCTTGATTTGTAAGCACCAGAGTCCGTTTTCTTTTTTCTATGCCTTTTAAAATATGTTTCGCAACTTCTTCTGCCGACATCATTTCCGATTCCTTTCTGGGTGATTCGCCCTGCACCGAGCCGTCTTTTGATAAAGCAGTTTTTCGAATGTTTGATGCTGTAAATCCCGGACAGGCCACCATAACATGTAGACCGGTTTTAAGGTTTTCGGTTCGCAAAGCTTCCATAAATCCCTGCATAGCAAATTTTGATGCTGAGTATCCGGTGCGTGCAGGTAAACCTCTTATACCGGCAATGGAGGAAACACCGGTTACACTTCCTTTGCTTTCCAGTAGCCAGGGGAGAGCATATTTGGTGCAATATACCGTTCCCCAGAAATTCACATCCATCAATTGCCTGATCACATCCAGATCAAGATCGGCAAACAAGGCACGCATACTTATACCAGCATTATTGATGAGAATATCTATTCTCCCAAATTTGTTTATGGTTTCAGTAACCAGGTGTTTGCAATCATCTTCAATTGAAACATCGGCAGCAATAAGCAAGTATCGGTCCGGGTTCCAGTTACTGGTTTGAGACAGCTTCTGCATCAATGAAATCCTTCTGGCAGCAAGTGCTACATTCATTCCGGCTTTCATTGCTTCAACAGCCAATGCTTCTCCAATACCTGAAGATGCACCTGTTATTATTATCACTTTATGGGTAAGTTTTTCTTTCATTTTGCTTAAAACATTATTTTTGCTACGGATTAATCAGTACCAATCAAATTTCCATGAAAATCATTTGAATTTTCGTGGTAAAGTTACACGCTGCAAATATACATCTCTTTAATTACAGCTTTATGCGAATTGTAGAAGTCAACGACAAAATAACCGAAAAGGATTTCCTGAAAGTCCCCCATATCATTTACAAAAATGATACTTTCTGGATCAGCCATCTGGATAATGACATCAAAGCCATTTTTGATCCGAAAAAGAACAAGAATTTTGGATGGGGAGAAGCAACCCGGTGGGTGCTTTACGATAATGATAATAAACTTATCGGTCGTATTGCTGCTTTTGTTAACCGACAACTGGCCTTTACGTATGAGCATCCTGTGGGAGGTACCGGATTTTTTGAATGCATTAATAATCAGGATGCAGCCTTCCTTTTATTTGATACAGCCAAAGAATGGCTCGAAGAAAGGAAAATGGAAGCCATGGATGGGCCCATAAATTTTGGCGAAAAGGACAGGTTCTGGGGGCTTATGGTGGATGGATTTGAAACTTTTCCCCCTTATCTTCTCAATTACAACCCTGCTTACTACAAGGATCTGTTTGAAGCTTACGGGTTTCAGAATTACTATGAGCAATATATTTACAGACTTAGTCGCGATACTGTGGTGCCACCACTCGTACACCGCAACTTTGAAAGGCTAACCAGAACCGAAGGCTATGATTTTCGTTCTCTTGATATGAAGCAGCTTGATAAATATGCGGTTGATTTTATGACCATTTACAATGAAGCGTGGCGCGATGTTCACAAACATTTTAAACCCATGACCAAAGAACAGGCTCTGCAGACTTTCAAAAGCATGAAATCTATAACAGACCCCGATCTTGTTGTATTTGCCTATCATAATGGAAGACCCATTGCCATTTTTGTAGGTATTCCTGAATTGAATGAGATCTTCAGATTTGTAAACGGGAAGCTCAATCTGGTGGGAAAACTGAAAGTGCTTTATCATAAATGGAGAAAAACCTGCAGAACAGTCTATGGAATTGTTTTCGGAATTATTCCGGAGTATCGTTATAAAGGAGTTGAGAGCGGACTTATAATCGCCATTCAAAAATCGGTACTCAGAACCAATACATACAAAGATATGTATGTTGTCTGGATAGGAGATTTTAATCCCAAAATGATCCGAATCGTTGAGCTGTTGGGTAAAGACCGCGTATTTACATTGGTTACCTACCGTAAAATGTTTAAGGATGAATATACATTCAGTCGCCATCCTGTGTTGGACTGATTGCCGATTATAAACCCTGTAATTATCATTCTGAAAAAATATTCAGGAAAAGCACATTTTTTTTTGGATTTTAACAAATTGACCGTACCTTTGCACTCTCAAAAAATCAGGGGTAGTTTCCTGATTTTTCTTTGAAATTAAGTTCAAAGTTTGACTTGGTAGCTCAGCTGGTAGAGCACATCCCTTTTAAGGATGGGGTCCTGGGTTCGAGCCCCAGCCAAGTCACAAAAAAACAGCACCGGATTTGCGGTGCTGTTTTTTTAAAACCATTAACAGTAACTTAATTTTTTTGTTTGTTGAATATTCATGGCAGCAGATCTTCTTCTGCAAATGCAGGGTACCAGCTATTGTGCCCAACTCCTTCATATTCGGTATTTTTCACATTACCACCTGCTTCCTCGATAGCTCTGACCATAATTCTTGAAAGTTCAGCCGGTACCACATTGTCGTTGCCTCTTTCGCCGGCCCCATGCAGAAACAAAAGAAGGGGATACTGCTGGTCAGGATTATAATTTTCAGGATATAAGATTCTGTAAGGAAGTATTTCACCACCTTTACCATGGAATTCTTTTTTTAAATAGTCTGATGCTTTTTCCGCGGCAAAAACGGAGCAAAAAGAGAAAACGAGAAAAATCCAAAGGATTGAAATGTATTTGATTCCAGATTTCATAATGAGCAAGGAAAGATTAAAAAAGCAAGTTGTAAATAACAGATTTCTTATTTATTGAAAAGCTGCCATAAGCAATTCAATATCCTGATATGGGAGTTGAAAACTTTCTCCGATATATTGATTGGTAAGTGTTCCATTAAACAGATAAACCCCCTGTCTTACACCCAAATCACTTTTTAGCATATTTACTATTCCCCCATACTCGCCGATACTCAGCAATATGGGTGCGAAAAAGTTACTGAATGCGTAGGATGCCGTATGCGGAACTTTTGACGCAATATTGGGTACACAATAATGTGTAATATCATGTTTTTTGAATACCGGATCGGCATGACTGGTAACCTTTGATGTTTCAACACAACCACCCTGATCGATACTTACATCAATGATTACTGAGCCATACTTCATCTGGGCTATCATTTCCTCACTGATAACTATGGGGGTTCTGCCCCAGGGTGAATGAATGGCTCCGATTACCACATCAGCAGTTTTCAGGGCTTTCAGTAAAACTTTGGGTTGAATGATGCTTGTAAAGATCCTTGTGTTGAGGTTGTTTTGCAGTCTTCGCAATTTATAAATGGAATTATCAAATACTTTAACCATAGCTCCCAGCCCCATAGCAGCCCTTACAGCAAACTCACCCACTGTGCCGGCCCCAAGAATAACCACTTCGGTTGGAGTGATGCCTGAGAAACCACCAAACATTCGACCCTTGCCATGCCGGGTATCACAAAGATATTCTGCTGCGATTAATATGGCAGTATTACCTGCAATTTCGCTCATACTTCTTACCAGGGGAAATGTATTGGTTTTGTCTTTGATAAGTTCAAATGCAACAGCATTAATTTTTTTGGCCATCAGTGATTTAAAATAGGCTGAAGATTGCACCGGCAAGGTTATAGTCGACAAGAGAGTCTGACCTGTGTGCATTAGCTGTATCTCTTCAGGAATCAGTGGCGCAATTTTCAGAATAATATCAGCTTTAAAAACTTCTTCTTTTTCATAGATGATCTCTGCCCCGGCTTCGCTGTATTCGTTATCAGAGAAATGGGCATTCAGGCCTGCTTCCTTTTCAATAATTACCCTATGACCATTTTGAGTTAGCAGGCTTACAGCTTCGGGTGCCAGTGGCACTCTTTTTTCCTGCAATGCAATCTCCTTTGGTATCCCTATTACCAGGCGGTTTTTTCTATTCTTTACTTCGAGGGTTTCTTCCTGTGGAAGTAGTTTTCCCTGTGAGCTGAAAAACATATACTCCGGATTTTTCCTTTGCATACTGGTATATTATTTAAACCATTTATACTAATCTCCAATTTCCAGGTGTCTTATGCCATCCTTTTCTTTGAGAAAAACTTTGCATGTGCCGGTTGGCAGAAGTTTTTCTATTTTTTCGGGCCATTCAATAAAGCAATAATTGCCACTATAAAAGTATTCTTCGTATCCAATGTCAAAAGCTTCTTCTATCTTATTTAAGCGGTAAAAATCAAAGTGATATATGCTGTTGTTGTTTTTTGTCAGGTATTGGTTTATGATGGAAAAAGTTGGACTTCCCACAGTATCAGTTGTTTGTAAATGTCTGCAGATGGCTTTAATTAGGGTTGTTTTTCCAACTCCCATTGCGCCGTAGAGTGCGAAAATCCTGCAATCTGGCTTGAAATCCAAAAGTTTTCTTGCTACATCTCCGATTCGCTCTTCGGTATAGTTTTCTTTAAATTTTACAGTCATTTGAATAATTAACGAGCTTTCATAAAGACAAAAGGTATCAGCATTTCTTCCAGAGATAAACCACCATGCTGAAATGTATTCTTATAATAGTTAACGTAATAATTATAATTATTCGGATAGGCAAAAAAGCTGTCCTCTTTTGCAAAGATATAACTTGAGCTGATATTTGTGCGAGGTAAAAAGATATCTTGTGGATTTTTGACTTCAAAAACGTCACCTGGTTTATATTGTAGGTGCTTTCCTGTTTTATACCTCAGGTTGGTATTGGTGTTTTTATCTCCAATCACTTTGGTAGGATTGGAAACTTTAATAGATCCGTGATCGGTAGTGATAATGATATTGATTTTTTTATCGTGCAAAAACCGGATGATCTCAAGAAGGGGCGAGTGCTCAAACCATGACAGGGTAAGTGATCTGTAGGCTGCTTCATCATCGGCCAGTTCTTTTATGACTTCCATATCGGTTCGGGCATGCGAAAGCATATCAACAAAGTTATAAAC
>SKVR01000307.1 GCA_007129355.1 Bacteroidales bacterium | reverse complement strand
TTAAAAATCTATTTTTGCTGCTTACCAATCAGAGTTTCCATCAATAAACTGAGTGCCATGAATCATTTGCTTCAAATTACCTTTCTGTTTGCTATAGTTATTTTATCTCATCACCAAACTTCCGCAATAAACCCTGAAAATTACACTTCCAGGGAAGATGTTCTGAAAAGTATTACCAGCGAGGAACTGATGAGTTATGTTTATGAACTTACTGAACCCAAATACAAGGGAAGGCTTGCGGGAAGTCCTGAATATATGCATGTGGCAGGATATGTTGCAGGATTGCTTGAAAGCTGGGGTATTGAGCCGCTGGGTGATGATAACACCTATTTTCAGTATTTTGACTGGCCCTATGCTGAAGTATTGAGCAAAGGAGAGGTGAATCTTTTCAGAGATGGAGAAATGGTTGCACTTTCAGCACCCGATGATTATTAGCCTGGTGCCAATTCTGCCAACGGAAGCATTACCGCCGAAGTGGTTTTTGCAGGTTATGGCATTAGCGCTTCCCATCTTGGTTATGACGATTTTGCAAATATTGATGTGGAAGGAAAAATTGTTATGATTGCCGGTGGTACCCCCTACACAGGAACCAATCCAGATACTCTGAATCTCTGGGGCCCCTTCAGCAGCGGCTCACACAAGATGGAAAATGCTTACATGCAAGGTGCCCGGGGCGTTTTGTATCTTGATAAATTGGCCAACCCCGGAGCACATCTCGACGGCCAGGGTTACCTCGGATTTCATTTTCCGGGGGCACTCGACAATGCTTCAGGGGTGGCCGATTTACTGGCAGCAGCAAGGGCATTATCAGAATCCAACGGTCAAATGAAACGTTCTGTTGTTTTTATATTTTTTGGTGCCGAAGAGGTGGGCTTGGTTGGCAGCACAATTTACTGTCAGAATCCTGCCTTCCCACCCGAAAAAACCCTCCTTTTTATGCAATATGGTTTCCGGACTTTTCATCTGTCTGAATTTGTTTTTTATTGGTCAGATGGAACATCCAAATTTTAGTCATCCTCGTGTGTGTTAAGGGGCTTATCATGGATGTTTCATGTGAGTACAACCGACAGGGTAAATCCATTGTATTACCATGACCCGCGCGATGTACCCGAAAATCTTACTCCCGATATTATGAGGGATGTTTCAGCCCTATTGTTTCTGGGGGTAATCGACCTGGCCAATGATGAAAGTCTTGTGCCGGAAGAAATGTTCCTGATTCAATAGGTTATTATTCTTCAAGTAATTTTTCCAACTCCTGACCATAATCAAACTGAAGGTCCTCGTGAAGGCTTTGAATAGCCTTTTCAATTTTTGTAATTTGTCGTTCAAAAATATTATAAGTAACCGGATGATTTTTCCAGGGAAGGCCGCAATCCTTGAGGCTTTTACAAAAGTAAATCAGTATCTCTGCTTCGGTTTGCTTTGAGCCTGCAAATTTTATGTATTTGCTGGCACTTCGCAAAACTTTTCTGATGGTCTTTTTAGCCAGATAAATATTGCTGTGATTCATCTGCCGGAACTGATGATCAATCTCTTCCTTCACGTGCTTAATAAATAATGCCTGATCATCAGCCTCAAAAACAAGGTAGGTGAGTAACTCCTTATTTTCTTTGCGATATCTGACCAGACGCAAACATAATTCTGTAATCTCATCTTTGTTTAATTGAGATAACGCTCTTTTAATTTCGCTAACGGTGGCAGGTTTCATTTCTCTGAACTTTTATTTTCTTTCCAGTAAAGGTTTTAGCAGGTGCTCCAGACCGTTTATTTTTATTTCATAAATGGTTTGCAACTGATCTCCCAGTTTTCCTTTGGGAAACCCCTGACGCTGAAACCACTCAAGGTACGAAACCGGTAACCGGTATAATCTGGTGCCCTTGTATTTTCCGAAAGGCATTTCTTCTGTTGTTATGTCCTTTAGAATTTGGGGATTATAATGCATGGAATTCTAAAATAAAAGAATCAGAATCTTCACAAATCTATTTTAAGCTAGTATTCCGATTCATTATAAAAAAACCAAAGCCCTTTCAAAAATTTGAAGGGGCTTTGGCCAGATTTGAAAAAAACTATTTCATTCCCTGAAGCGCTTCTTCCACTGCTGAAAAAATGGGTTCATTACTTATCTGCTCTCCAACAGCTCTTTCCATCCAGTGCTGCGGGGTAAGCCGGCCGATGGAGAAAATGCGGATAACCTCTTCGGCAAAATCTTTATCTGCAATATAATCTTCCAGCTGGAACATGATCAACCGTCCGTAGGGATAATTCATCAGGTAAAGAGGCGATTGTATCATGTGCGAATAAATGGCCAGCAGGGGCACATCTTCTTCACCGAAAACATCGGCATAATATTCATTCCAAATTTCTTTGGCAATGCGCACTACAGCATCCTTGAGCTGGCTGGCATCGGCATCGGGGTTGTCGTATAGCCATTTCCAGACTTCCATATCGATAAGTGAAACTCCCATCATCTCGTAGTTGTCCCAGAAAATATCCAATACTTCCAGGTGTTCCATCATGGGATCGGCCTGTTCAATACCCAGCAGTTCCAGATCGCGCTTCTGGAACATAAATGCGATGGCTTCGGTGAATGCAGTGTTGGGAACGCCATTGACAAAGTAATTGTCGACCATATGCACGCTGATTGTTTGCTCCACATTGTGTCCGAACTCATGCACTGCAATATTATAGCCTTTATAGTCCATACCATCGGCACCAATGCGGGTGCGCAAATGCGATGGCATTTCGCGCATGGAAGCACGCATGGCATGTCCTGAGCCCCTGGCTGCATCCACATCAACCTTGGAAGCAATAAAATCAGCCATTTGCGGGTCGAATCCCAGCTTACGTAACTGACGTGGCAGGTCTTCATTCATGGCATCGGCATCGGGGTAATAAGCTTTGGTAATTTGGTCAAGCTCGGCTTCTGAAATACCTGCCCGGCCTACAAAGCCGTTGTACCAGAGATCAAAGGGGCGTAATTCCCTTCCCAGGCGCTGGCTGATAAGTTTACCTGTTTCTCTCAACAGGGGAGACGCAGCATATTCCTTAAACAAAGATGAAACTTCTTCATAGGGAATTTCCATGCTGCTTTCAAAACGGCGCTTGATGTAAGTGTCAAGGTTTGAATAAAAGGGGTCAACATTCTGATAAGCGCGGAAGTTGTTGAGCAGAATTTCGTAGCGGCGGGTGTCTTCGGGATCAAAATCAACTTTTTCACCATCTTTGAAAACTTCGTTGCTGAAAGGGTTCCAGTTGTAATAGGGGCTGTTGATCACTTCTTTGGGAATGTCCTGGTTGATGATTCTGAGCATTACGTTGTAAAGCATTTCCTGCTTGGGCAGTCCGTCGGGTTGATCGTAATTAGATTTGATTTCATCGCGTACATTCCAGTGGGCCAGCAGGCGCATATTTTCGGGAAAAAGCTGCTCTCCTTCATCATTGAGGAGCTTGCCGGCAAAGATGTTGTATTCAGAAATATACAAACGGCCTTCGCTGGAAGTCCTGACATTTTCCTGAATAATTGCGGGCGGTATCCTTGCGCTGTAATAATCGCCCAGGCGGGCAAACCCCCATTGACGGTCATCCCAGTCGCTACCCAGTTCATTTTTCTCATCCAGGCTGTAGTTGGGGAAGTTTAAGATAATAGTAAAAGCAATTTTGTTATCAAATAAGTCTTCCTGGATATGAGCTGCTGCACTGTAAGCACCAAACTTCTGATCGATAGGGTGGATGGGGCCGCGGTCTTCATGAATCCGACGGTTCAGTTCCACACCAATACGCCCCATGTAACCATAAAGGTATTCGAAGTTATTGGCCAGGCGGTCGAAAACCAGGTTCAGTTCATCATCATCGGCAATGAAGTTTTCCAAACAAAAAACTTCAAAATCGGTATCGCTGCCATCGGTATCGCGCCATAACTCAGCGGCACGGGTTACTCCACGCTCTATGCGGAAGGTATGTTCCGGACCGTGTTTGTCAAGGAGTTGTGATATAACCCGCTCAACTGTTGCTTCGCCTACAGGGCTTACTGCTGCCGGATGTTTCATTGCGGTATCGCACGATACCATAAAAATTACTGCAATAAGCAGATAAATCATTTTCTTCATTTTGTTTTTTATTTTAGGGTGAAAATTGTCTTTAAACAGCAAACCTACGGAAAATTTTGGAAATCTTCCTGAAATTTGAATCTGATCATTAATCAATCAGTTTTTATGGCAAATACAACCCTTTATTGTCAGAATTATCCTGTTTTATGATTGATTTGTGCTATCATCCGGGTTAAAATGGTGTGTACTTTTGATTAAACTTATTGTCGTTTACAAAAAGTAAATTCCATTCATCAATTAAAAATGAAATAACATGAAAAAATTGATCTTCTCAGTTATAATTATAATACTTTCAGCAATTTCCGGAGTACTGACAGCCCAGAATAAATCGTTCGTTCCACATGATTTTAAACCCCCGGTGGCTTTTGAAAATGAACATTTTCATTTCAGAACGCTTTCCCAAACCCATTTATATGTGGTTGAAAATTATAAAATGAACACGTATGATCATTTGCCTGAAAGGGTTCCGCATATGGGAGCATTTCATCGTATTGATATACCGATAGGAGATGAATTGATCGGGCAAGCTTATTATGACCGAAATCCACAAATCAGGGATTCCTTTGTTTACCCTGTATTGAAAAAAGGAGAAGGGAACATGATTGGCAGCATTTACATCCGTCCATCTAAAAATGCGGAATATGACGCACAGATTACCATGTGGTTAAGAACCAATGACTCTTTAGCTAATAATGTATTTGTTGAAACAGTGAAAAAATGGATTCAGAATGACTGGCCTTTTAAAAACCCCAACTTTGTCATGCAATCCATCAGGGTAGTAAAATAAGATTCTCTTCATGTTAACAAAAAAAGGCTGTCATTTCCGACAGCCTTTTTTAATTCATAAATGATATGAAGTTATATTAAAACTAAGCTAGTTTTACGTTCACTGCATTTAATCCTTTTTTACCTTCCTGTAGTTCGAAGGTTACTTCGTCGTTATCTCTGATTTCATCGATCAGGCCTGTAGCGTGTACGAAGTATTCATTGTTTGAGTCATCTTCTTTAATAAAACCATATCCTTTGGTTTCATTGAAAAACTTTACTGTTCCGTTATTCATAATAAATTTGATAAAAAATAAAAAAATGTTTAATTATAGTGTGCAAAGGTAATATTAATAGTTTACAAAACTCATTTATTTTCAATAAAATAAGTTTATGAGTGGATATTCACAGATAATTAAGGATTAAAATGATTTCTCAATGATTTTATTATTTGTTTGGTCGTTTGTTCAGATTAACTAAATTTACACTTCTGATAAGGCACAAGGGATTCAAAAAACAAAGTTAAATCTAAAAGACAAGCTATGGAAACTAACTATCTTACTGATCTTATGCTGCCTCTTGCTCTCGGTATAATAATGCTGGGTATGGGCCTTTCACTTGCACCCATTGATTTTAAGCGTGTAGTATATTATCCCCGGGCTGCGGCATTGGGGTTTGTAAACCAGATTATTATTCTTCCACTGGTAGGGTTTATACTTGTTTTGATTTTCGGACTTGAGAATTTGTATCTCGCGGTGGGAATCATGGTGCTGGCTGCCTGCCCCGGCGGACCCACATCCAATCTCATAAGTCATATTTCGAAAGGCGATACGGCGCTTTCCATCAGTCTTACTGCCATTTCAAGCCTTGTGGCGGTAATCACCATTCCGCTGATCATTAATTTTTCATTGTCTCATTTCCTGCAGCAGGGAGAGTATGTTCCTTTACCGGTATTCGATACCATAATACGTCTTACGCTCATTACCCTTATTCCTGTTGCAATAGGGATGTTTATCAGGGCAAAAGCCAGGAAATTTGCCAATAAAATGGATAAACCGGTTAAAATTATTTCAGGAATTTTACTTTTCCTTATCATTTTTGCCGCCATCAATACCAACCGCGATATTTTTGTGAGTTCCTTCCGCGATGTAGGTCCTGTAGCTCTTGCATTAAATGCTGTTATGCTTTCTATCGGCTATCTTA
>SKVR01000005.1 GCA_007129355.1 Bacteroidales bacterium | reverse complement strand
ACTGCATTGTTGCGGCAAATTTTCCAGAGCATTATGAATGCTGTTTTGCAGTTCTTTTTCTCCGTATGCAGGAGAAAAACTTTGCGGTGTGTTCCTGCCACTAATACCGCTGGCATATTTCTGTTTTACCGATTCATGTCGCAGATATTTGAGTGCATTGTTGCGCACCGACTGGTAGAAATAACTTTTGAGTGAAAATTTTATGCTCATTTGTTCGCGGTTTTTCCAATACTGGTAAAAAAACTCCTGAACGATTTCCTCAGCAACATCCCGATCATTCACAATCTTTGTGGCAAAAAGAACCAGCGGGTTATAATACTCCCTGAATATTTTCTCAAAGGCATCCACATCATTGCTTTTGATCTTTATCTGCAAACCGCCGGTTTTCATTACGATTTCATCCTTTTTGCATGTAAACCCGGGCGACTTATAGCGCCCGGGTAACAGGTTTGTTTCACTCAAGTAATTTTCAGGGGAATTTACTTAATATATTCAAACCTGAGAACAAAACAATCAATTATTTTGAACTTTCGATCTTACGATTCAGTTTCTCAATGGCTGATTCAATGCTTTCTTCAGGCTCTATATAATTGTATTCACCCCAAAAATCATCTTCAAAATAAACAGGTACCATATCAGAAAGAATATTGCGGCGACTGAACGATTCTCTAAGCGGGAAACGCTCAACATCCTGGGTTGTTCTTTCGGTAATGGCCATTTCAAACATTACATTATACCTGGTTCTGAAAATTCTTCTTCTATAGTCGGCAAAAAATTCGAGTTCTCCCCTGAGATAGTTTAGATGGTATTTTCCGTCTATTTTCTTGTAAGATACCATGTAACTTGTATTGTTGGTTGCAAAGCGCAGGCTGGCAGGTTTCTTCTGAATAAAATTCCGGGTGGCTTTATCGCTGTCAGTAAGATCTATACTAAATTCCACCAGAGCAATTGCCAAATCTTCAGCAGAAATATAGAACCTGCCTATGTAAAGAGGAAAGGGTAATATCACTGCAGGTTCAAAACCCACAACATAATGTGTTTTTTCATCAATTTTTACCATATCAATAAATTCATAATTGTAAAAATCGATCATTTCCTTGGAAATTACAATTCCGGGATTTTTCATCACATCAAGCATAATGGCAACACTTGGTCCGCCCTGTAATTTAAGTAACAGTGTATCCGCTTCTTTCACATCACCACTTTTTCTACCTCTAATAATTCTAACACGATCTCTGGATAGACGTGAAGTATAAGATGAGTGGTAAACATCTACAATGGCTTCAGAAATAGAAATATAGTCTCGTCGTTGCCTGATGGCTTCGCGGTAAAACCCTGTAAGGTGGTAAGAATCTGTAGGATAATTTTCATCAATTCGACTGAGCGCTCCCGCGACTAAATCACGCGGATCAAGTGGGCGCACAAGTATCTCCTGAAGAAGGATAGAATAGAGATTTAGATGAAAATCGCTTGTTTTGCCTTCGAAATTTTTTATAGGAAAACTTGAAATGTGATAACCCAGGTGAGATATGGCAAAATTAGTTACATCAAGGTCTTTTTGCACCTTAAGGGTGAAAAAGCCGTTGAGATTGGCAACAGTACCTATATGAGTACCGGGAAGAAATACACTGGCAAAAGCAACAGGCCTTTTGTTACCTGCATCTTTTACAATACCACTAATGGTATAATAAGATGCTGAATCAGCTTGTGATATGCCTTCAAATGAAAGGGCAAAAAACAGGATTGCCACAAATAAAAACCGGTAGATTGGGATAGATTTCATGGTAAAATATTTTAAATGATTATTAATGGAATTTATTTCTTTTACAACTTAGACCCCCATGTGTGCATCATACCCTATAAATATTTTATTTTTTCCGATGACTATTCCTGAAGCTTCCTGCATTTCTATTAAATGTAATCTTAATTGCATTTCAAATCGTTATCTTACTGAAAAATAAACAATTGATTTATACATCAGGCACAACGGGTTTTACCAAAGGTGTTATGTTAACTCATAATAACCTGGTGGCCAATGTGGTTTATGCAAACAAAAATTGATTCGGATGATCCTGAAAAAACTGCAGGTGAAATTATGGTAAGGGGTGAAAACGTAATGAAAGGCTACTACAAAAATCCGGAAGCCACCAAAGCAACCATCGAACCTGACGGATGGATGCATACCGGCGACCTGGGTTTGCTCGATAAGGATGGATTTGTTTTTATTAAGGGACGGAATAAAAGCATGATACTGGGAGCATCCGGGCAGAACATTTATCCTGAAGAAATTGAAGCCCGTTTCAACAACCTTGATTTTGTGCAGGAGTCATTGATTATAGAAAAGGAAGGACGACTTGTAACTCTTATTTACCCGGATTATGAGATGGCTGATAAGAAAGGATTTTCAGACCATGAACTCCGTGAAATTTTTGAAAAGCACAGGAAATACCTCAATGAAATACTGCCTGCTTATATGAGTGTCGCATCAACAAGAGTTTTCTCTGAAGAATTTGAGAAAACACCAAAGAAAAGCATCAAACGGTTTTTATACAACCAGATAGAATAATGGTCGATTCTGCCTTTAAAAATACCTGTTAACATTAACCATGGAAGGTGGGATTTTTCCGTGAATCAGCAATTCTGCCATCTTTGCTGCCCAGTAAGGCCCGAACAGAACTCCTTTTGACCCCAGTCCGTTGAAAATATAAATCTGCGGCAAATCTGGATGCATTCCCAGAATGGGCTTGCGGTCTTTTATGGCAGGCCGTATACCTGCATTGTGAGAAATTACTTTATAGGGTAAATTGAGAATTAAATCAAGCTTTTGCAACAATTGTTGCTTGCCAGCTTCTGATGGATTATTGTCAATATTTTTAAGATCATATGTAGCACCAACTCTAAATCTGCTGTTGCCCAATGGCATAACAAAAACATCGCCCCTTATAATGTAATCAACGGGCAAGCCGGGTGCATCAATTTCCAGTATTTCTCCTTTGTTGATGCTAAAACCGGTATTTCCAAACCACGGATTATGAATAGCCATAGCACCTTCGCAAAAAATTATTTTTTCAGCTTTGATCTTGCCATGTACAACCATTCCATCCTTCTGAAATTCAATCCTGCTGTAATCGAGTTTTTCTTCAATGAGATGGTTTTTCCCCAGAAACCACTCCCCCATCTTGCCTGTAAGTTGTTTTGTGTCAACCCACCCTGATGGTTCGATTACAGCACTGCAAAAACCCTGTTTTAGCCCTGTAATACTTACAGAATCAAACAACTCTGTTATGAATTCTCCCGCCGGTGATTTCTTTGCCTGTTGCCATTTATGAAAATCATCACAATGGAAAAGCTTAAGAGAGGGAACAAGCTGAAGAAATTTGTTACTGGTCAAATTCTCAAGTGATTCATAGGTTTTAAAAAGAGCATGCAGATATTCATCAATCATTTCGGCCTTTTTCAGGGTTCGAAATACAATAGGTATAAAAGCACCACCCGCAACCTGAGAAGCTGCATCAGGTGAAAAAGCATCTATAATCATAAAATCGCTACCCTGTTTCAGGAGTTCCGCTGCCAGAAGAGTACCTGCCAGCCCTTGCCCTATGATAAGATGTTTGGTGTTTCTCAAAACTTTTGTTTTCTTTTCGGGTTTCTATTGAATATTAAAATTAGCACTAATTAAGCAATATCCCGGTCTACAGTGAGTTTTTGTAACTTTATAACAGGATAATATCATATAAAATTAACTATGTTTCTATTTAACCGGTCTGAAAAAGAACAATGGCTGGCAAAATTAAAAACCGAATCTCTTCAAATAAAAAAATACGAAGTTTTTGAAAATGCAGAATAATAAATACGGCAATTTCTGGGCTGATGCCAATGAACCCCTGATGATACTGGCACCCATGGAAGATGTTACCGATACCGCTTTTCGCGAGCTGGTAATGCGCATATCACAACCCGGCAAACTTCATGTGGTGTTTACCGAATTTACATCAACAGATGGACTTTGTCATCCTGTGGGTCGACCCAAGGTTGAACAAAGACTAAAGGTTTCAGAGAGTGAACGGGAACTACTCCGGTCGCTTGACATAAAAATTGTTGCGCAGATATGGGGTAACAATCCTGAAAAATACCATCAGGCCGTAAAATACATTACTGAAGAATACCAGTTTGACGGAATTGATATCAATATGGGTTGCCCGGTGCGCAATGTGGTTGCGCAGGGCAGTTGTTCAGCATTGATAGACAATGAATCCCTTGCCGATGAGATCATTGCAGCAACCCGCAAAGCAACCCATTTGCCCGTAAGCCTGAAAACCCGACTTGGAGTAAAAAAGATTGATACGGAACGATGGATGGAGTTTTTACTCAGGCAGCCGCTGGATGCCATTACTTTGCACGGTCGAATTCAAAAGCAGATGTCGGAGGGCCAGGCAAACTGGGATGAAATAACAAAGGCTGCCCACATGCGTAACCAAATGGCAAACCATATAAAGATCATTGGAAACGGAGATGTTATGTCACATCATGAAGGCATTGAAAAATGCAAACACTTCAACACCGATGGAGCAATGTTAGGCAGAGGAATATTTTCCAACCCCTGGCTTTTCAATCCAACCCGGTCTGAAGTGCCGGTGCAGGAAAAACTCAATACTCTCCTGCTCCATCTCAAGCTTTTTGAAGAAAACTGGGGAACTACAAAACACTTTGCCATCCTAAGAAGGTTTTTCAAGATTTACATTTCAGGTTTCAGGGGTGCCGCTGAACTGAGAGCCGAAATGATGCAGGTAAATTCGTTTGATGATGCACTGAAAACTGTAAATAATTTTATGGCTACAAATGATCTACATCATGCCTTGCTGGATGAATTAAAGACCGCTTAACCTTCAAAAAAAAAGCCATCGTTCTCAGATGGCTTTTTCAATAACATTGAATTTATTATATTGCGAAACTAATCAGTTTACTTCAACATAACCTTCTTCTTTACTGAGAGTTTGGGCTACCACTGTAAGTAACACACCATAAATTACCTTTGATAAAACATCAGCAATGGTATAGGTGATCTGACGGCCAACCACACCAATTTCGCTGAAGAATACACCTTCTAATCCTGCCAGGTGCGGCATGAGGTATGCACCCGGATAAAGCATCCATGATACCAGGAAGAGCCCCCATATTGCATTAAGAGTGTTTTGAGCTTTAACAGGTATTCCTTGTTTGCCTTCGCTGATTACTTTTCTCATCAGATAAAGAATGTGAATAAAGAATGCTGTAGAAATGGCACCCCAGACAAAGAATGCAGTTATATTGGTAACTTCATAAAACTGACCAATGTAACCGGTGATAATCATAGCTGCACCTGAAAACCAGAATTGATTTCTAATGCTGGAAAATTTAGATGTTGTAAGAGTTACAACAAATAAAATCTGGAAGAGCAACATAGGAACATCGATCAACCAGTTTAAGTATCTGTAACCATTGTTAAAGAGATCCTGACCATCGCCGAGGAAATACCTGCCTCTTTCAGCATCAAAAACAAAGCTGCTTGTCCAGTTATTTGCCTGTGCAAATAACAACAAGAAAGCAGAAACCATTACTACTACTGACAAAACTGAAGATGTCCGGAACCTGGGAGCAACAGTTTTCAAGGTAAGAATAAAATAAAACAACCCGGCCAGCATAACAGCATAACCTAAAGTCAGAACATGGGCAACCATCTGGTATCCCATTTCACTCAGGCCCTGATCAAGGCCCACATAATTTTCAAAAGTAGCATTACCTAAGCTTTTCATATGTATTAATTTAAGTTTAAAGATTAATATAAAACAGAAAACGCCAATATAACAGTAACCTAATATTTTTGTTTAACCTTTAATCATTTTATTTAAACATTTACTGAAAGGTTTATCATTTTAACATTTTTATTACCCATTAGAATATTTCATTTATGAGATTAGGGTTACTTTTGTTGCAATTATCAATTCTCCTATTACATAATGTACTCTATTATAGATATTGAGACCACCGGAGGCAATCCTTATCGTGATAAAATCACGGAGATTGCCATTTTTGTGCATGATGGTAAGAAAGTGATTAAGGAATACAGGACACTCATCAACCCGGAGCGCCGTATACCATCCTTTATTACCCGAATGACAGGCATTTCCGATGAAATGGTTGCAAGGGCGCCCAAATTCTATCAAGTGGCAAAAGATATTGTTGAAATAACCGAAGGAACAGTTTTCGTGGCACATAATGCCACTTTCGATTACAACTTTATAAAATCGGAATTCAAAAATCTGGGTTACTATTACCAGCGTGAATGCCTTTGCACGGTAAAACTCAGCCGTAAGCTCATCCCCGGAAAAAGATCCTACAGCCTGGGCAGGCTATGCCGCGAACTGGATATTCAGATTGAAGACCGCCACCGCGCTGCAGGAGATGCTATGGCAACAGTAAAACTTTTTGAGCTATTGCTTACACAAAAAACCAACGGATTATTCCTTGAAACACTGGGCACAGGCTTTAACAACACTCCGGTAAACCCCGCCATTACCCGCCAAATCATTGAAGCACTTCCGGCAAAAACCGGGGTATATTATTTTTTGGATGATAATGATAACATCATTTATATCGGCAAAAGCAAGAATATTCGTCAACGCATACTCTCACATCTGAGCAGAGTAACCAGCAAAAAAGCGCTTGAAATGGTAAGTATGATTACACACGTACATCATGAAATTACCGGTAGCGAGCTATTGGCATTGCTTAGGGAATCAGAAGAGATAAAAGCACATAAACCGCTTTTTAACCGACAGCAAAGAAGATGTTTGTATAACTACGGATTATATAGTTATAAAGATGAAAACGGATACCTTTGCCTAAAGCTTGATAAAACACGCAATGGCAGCTTACCTCATACCAGTTTTACCAGCCTGGAAAAGGGAAAAGATTTTATTTTTAATCTGACAGACCAATTCAACCTTTGCCAAAACCTTACCGGGTTATACGGAACCAATGGTGCTTGTTTTCAATATGCAGTAAAACAATGCCGGGGTGCATGCATAGGCGTCGAGTCGCCACAGGAATACAATCTCAGGGCACAGCAGGCTATTGATTATGCAGGTTTTGTGAAAGAAAACCTAATAGTTCTTGATAACGGACGAACTCCATCAGAATCGGCTTTTATTATGATAGAAAACGGAACTTACCTGGGATATGGTTATGTAGAAAGATCTGAGACACTTGCCCATGCCGAAGAGTTCAAAACTTACCTCACACCCGCCGAGGACAACAGAGATGTCAGGCAGATCATTTCTGGTTTTCTCAGAAACAAAAGAACCGGCAAGAGAATCAATTACTAGTATCGTTTAAAATCAATATGTTATGGACATTAAGTGTGTAAGCCTTACCATTAAAGGACGTGTGCAGGGAGTAGGTTTTAGGTACCAAACGCAAAATGCTGCAAGAAAGTTCGGGATCAAAGGAATTGTCAGAAATATGCCTGACGGTTCGGTTTATGCCGAAGCCTGCGGCAAAGACAGAAATATTGAACTTTTTTTAGATTGGTTTAGAAATGGCCCAATGCTGGCCCATGTTACAAACATTAATGTTCAGGAAATAACCTGCCCGGTTCCGGATGATTTTGATATAAGTTTCTGAATCAACACCCCGGTTACAAATTAGGGAAACAAACGAATCAATAAATAGAAGTAATGAAGAAGGGGAAAGGATCATCAATCTCCTGATTTTTGAAAGCATTTTCGGGGAAAGGATATCTGCCACCATAAATTCCTGCCTGTTGCCCGTTAACCCCTGCTCTTAATGCAGCAGAATTTCCGTTAAGTTTAAATACACTTCCACCCATAATATCATTACTTGGCCAATATACAAAACCCGGATCAACTCCTACCCTGTTGTCCGATCCTGAATTAGCAAAACCTGTGCAGGTATTCATGCTTTCAAAACGGCCCGGGTGCCGGTAGCAATCAGCATTTCCCAAATGCTCACCCATAGAAATATTACCCATAAAATTACATCCGTAAACATTTTCAAGAACGAAAGCTTCGCGGGTGAAAATATTGTTAAGGATTTCAGCACCTGAAATATCTGATAATCTGCCGGTGATTATATTATTTTGTATGTGAATTCTACCCTGATCAAAACCCCGAATCGAATTGATGACATTGTTATGAAAGAAAAAATCCTGCGATTTCGCCACCCTATGAGGTCTTGCTGAACCTCCATTTACCCAACCCCTTATGATATTATTTTTAAAAAACCAGTTCTGCGCTTCGCCGGCTATTTCAATAAACCATATCCAGTTTCTTTCAATTGTGATGTGCTCGATTTTTGTCTTTTCTCCGGAAACAGTGATAATATTAGGTCTGTTTCCTGCAAAAAAAGGAAACTCAAAACCAATGATACTACTTCCCGAAGATATGGTCCTGCGAAATGGATTGGAAGTAAGCAGTATGCGTGTAAGTTTTGCCGAATTTCCGGGCAGCTCATCGCACAATGAACCTTCGGCAACCAAAATCAAAGGTTTTTCAAGTAATACATTACCATAATTAATCGGCGAACCCTTTACAAAAATGGTATCATACGGAGCTGCATGTTCAATGGCGCTCTGTACGCTCCAATAATGCGAACCCTCGCTACGCTGATTGCAAACAATCCATTTGGTGGAGGCAACAACCTGTGCTGTTAATAAAAAAGAGAACAGAAATAAGAGTAGATTTTTGAACATACACTATTAATTCAACAAATGCGTATTTTATTTATGAGTAATATATGTTATACTTCATTACTTCAAGTAACTAAAAATCAACAATGAGCATGATTATCTAAAGATATTATTTGCTTATCGAAAAATAACTCCAATTCTTTGATTTCACAATTGATGTATTCCCTTATTTGTAATGCACTAAACACTAATCAAAACCATACGAATATTTACGTACTGTAAATTGGGTCCTGCTGAAATAACTCAACAGAAAGAATACAAAGTAATTTTAAAAATAAAGAATTAAGACTCATTGATAATCCGTATTTTTGTTAAACATCTAATTCACAATAATAAATCATGAGTATTTTATCAGGTCATCCGAATATCCGATGCGTTTTGTAAAAAAATCACTCCTATTATTATCGCTCCTATTTGCATCTTTTGCAGCCATATCAAATCATGATGTTAGTGGGCAAGGTTATCAGCATGAATCATACTGTTGCAACGACACTTTACATGAAAAAACAGATGTTTCGGATTTCCACAGATGTGGCTCCACCCTTTACAGAGAATTAGAGGAAGCCAGTTATCCTAAAATCAGGCAATTCCGCGAAAAGCTGGAGAAAGAATCCCAAATCTGGTTAAAAAAACACAATGAGCAGTCACAGATTTTAAATGAAGTTATAACCATTCCAGTAGTTGTACATGTTGTTTATAACCGGAGCCGTCCCGAGCAGAATATTTCTGATGAACAGATACTTTCACAAATTGATGCACTCAATGCTGATTTCAGGAGAATGAATTTTGACACTGTAAATACTCCGGAGATGTTCCGGCATTTGGCCGCCGACACTTACATTGAGTTCCAGCTTGCCCAAAGAACCCCCGATGGCTTACCTTCCAATGGTATTACCCGCACCGCTAGCAATGTTGAAGAGTTTTCTTTTGATGTTGATAATATTAAATTCGACGATATGGGTGGTAAAAACATTTGGACCCGTGATCGCTATCTGAACTTCTGGGTTGGTAACCTTAAGCAGGAATACCTTGGTTATGCGCAATACCCCGGCGGAAATTCAGCTACCGATGGAATTGTGGTTTCGTACCTAAACTTTGGCACAACCGGCACCGTGCAGTTTCCATTTAATCAGGGGCGTACCGTAACCCATGAGGTAGGGCACTGGCTGAACCTTGTACATACCTGGGGTGAGGATGATACTTGCAATTCGACTGATTATGTTGCTGACACTCCAGCTCAGGAAAAGGCCTATAAACAGTGTCCGGGTTTTCCTCAGATTTCATGCGATAGTGAAGACATGTTTATGAATTACATGGACTACACCGACGACCACTGTATGAATCTATTTACTGCCGGTCAGGCACATCGTATGCACGCAACACTAAGTGGTTTCAGGGCTCCCATAAAAGATTCAGATGCCCTGATTAAACCTGAACTTAGCAACCTTTTGTGTGACACACTCAACAAGGGACTCAAATCAGGTCCACTTTATCTTTATCTTTCCAGCGAGGGAGGTTATGCTACAGGAACAAATGTGCATAACGACAAGGCAAAAGCACAGTATTTTGAAAACTCTGAAGAGTTTACCATTGTTAAAGGAGGTGCATTTGCTATGGGTGCAGCCCACGATAAAGGCGGTTTAGCCTATGCAGCTATCTGGGAAATGGAGCCTGGCAGAAAACCCGGCACCCATGCAATGAGAAATACCCCAATGGCTATAGACAAAATTAAAGATGATTTAGAAGATGGAGAACTGACACATTTTCGTTTTGAACCTGCTTTAGCTATTAAAGGACCATTCTTTATGGGCGTAATATTGCCCGAAAACGATACCCTTGCATTGTTGGCGTCAGATTTTACCGATATTACACATGCCTGGGAACAATGGGAGAACAATATATGGTATAATTTCCAGGATTCATGGAACGGAACCCTTAATGTAAACCTGGCAATTTATCCATTGGTCTGTAGAATCCTGCCACCCTGGAAACCCGATCAGATAGTTAATTTAAAACTTGGCCCCAATCCATTAACATTAAATTCTTTAAATTTGCATTTCTCGAATTTTTCACCTGAATGGCTCATAAATATTGAAATTTATGACATAACCGGAAGAAGGGTATTTTACCTCTATAACAAAGAAATTCAAAGCCAGATAAACCTTGACCTTTCATCCATAAATTATCACGGAATGTTTTTTATCAGGGTTTATAATGAGCATTTCGAAGTATCAGATAAATTTCTAAGAATAAACACCGTTAACCATTAATAATTTTAATATCAACTCACACTTCATGCAATTCAAATACTTTAGATTTTTTGTTTTATTAATTCTTATAAATTTTACTGCAACTGCACAGGAATTTTTACCCGAAAGGTTTTTCCAGTTCCGGGACCAATGAGCTTCGATAAGTCTTATGTATGCCTTCCTGGTGTTTCCTCAGAATTTCCTTTTCCATGGCATTTGTTTTCCTGAATATTTAGATGGGAGGAATGCGAATATTTTTATTAATTGTTATAAATCATCAAAACCTTCTCTCCTGCCCTAAATCAAGTTTAAAGTTAAAATATTTTTTTTCTAAATCAGGAAAGCATCGGTATTTATTAGTAAAATTGCAACTATAATTTCTGTTTATAATTGCATTATATTTCAAAACCCTTAAAAAAAGATGAAGCACACAGCATTTTACATTTTGAGCACCATAGCTGCCGGTTTAATTTTTATGTCGTGCAGCGGGCCGCAGGATAAAGCACAGCCACCTGTCGCCGAAAAAATTGAGCAACAACTAATTATGCATGGCGATACACGCATTGATTTTTATTACTGGATGCGTGACAGAGAGGACCATGCTGTTATTGACTACCTGAACACTGAGAATGAGTATCTGAAAGCAGTAATGTCGCATACCGAAACGCTTCAGGAAATACTTTATGATGAAATGCTGGGCAGAATCAAGCAGGATGAGAGTTCAGCACCCTGGTTTCATAACGGTTATTACTATTATGCCCGTTATGAAGAAGGTGGCGAATATCCCATTTATTGCCGCAGAAGGGGAAGTATGGATGCACCCGAAGAAATTCTGCTGAATGTACCCCAGATGGCTGAAGGATATAATTATTACAGGATTAGAAATTACGATATAAGTCCCGATAACCGGCAGATTGCTTATACTGTTGACACCATAGGTCGCAGGCAGCACACCATTTACATAAAGGATCTTGAAACGGCCGAAACCAGACCAACTTATGCTGAATTTGCTGCAGGCGATGTGGTTTGGGCTGCTGACAACCAAACCATTTTCTATACTGTCCTTGACCCTGTTACTCTGCGATATGAGCGGATTTTAAGATATAACACCAAAGGTTCAAATGTCGCAAATGAAGTATATTATGAAGAAGATGATACATATTATTATATGGGCGTTTCCAAAACCAAAGACGGAAAATACTTAACCATCAGCATGAGCAGTTCGGCAAGTAATGAAACGCTTATATTGGAATCCGATAATCCTCATGGAAACTTCAGGGTTTTTGAACCCCGGAAAAAGGACCAGTTATATGTTATAGAACATTACAATGGAAAATTTTACATACTTACCAATAACGAAGCTCAGAACTTCAGGCTTATGGAAACCCCGGCCGAAAGAACCGGCTCACATAACTGGCGTGAGGTGATACCCCATCGTGATGATGTTTTGCTTGAAGGGATGTCGGTTTTCAGCAACCACCTGGTAATTCAGGAGCGAACCAAAGGACTACGGGAAATGCGAATTATCAGACAGAATGACGGTCACGAACATTACATCAGTTTCGACGAGGAAGCCTATACTGCTGCAATCCATATCAATGAAGAAATGGATACTGAAATTTTCCGATTTAGTTATACATCACTCACAACACCCGCTACAATTTATGATTACAATATGAATACCCGTGAGCAATCGCAAATCTGGCAGCAAACTGTGCTGGGTGATTTTGATCCTGTTCAATATGAAACCCGTCGCTTATATGCCCCGGCCCGCGATGGTGAAGAGATACCCGTTACTATAGTTTTCAGGAAGGATATTGACCCAGCGGGCATCAACCCCTTACTTCAGCATGGATACGGATCTTATGGTTCTAGTGTTGATCCAAGGTTTAACTCCAATGCCATCAGCCTGCTCAACAGAGGATTCATTTATGCTCTTGCTCATGTACGAGGCGGTCAGGATCTGGGCAGACAATGGTATGACGATGGAAAACTTCTTAATAAGAAAAACACCTTTTCCGATTTTATTGATGTGTCGGAATTTCTTATTGCCAATAACTATACATCACCCGAAAAACTATTTGCTTCTGGAGGAAGTGCAGGCGGACTGCTGATGGGAGCTGTTATAAATATGCGACCGGAGCTTTATAAAGGAATCATTGCCGGTGTGCCTTTTGTAGATGTGGTAACAACCATGCTCGACGAGTCCATACCGTTAACCACCGCTGAATATGATGAATGGGGCAATCCCAATATCAAAGAGTACTACGATTATATGTTATCCTATTCACCCTACGACCAAATAACCCGGCAGGATTACCCCAATGTGCTTATCACTTCTGGTCTGCACGACTCGCAGGTACAATTCTGGGAACCCACCAAGTGGGCTGCCAAACTCAGGGAATACAATACGGCCGATACTAAGATTTTACTCACCACCAACTTGGAAGCCGGACATGGCGGTGCATCTGGCCGGTTAAGAAGACTGCAGGAAATTGCATTGCAGTATGCGTTTCTTTTAGACCTGGTTGAATAGATAAATAGATTTTTTGATATGGCTATAGTTTATCAGGGCAAGGTAATTTTAAACCTTGCCCTTTCTTTTACTGACTCCTTAAAAAACCTTAAAAAAGAATCTTGCTTAAGGCTTTTGGCTATTTTTAACGCTTCAAAAAATAACCTTTTAATCTCACTTACAATATGCTTCATAAAAAATTTTTGCCATTGGGTTTTCTGCTCACAGCCCTGGTTTTTTCAGCCTGTAAAAGTTCGGATGACAAACTTCTTGAACAGGCACGACAGATACACCATGAAATTCTAACACTCGACAGCCATACCGATACACCGTTGATGCTGGGTGGACGTGGTCTCGATCTGGGAGTTTATAATGACCCACAACGAGGGGGAGGCAAACTCGACTTCCCGCGAATGAAAGAGGGCGGGCTGGATGCTGCCTTCTTTGCCGTATTTCTCGGTCAGGGCGAAAGCAATCCTGAAGCCTGGGATTTAGCCCACAAAAGAGCTCTTGGTTTATTTAAAACTATTCATAATACCCTGGAGCAAAACAGCGAACTTGCTGAACTGGCGCTTGCACCCGATGATGCATACAGACTAATAGAAAAGGACAAAAAAGCCATCTACATAGGACTTGAAAATGCCTACCCCATTGGAGAAGATCTTTCCAGGCTTGAGCAATACTACGATCTGGGAGCCAGGTATGTAACCCTTTCGCACACCCGCAACAATCACTTCAGCGATTCATCCAACGATCCTGAAGGACCTGAGCATGGCGGCCTTTCAGAAATGGGACGCGAACTGGTTGAAAAAATCAATCGCATGGGTATGATGGTAGATGTAAGCCATATTTCAGATGATGCTTTTTATGATGTGTTGGAGATTACCACAGCGCCGGTTATTGCATCTCACTCCAATGCACGCTCGGTTTATGATCACCCACGCAACCTTAATGATGATATGCTGAAAGCCCTTGCTCAAAACAATGGTGTGGTTCAGCTCTGCTTCCTTTATGTTACCCAACTTCCACCAAATCCACCGAGAGATTCAGCACGCGCAGAACTCAGAGAGCGTTACAACAATTTTCAGAATCTTAGCGACGAACAAATGGAAGAAGCCCGTGCAGAATGGTATGCCATTGACCGCGATTTTCCGTCGCAATTACCATCAGTTTCCGACATAATTGACCATCTCGATTATATTGCTAACCTGGTCGGCATTGACCATGTGGGTATCGGAAGTGACTTTGATGGCGGGGGACAACTGGAAGACTGCTACGATGTTTCAGAAATGCATAATCTTACTGTTGAAATGCTCAGAAGAGGCTATAACAAGGAAGAAATTGAAAAAATATGGTCGGGCAATTTCATGAGAGTTTTTCGTGAGGCATTTAATAAGCGGGAAATTTAGTATTATTGCAAACAATTAATTATTTCAAACCACAAATCAACAAACATGAAGAAACAAATCCTTATTTTGATGACACTGGCATTCCTGTTGAGTTATTGCGGCACAGGCCCCCGTCAGGACCAGCAAACAGAAACAATTGATGAAGCAGAGATGCTTCTTCCCGACAGTGAACAGGCATTCCTGAATAACCTAGCAAGCCTTTGCGGGCAGTCCTTTCGCGGACAGGAAACCTACATGCAGGAAGGAAGAGAAAGCTGGGCCGACAAAGACCTGGTGATGCACGTAACGGTTTGCGAACCTACCCAGGTTCAGATCCCTTTTCATATTGATGATGACAAATCGCGCACCTGGATGTTTCTGGCCGACAATGGCAGGCTGCGATTCAGGCACGACCATCGCCATGAAGACGGAACGCCCGAAGATCAAACTCTATATGGTGGTTATTCTGATGGAACAGGTGATGCATTCAGACAACATTTTCCGGCGGATGATTATACCATTGAATTGCTTGTAGATACGCTTAACCGCGAATGGCATGTTGTTCTTGATGAAGAGATGAGTAATTTTAGCTACCGTCTCCTTTACCACAGCGAGATTGTTTTTCAGGCTGATTTTGACCTGACCAGTCCACTATAAAATCAATCTGATTCTGAAAAACAAAGAGGCTGTTTCAAAAACCCGTTCTGGTCGTTGAGCTTGTCGAAACGTCAACTGCATATTAAACTGTTATGCGCTTCGACAGGCTTAGCGGTCAGGTTCTTCAAGACTAATGAGACTACTTCTTTAATTCTTTATTTATTAATTACGATACATAGAATTCATTAAACAGGAAATTTTACCGCAGCATACCCTTTACCCTTTCAAGCTTTCCATCTATTTCTGCAGGTTTTAAGCCCATAATCCGGGTAATCAGTGGATAAAGATCCACTACTTCTATGGAAGGATGTTTGTGGTTTACTTTAAATGCCGGCCCCATGGCATAAAAGATAGCATGCATGTCCTTTTTTGCATTATCCCAACCGTGTGCACCGCCTGTATAATAAGTACTGCGGGGTTTCCCCCAGCCCAGGCTCCATGTGCTGTCGGCAACAATTACCAGATCACCGATACGCGGATTGGTTCCATAATTGAGCCTTTCGGGTACATCTGCTTTCTTCCATACAGAAACATTTTCAACTGTACTCAAAATGGCATAGGCCGAATCTATCATACCCGGTTTGGGATTCACATGTAAAACAGGGTTTCCACCATGACTCCGCTCGTACCAGTCGCGGGGCGTATATTCTGAAATATCTACATACCGATCGGGGCTTACTTCAGTCATTCCATGGTCGGATGTAACAATCAGGTTGATATACCTGTAATGATCAAGAGCTTTTAATCCGTTAATCAAAACTCCCACCAATGAATCCAATTCCACAACAAGTTGATCAATTTCGGGGCTGTCGGGCCCGGTTCGATGTCCCTGGCTGTCGGGTTCCTGAAAATAAAAGGTTATCAGGTGCGGTCTTTTCTCCGTGGGAAGTTGCAGCCATGCAAGTACCGTATCAATGCGGTTGGTGAAGGGAACACTGTTATTATAGCGCTTCCAGTAAGTGGGCTGTATGCCCTGAACCGGGGCCTCTGAACCAACCCAGAAAAATGAAGCAGATGTTACACCTTGCTTCTCGGCAGTTACCCAAATGGGTTCACCTCCGTAAAAGGCTCCGTTTTCAACCGTTTCACGGTCGCCCAACCTAAAGGTCAAACCAAGATCAGGACAAGTAAAGTTATTGTCGACAATTCCGTGGTTATCGGGGTATAAACCAGTAGCCATGCTATAATGATTGGGAAAGGTTTTAGATGGAAAAGCAGGTTTGATATATTCAGCCTTTACTCCCCTGTTTGCGATATAATCGAGGTAAGGAGTTTCAACGCGATCGGCATAATCCCAACGAAACCCGTCCATTGAAAGCATTACTACATATTGCTCAGATGGGGGAATCCTGCTTCCACTTTTCAAACTACATGATGAAAAACAAACAAGCACCAAAACCAGTAATAACAGGTTACTTCTTTTCATAATGAATTAAGGTTAAATAAAACTTTTTTGTTTGAGAACTAAGTTTAACGGATAATGAAACCGCAATATACTAAGATATTTTTACATTAAGTCAGCATAGTGTAATGGAGTTAATTATCACTTTTAATAACACTAAACATCAAACCAAGTGAAAATTTTTTTCAACAAAAAGACCAATAGTTCAAACTTTTAAGAAATATTTAGATATTTTTGTTAGTTAGAACAAACTTCACTGTGATGCACATTAAAACAAATATTTTGTCTATTAAGATTTTCCTGCTGATCCTATTCCTGCCCGTGTTAATTTCCGCAAACGAAACCATTGGCAATCTTGAATCTCGTTTTGAAAAAGCTGAAAGTGATTCGCTCAAGATAGAACTGTATTTGCTCATGGGGGATCATTTTGAGCACACTGATTTTGATGCTGCGCTTCACTTTTATCATGAAGCCCTGGCTCTGGCTGAAAAAAGACTGAATCAATCCGATATTATGGCCGAAAACAACATGCTTGAACATCTCAGGCTAAAAACCTTGAGACATATAGCCATACATCATGAATCATGGGGAAAATATGAAGATGCCTATCAGGCATACATTAAGCTTGAACAGGCCCAACTGGGAGTAAATGATACGGAAGGTCATGTAAGATCAATTGTTTCGCAGGGAAATATGTATTATTATCAGGGACTTTATCCCCAGGCACTGGAATATTACAATAATGCAGGAATCCTTGCAGAACAAAACAACCTTTACGATATAATTGCCAATCTGAAACTCAACATGGGCATGAGCTATTACCTGCTTGGGAATTACATTCAAAGTTTGTCATATTTGCAGCAATCAATTGAAATATATGATAGTCTGGGTATCGAAAATAATATGGGAAGTATTTACTTGGGTAAGGGTAATATTTACAGTGAACTCTCCGATTTTAATAATGCTATGAAGTCATACAATCTGGCTCTAAATCATTACACAAAATATCCTGACAATAATGCCCTCGCTAACGTGCATATCAGCATTGGTGCACTATATTATGATTTTAATATGGATGATGAAGCTGAAAAACACTACCTCGAGGCTCTCGATCATGCCATCCTGCTCAGAAGCAGCAGAATGGAAGCACATACCATGCTCAACCTTGGCCAGGTTTATGTTCGCAAAAAAGAGTTTAAAAAGGCACAGGATTATTTTAATCAAGCCATGGTACATGCCGATGAAACCCATAATATGCACATTAAGTCCAATATTCTCCGCAACCTTGCCAGGCTTTACATAGCCAAAGGAAACTACAGTATGGCATACCGAAATGCTTTGGAAAGCCTTCAAATTGGGCAATCCATTGAATCTGTAAGTGTACAATCCCTGTCATTTGGGGTATTATCAGAAATCCGTGAAAAAGAGGGAATGTTTAAGGAGGCATTACAATATTACCAACAGTATAAAATCTTAAATGATTCACTGCTTGACATTGAAAAACAAAGAAAACTCACCGAGATGGATGCCTTATACCAATCCGAAAAGCAAATGCAGGCAATGGAACTTAAGCGACTGGAACTTGAAAAAAGCAAAGGAGAACTAAAACAAAAAAAACTACTGGCCAACACATTCATTACAGCCTTTGCACTAGTGGTTATTTTCGGGATTGTAACTTTTATTTTTAACAACCGCAGGATAAAGACCGACCGTATAGTTAAAAAACAAAATAAGGTCATAGAGAAAACTAACGAAAAGTTTAATCAACTGACCAGGCAGGCAGAGCTTCAGAATAAAAGAATAATACAACTTGAAAAAGAAATTGCCACCCTTGAAAAAAACCTTTATAACGACCATTCCTTCGCAGAAAAAATTAATAATTATATGCTTCCTGGGCTGGATGTTCTACCGGCATCATTCGATGGCCGTGCATTCATCTTTTCAAATACCAAAAGAGAAAGTGAAAAAACCCGATTTTTATGGGTAAAACAGCATGAAGATACAATAGCGATTGCGTTAGCGGGATGTAATCTTCCCTTAATTAAAGGCAGCCTTGTTAATCTTTACCTTACACTTCTGCTGGAAAAATTTTCCCAGGATAATTATTTGAAGGATCCCCGGATGATAGCAGAGAACATCAATGAACAGATTAAGCTCCTGTCCTATCAGATGGATATAAACCATTCGTTCATTAATATTTCGCTCCTCTGGATTAACAGGAAAAATCAAAAGATTGTATTTTCAGGTGAACGCATTGAACTGTATCTTGCTATCGCCCGCATGCGAAAAGAACCAACTCAAAATCTGAGTTTTGAATACCAGGGATTACAGAAATTAAATACTCATAAATCATCGGAAACATCTGATAATGTAGTAAAAAACCGGTATGCGCCCGGGGTGCAATTAAAAAAGGCCGACAGGCTTTATCTTATTGGTCATTGCAAAGCTGGTTCTGCCGAAGAAAGCAAAAAAAGCGGAAATTCATTTACAGAAAATGAAATCATACCCCTGCTCGACGATTTTCAGGAAAAAGAAATAAATCTTCATAAAACGTTTCTGGCAAGTTACTTTGCCAAACGAAAAGAATCCGATGAAATGCCCGACAATCTGAATATT
>SKVR01000063.1 GCA_007129355.1 Bacteroidales bacterium | reverse complement strand
CGATATTCATGGCTTACAAATCTGGGGGCCCGATATGAACGAAACCGGCTGTATGCCCGGGCAAATCTTCTTTCGACTTTGGTAAGCGACCAAACAAGTCAATCACCATCAACCGCAACCCAAAGTGCATTCAGTCCGGCATTTTCTCTTGCTTACCGGCTTACGTCATCCGAACCATTGCTCAGACTGAGATTTATGTATAAGAATATCTTCCGTATGCCCACATTCAACGACCTTTATTTTGCCAGGGTGGGAAATCCGAACCTTAAACCCGAATATGCGCAACAGTTCAACCTGGGCATGATGGCAGGATATGATATGAATGGATTATTCTCAGTTTCCGGCAGTGCCGATATTTTCCACAATGCGGTGAAAGATAAGATTTTGGCCATCCCTACCCAGAATCTTTTTGTATGGTCGATGCGGAATATCGGCAAGGTGGATATCAGGGGTCTGGAACTGCAACTGCAGGGGCAATATAATCCGGAAAGTGATTTTTCGGCAGGTTTATTTGCCAATTATACCCTGCAACGGGCAATTGATATTACCCTTGATAACGCAAGCTGGTACCGGCATCAGATACCTTATATACCCAGGGAAAGTTTTTCCGGCGGGATAAATTTTGAATATGATAATTTCTCACTTGGATTTAACAGTCTGTTCAATGGGCACAGGTATGTTCTTGCTGAAAATATTTACCAGAACATGCTGCCATCATGGTGGCATCATGATGTTGTTGCCGGATATCAGTTTAGTGCCGGCAAGACGGTTTTTCAAGTCCGGTTTGAAATAAACAATCTATTTGACAGGCAATATGAAGTAATCAGAAGTTTTCCCATGCCCGGCAGGGGGTTTTTTGTGAGGGTGGAAGCGGGTATGTGATGTGTGATATCAGATGCTGAGAACTGAAGGTTCGAAGTCCCGTTACTACTGGATCAAATGTGTGATGTATGATGCAGAGAGTCGGAGACTCAAAAAAATACAATATTAATCTATCAATATTAATCAATCTTAAACTAATACTTATGAAATCATTTTTGAAGCTTTTTATCTTTTTGCCGGTTTTTGCCATATTCATCTCATGTGAGAAAGAACCCGAAGAACCGGGCAACAATGACGATATTAATTTGTCTGGCAAAGGCATTTACGTGCTCAACGAAGGTTTGTTCAACATGAATAACTCTACACTTACCTGGTATGATTTTGAGTCAGAACAAGACGTAACCGACTGGTTTGAAATACAAAACGAACGGATTCTTGGAGACACAGGCAACGACCTTAAAATTTACGGCAATAAAGTATATATCGTAATGAGTGGTTCCAGCCAGGTGGAAGTATTGAATGCTGCCACAGGAAAGTCGCTCATGCAAATTCCGTTTTTCGACGGTGAAATACCACGCCAGCCCAGGAGTGTTGCATTCCTTCACAACAAAGCATTTGTGTGTTCATTCGATGGCACCGTGGCAGTAATTGATACAACCAGTTTGCAGATTGAAAAATATATTTCTGTTGGGCGCAATCCCGACGGAATTACCACCGCCAATAATAAAATTTATGTCGCCAATTCCGGCGGACTGGATTTTCCGGATTATGACAATACCGTGTCGGTAATCAATTTTGACACCATGGAAGAAACGAAAAAAATCACCATTGGCAGTAATCCTTACACCATGGAGACTGATGAAAACGGGTTTGTATATGTTATCTCACGCGGAAACTATGGTGATGAAGGTATGTTCCTGCACATAATCGATTCGCAATCGGATGAGCTGATCCACACTTTTACGGATTTCCAGGCGATGAATTTCACCCTGGGTGATAACCTGGCGTACGTTTATCATATCGACTGGACGAGTGGAGGCATTACCAGCATACTGGTTATTGACATAGAAACCAGGGAAGTAGTTTCTGAAAACTTTATCAATGATAATACTGAAATTGAATCTATTTACGGTATTTATGTGGATAAAACCAGCGGAAATGTTTTCATTTCCGATGCCAAAGGGTTTACATCCACAGGCAGGGTATATTGTTTTGACGGCGACGGAAACAAAAAGTTTTCTTTCCCCACAGGTTTGAACCCAGGCGGCATGGGAGTGTATTACACACAATCTGTGGATTGAAGCTTAGATTTTTAGTGGTATCATTTATTGTTTAAATTTGTATAATACAAATTTAAAAAACAACATATGAACTACACCCAGGCCATAGAAGAACTTGAAGCCATCGTGCAGGAAATTGAAGACGCCGAAATCAGCGTGGATGAATTGTCAGAAAAGGTAAAAAGAGCTTCCGAGCTTATCCGGTTTTGCAGAAAAACGCTGAACTCCACCGAAACGGAAGTTCAGAACATCCTGAAAGACCTGAAAGATGCCGAAAAAGGCACAAAAGAAAAGGCAGAATAAAAATTAAGTTGATTTACCTTTTTCTTCTTCTTAGTTTTCTTATTCCCAATTTGATAAGGAATACTAACCCAACCAGCACTGCTATAAGTCCTGACCAGGCCCATACAGCCAGAGGAATACCTTTATCCTCTACGATTCGGTTCTGGGTTTCACGATATACCTCAGGCATTACCGGCAAACCGTCAGCTCCTTTTTCAAAGGAAACTGCATACCGGGCAACCGCTTCCCATACTTTAAACTCACGCTCATTTTCAAAAATAATGGTATTCTCAAGCTCGATCGGATTTCCATCTCTGTCTTTTAGCACAAGGGCCAGTCTGGGTAAAATCTCACCTATCATGGGTAAAAACGAAGTTAAATAATAATCGGAAACCAGATGAAACAGGCGCGGGTCATCCCTGTCGAGGGGAGCATATCCATTATCATGCTGAACACCTTCACCTGTAAATATCTTCACATCTTGAACAGAGCGGTAAGCCGGCACCGGAATATTTGCAAAGGGAATTGTAAGCCATGCAATTTTACCAGGGTCGTAGGTATATTTTAATCCGGATATCTGCAGAAAATAAGTATCCCCCATTAGTTTCGAAAGCAGGCCTGCAACTTCAAGCAAGTTATAAACTTCATGGGCAGTAAGATAGGCCGATACCATGGGGTATCCCGGCCTTTTATCGGGGCCTGAGCCCAGCCCGGCAATGGTAACCAGGTCCATAAACGAAACTTTACCTGCAGACCATTCCATTACTCCGGGTATGATGTCGCCACGTATTACACCATTGGCCTGAATAGCCAGATCGACCTTGTGCCCGGTAACACGCTCTGCTTCCAGTCGCATGGCATCCACAACAAAATTACCCACGGTGGTTTCAACCATGTCCTGATGTTTTACCAGCGGAAAGTCGGCGTGCAGAATATTGGCATATACATCTGTAAACAAGCTGTCGCTGAAATCTATTACAAAATCATTTAATCTTGCGGTGAAATATTCTATCTGCTCAAGAATTGCAGGATCTTCCACAACACTGTCATCCAGCGGAATCTGGTAGGGTGAATTATTCTCCGGGTTAAGCAGATTAACTTTCCCGGTTGAAGGGTCAAACTCAAGCTCAAGCATTCCCAGATGCTCAAGGTAATAACTGCTGTGCAGAAGAATGGTATTGCTTATGATCTCAGGCTGCATAGTTTGAAAATGATCGTGCCCGCCGAGAATGATGTCAATATTATTGACCTTTTCTGCCAGTTCGCGATCTTCACGTACACCCGAATGCGAAAGTGCAATAACAACATCGGCACCCAGCTCCCTCAGTTTATCAACCTGCTGTTGTGCAATTTTAAAAGGATCTTTAATGCCCACCGGTTCGGCATAGGGTGCAACAGCGTAGGCATCAGTTCCCAATAAACCAAACAGGCCAAGCTTAAGCCCGTTTTCAAGCTCCATAATTTTATTGGGCAGAAATTCCACATCCAGAATAGAATGCCCGTCGGGAATACTCAAATTAGAGATTATAAGAGGAAGCTTTTTATGTGCATCCGGGTATCCAGCCCTTTGAAAATATTCTGCAAGTGCATCAGGCCCATAATCAAACTCGTGGTTACCGATGGTGGTGGCGTCATATCCTATTTCCATCATCAGCTCAATCTCAGGAGAATAACCTTCAAGAATCAGCCATGCATAGGGAGAGCCTCCGATAAAATCTCCCGAAGAAAGCAAAAGGACAGGCTCGCCGGTTTTTTCGGCCCTGATTTGTTTTACCAGACCAGATAACCTTGCAAAGCCTCCCAGGGCAGGATCTTTCTTTTCAGGATGATAATCAACCGCCGGAAGAGGAGTAAGAACACTGTGTTCATCGCTTGTGTGCAGGATCGTAAATCGCTGTGACTGGGCTGAAATATGCATAGGTAGGACCATTAAAAATAACACTATACCAAAAATAAGATTAAGGGGTCTTTTCATCGTTCGGGTGTTTCAGGTTAAACAGATTTTTAAGAAAGGCAGTTATTCTGCTTATCAAAGTAAATGATTTTTTCCGAAACTTCTTTTAATTCTGCTTTAAGCTTTTAACCTTCGGACAAAATAAATGAACAATCCGGCAGTTTAAGAATTTATAAGTGTTAGAATACAAAAAAGGGAACTTTCAAGGTATGATATTAAGAATTCTTTTAGTCACGGTACTTTCAGGCATTTTCAGCATCAACATTTCCGCCCAGCTGGTCAATATTGAAAAAAGTCGCAAGGAAGCCAAACCCGGCTTTCAGGGGCATATCGATCTGAATCTGATGCTTACTCAAAATACCCGTCAGATTTTTGAAACAGGCACATCTGCACATGTTCAGTATCACAAAAACCGGCATACAGTTCTGGTGCTCAACAATATCAGCTTGATGCGTGTGGAAGGCGATAACCTGATCAACAATGGATTTCAGCATTTGCGGTATAATTACACCCTTGGCAATGGCTTTACCACTGCTGAAGTTTTCACCCAGCATCAGTACAATTCCATCCGCCTGCTTCAAAGAAGATTTTTGCTGGGTGGCGGACCACGTTTCAAAGTTCTTGAAAATGAAAATCTTGGTATATACATTGCTCCCCTGGTAATGTATGAACATGAATTACTGAATGATGAAAATAAATCCCGCACCGACAAATTCAAGGGCGATTTGTATGTTTCCGGCACTTATGCCCTGGATAAAAGGATTAATTTTTCGCATACTACCTATTACCAGCCCGATTTTGCCCGGTTCAGTGAATACCGGATATCAAGTGAAACAGGGTTTGAGATGAAATTCAACGATAGCTTTTCTTTCCTGGTAACCTACAACCTGGCCTATGATTCGCATCCGCCGCAAGATATTCCAAAGCTTTTTTATACCCTGAGGAATGGAATAAAATATAGCTTTTGAAGGTTTAGGGGTTTAGAGTTGAGATGCTAACCTTTTTTGAGTTTGTGCGATTTTTACGGTGTTGTTTTTTCCGTAATTTTGCAAACTAATTTCAAGAATAACAATACCATGGAAAAACAAAAACCCCGTGATTTAATAAGAAGTATATCCTTTGCTTACTGGGCTATTTTGCTTGGGCTCGTTACATTCATTGTGGTTACATCGCTTTTCGTAAGCAACGTGGGTGAAACTGTTATTACAGATCCGCAAACGGTTTTTATTATTAAAACCACACTTATTTTTATTCTCATTGTAATTGCTCCCGTAAGTTATCTTATACCCCAAAAACAAATCAACCGCATCGATAAATCTCTTAATCTCATTGAAAAGCTGAGATTTTATTACACAGCAAGTATCATTAGATTTGTGGCAATGAATACAGCAGGAGTTATAATAGCTGTAGGTTTCATGCTTACCGCCGATACCAACCTGATATTTCTTCAGGCGGTAGTTTTACTGTTCTTTATCATTTACAAACCTACGCCGTTTAAGATTGCATCCGACCTTGAACTGGATGAAAAAGAGCGCCAGCAGATCATGCCGGAATAGATCTTTCGAACTTTTTACCCTGAAATTGTTTTATCTATCGTAACACCTGTTAAAAACCTATCATTGCAATGAGCATAAAAGCAAAAGAACAAGAGATCGTTGAAGAGTTTTCGCTGTTTGATGACTGGATGGACAAATACAACTATATCATTGATGTGGGCAAATCCATTGACAAGATTGACGAAAAAT
>SKVR01000111.1 GCA_007129355.1 Bacteroidales bacterium | reverse complement strand
TTCCCCCGGGAGGGTGGGTTGCCAGAGCATCAGCGAGCCTGTTCTCTCCGCTCTTCATTATAAACATCTTTTCAAAGAAGTTTTTGCTTAAACAGCAGTGCAAAAGTAAAACAATTTTTTTAAAATGTGCATTTAATTTTTTGTTTTTTTAATCCAGCAGCTCATAAGTCCCCATACTAACCGGATTATCAAGGTTTTTCAGGATCCTTTCCAGCATGATTCCTTCGCGAGTATCATAATTGTGGCCAAAGGTTGCTCTTACACCGTATGAGATAAATTGTACGGCACGGTCAAGTGCAATAGGCAGGCTATCGCCCTGCAGTAATGAGCCGGTAAGGGCGCTGGTAAAGGAATCGCCGGTTCCGGGATAATTTGCAGGCAGGTAATGGCATGATACTTTCCAGAAGCGCTGGGTTTTACTTTCATAAGCAATCACCGAAGTAGTTTTGTTTTTCGGAAGTTCGGGAACACTGGTAATGATAACAGTAGATGGACCCATTTCGGAAAGTCTTAAAAGCCACTGTTTTATTTGCTCATGATTCAGATTTTCAGTATAATCTTCATCCAGCAAAAGGGCAGCCTCCGTGAGATTAGGAGTGATTACATCTGCCTTTTGAATCAATCGCTGCATTTCTCTTACCAGATCCATGCCCAGTGATGCATATCTGCTTCCGTTATCACCCATAACCGGATCAACAACCACCATCATACCATCCTTGTAAAAGGTATCTATGAGATACTCCACTATTTCAACCTGTGCAGCAGATGCCAGGTATCCGCTGTAAACAGCGTCAAAATCCAGTTTCAGATCCTGCCAGTGTTTAATAAACGGGCGAAGGTGTTCTGTAAGATCCACTTTGTAAAAATCAGGGTATTGAGTATGCGACGACAGCACCGCTGTGGGTAATGGACAAACCTGAATACCCATGGATGAAAGAATGGGAATGACCGAAGTAAGAGAAACTCTTCCAATTCCTGAAAGGTCATGTATGGCTGCTAGTTTTTTTATGGGATTGTGCATGATTGAAAGTTATTAATGGTATATGTTTCTTACAATTTATATTCAAAACTAATTCTTTATTGAAAAAATTCCCAAAGAATTATTTTAGAAATGGTCAAAAACACAGTGTGCTGAAACTAATTTTGAATTGCGGGTATAAGTTTTTAAACAATCAACCACATAATGTGTTGGAGTTACCACTATCGTATATGATTTTTTTTAAAATACAAAATTATTATACATCTTTAAATATCAGCGCTTTAACTAAGGATTATATAAATCATTAATTCTTTGGCACTAATTTGCTTTTTGAGTAGCTGAAAAGAAATAATTACCTAATGGTTTTTTTCTTGCTTATTCTGTAAAAAAAATTACTTTTGCAAAAAATATAAACACCACACAATATGTATTGGACTCTCGAATTGGCATCCAAACTTGAAGATGCTCCCTGGCCTGCAACCAAGGAGGAGCTAATAGATTATGCTCTGCGGTCAGGAGCCCCGATGGAAGTTATTGAAAATCTGCAGGAAATAGAAGACGAAGGTGATGTTTACGATAGTATTGAAGACATCTGGCCCGATTACCCCACCAAGGATGATTTCTTTTTCCATGAAGATGAATATTAACACAAAAATCTAATGGAGCCGGCAAACGCCGGCTTTTTTAATCCCTTCATAAATATATAAAAGCAGTATTTATTTTTTTGCAGAATTGGACTAACTTTGCCTTTTACTTCTTCTGTCAGGAAAGGCAAAATCAGTAATTTAATAAAACCTCACTATATTATGCTTAGCATTTTTAAGAAACTTTTAGGAGATAAAGCAACACGCGACCTTAAAGAGGTTATGCCTCTTGTGAAGCAGATAAAGGACGTTTACGAAAATATCAAACAGTTGAGTAATGATGAGTTGCGTTTAAAAACCAGTGAGTTTCGTAATATAATAATTGATTTTCTTAAAGAAGAAATCGACCAGGTTGAAGAGCTTAAAAAACGAGCTGAATCCTATGACCTTGACATGGATGAAAAGGAAAAGATCTTTAACCAGATTGATGAACTGGAAAAGGTTCAATATGATAAAACGGAAGATATACTCATTAAAATTCTTCCCGAAGCATTTTCAGTGATAAAAGAAACTGCCCGCAGGTTTAAGGAGAATGACATTGTTGAAGTTACTGCAAGCGATTTTGACCGGGAGCTGGCTGCCACCCGCCCCAGTATTGAAGTTAAAGGCGACAAAGCCTACTATAGCAATAAATGGATAGCCGGAGGTAATGAAATTACCTGGGATATGGTACATTACGATGTACAGTTAATTGGGGGTGTACACCTTCACAAAGGAAAAATTGCAGAAATGGCAACGGGTGAAGGTAAAACACTGGTTGCAACCTTGCCGGTTTATTTGAATGCTTTGCCCGGAAAAGGGGTTCATGTGGTTACTGTAAACGACTATCTGGCTAAACGTGACTCCGAGTGGATGGGAATGTTGTTTGAGTTTCATGGTTTGAAGGTAGACTGTATTGATAAACATCAACCTAACTCCGAGGAAAGACGTAAGGCTTATCTTGCCGAAGTTACATATGGTACCAATAATGAGTTTGGTTTCGATTACCTGCGCGACAACATGGCACGAAACCCCGAAGAATTGGTTCAGCGCAAGCACAACTATGCCATTGTGGATGAAGTTGACTCTGTTTTGATTGACGATGCCCGTACACCACTTATTATTTCAGGACCCACACCACAGGGAGAAAAGCATGAGTTTCATGAAATGAAACCCAAAGTGGAAAAACTGGTTTCTGCTCAAAGAGCATTGTTAACTTCCATGCTTGCCGAAACCAAAAAACTGCTTAATGCCGAAGATGATGATAAAGAAAAAGAAAAAAAAGGTGGAGAGCTTTTACTTCGCTGTCATCGTGGTTTGCCAAGAAACAAGGCACTTATCAAGTTTCTTTCGGAGCCCGGTATGAAAAGTATTCTGCAAAAAACAGAAAATTTTTACATGCAGGAGCAAAATAAACACATGCATATAATCGATGATGAACTTTATTTTGTTATTGAAGAAAAGAATAATGTAATTGAGCTTACAGATAAAGGTATTGACCTGATTACCGGTGCTTCCGATGACACGGAGTTTTTCATCCTGCCCGATATTGGAGCCGAAATGGCCGATCTTGAAAAGTCAGACTTACCTGAAAAGGAGAAACTGGAAAAGAAAAATAAGTTGCTCAGTGATTTCTCAGGAAAATCGGAGAGGGTACATACTATTAACCAGCTTCTTAAGGCCTATAGCTTGTTTGAAAAGGATACCGAGTATGTGATTATGGACAACAAGGTGAAAATCGTTGATGAGCAAACCGGTCGTATTATGGAAGGCCGTCGTTACTCCGATGGTTTGCACCAGGCCATTGAAGCCAAGGAAAATGTAAAGATTGAAGCAGTTACCCAAACCTATGCCACTATTACTTTGCAGAATTATTTCAGAATGTATGGTAAACTGGCAGGTATGACAGGTACCGCTGAAACAGAAGCAGGAGAACTTTGGAACATTTATAAACTGGATGTTGTGGTAATTCCCACAAATAAACCCATAGTCAGGGAAGACCATGAGGATATGGTTTATAAAACCAAAAGAGAGAAGTACAACTCGGTTATTGAAGAGATTGGAATTCTTGTTGGTAATGACCGGCCTGTGTTGGTTGGTACTACCTCTGTTGAAATTTCAGAGTTGTTGAGCAAAATGCTTAACCTGCGGAAAATAAAGCACAATATTCTTAACGCAAAACAACACCAACGTGAAGCACAGGTTGTGGCAGAAGCAGGACGACCCGGGGCTGTTACTATTGCTACCAACATGGCTGGTAGAGGTACAGATATAAAACTCGGGCCCGGTGTAAAAGAAGCAGGTGGTTTGGCCATTATAGGAACAGAACGGCATGAATCGCGTCGTGTAGACCGCCAGCTCAGAGGTCGTGCCGGTCGGCAGGGTGACCCCGGATCATCTCAGTTTTTCGTTTCGCTGGAAGATGACCTGATGCGGATTTTTGGTTCTGACCGTATTAGCCGGATCATGGACCGCCTGGGACTGCAGGAAGGGGAAGTGATTCAACATTCCATGATTACCAACTCTATCGAAAGGGCACAAAAGAAAGTTGAAGAAAACAACTTCGGTATCAGGAAAAGATTGCTGGAGTATGATGATGTAATGAATGCCCAGCGTGAGGTAATTTACAGAAAACGTCGTAATGCATTGTTTGGTGACAGGCTTGCCCTGGATCTTTCTAATATGCTTTTTGATGTTTGTGAGCAAATGATTGTTGATTTCCAGGATGCTACCGATTTTGAAGGATTCAAAATGGAAGTATACAGAAATCTGGGCATTGAACTACCTTTTGACGAGAGAGGTTTTCTCGACACAAAATCAGCTAAACTGGCTGATGAGCTTTTCGATCAGGCTTCAAAACGTTACAGGGAAAAAATTCAAACAGTTGCACAGCTTGCCTATCCTGTTATTAAAGACGTTTATGAAAAAGCCGGCGAACGTTATGAAAATATTGCCATACCGGTTACCGATGGTATGAAAACCATGAATGTGCTGGCCAATCTGAAAAAATCTTTTGAAACAGAAGGTCGCGAAGTTACTCTTTCCATTGAAAAAGGAATAACACTTGCTATTATTGATAATACCTGGAAAGAACACCTTCGCGAAATGGATGATCTTAAGCAATCGGTGCAGGGTGCTGCCTATGAACAAAAAGACCCTCTACTGATATATAAGTTTGAATCTTTTGAGTTATTCAAGCGGATGTTGCAGAAAGTAAATAAAGATATCATTTCTTTCCTGTTGAAAGCTCAATTGCCTGTTAAAGATCCATCGCAGGTTAAAGCGGCTGATGCGCCAGGCAGAACCGATATGAGTAAACTCAATGCCGGCCGGAGCGACCTGCCCGGCAGAGATTCACGAGGGAAAGCTGAGCCTGTAAGGGTTGAAAAGAAAGTTGGTCGGAATGAGCCCTGCCCTTGTGGAAGTGGTAAAAAGTTCAAGCAATGCCACGGTAAATAATAAAAAAAGAGGCTCTCTCAAAAAGGCTTTCTCGTCGTTGAGCTTGTCGAAACGACATCTGATTACCAGCCAGATACCCGCTTCGACAAGCTCAGCGTCCAAATAAAATCTCACCTTTGAGACAGCATCTTTTTAATGCCGAATAATATCGCTAAGGAAGATTCTCCTGCGTAAAGTCTATTTCTGAGCCTAAAAGGGAGTGAGGTATCAGAAATATGATTAGTGTGATTATAGATGCCGCCAATACCCAACCCCGGTGATAACGGTTCTTGAAAACTTTTACCATGGCATAGGCCCAGAAAAGAAATGCAATGGCTGTTTTATTGTCCGTAAGATCAGTACCAAACGGCCACCCGGTCCACCATTCTCCAAAAGCATATTTTTGCATGATTGGACCAAATATTAATCCTCCAACGATAAGAGTGATAAGTGTCCAAACTGTAAGTGAGTAAGTTTTTTCCTTTAAAATAGCAGCTATTCCTGCACGCGTGCTAAAAAGCATGGCAATAAAAATTATTATGACATGCGGAATAAATGCCCATGCCGGCACACTACCCCTGAACCTTATGGTTATTGGGTTCTCTGTAAGCTTAACCCTTTCATCATCACTTTGCAGAGTAATCTGGTACATAACTTTTCCGGCAGGTGGTTGTTGCGGAATATAAGCAATCAGATAATCGCCATCTCTGGTCATTTCTTCTTTTGTCCACTCATCATGACTGGGAGTACGTTTATAAATAAAGCTTCCAGTAATATTTTCATTTTCAGCCAATACCCGGATAGGTGCATCCATCGGACGGGGAAAAGAACGGATAAGCCGGTAGCTTATATCTTCATTCTCTATAGTTACACTGTCTCTAACTGGATGCGTGGGACCTGTCATTCGCTGATAAACTACTGTAGCAAGGGTAATAAGCAGAGCTAAAACCCAAAGCGAGACTGATTTTAGAGTTTTTTTCATCGGTTTATAATTTGTTTTTTATTGGTCAGATGGAGCTCGCCAAGTAACAGTAACACAGCTTTTTTAGCTCGCTGCGAATTATAATCATCCGTGTATGTGTCAATAGTATTGTCATGGCTCGGTTCATCTTTTCTTACTGTATTGATTTATTTCAGGTCATGAACTTGCTTTATCATAGTTATTTTGCCGTCATTTTCCAATTTCTCAGCAAATCCCATTTTTTTCAAATATTGATGGTGTTTCTTGATTTTTGCATCAGCAATAAGTTTTTTAATTCCCATTTCCAGAAAATGGTTCTGATTTTGCCTGTAAACATAATTACCCGTTTTAAAATCCCGGTATTCAGGTATGGCAAAATCAATTTCTATAAACATTTCATCATCATTGATCTTTCTTCCTATGAAAAGACCTGCAACATTAGCGTTTCTGATAATCAGAATGCAAAGCAGGTTTTCATTGTCGTACATATGGTTTTTGAAATTGTTGCAGAATTCCGGGAAAAACTTATTTATATCTTTGGAATAAAAATCAAGGAAATATTGCAGGTACCTGTTTTCTTTTCTAATGTGCAGAATTCTGAAAAAGTCCTTTGCTGAGTAGATTTTGATAAGATAGAAAATATTTATTAGTGTAATAAACAGGTTCAGAAATGCTACAGGCATTGCCCCGATAATAAAACCATAGGTAGAAAATATAGAAGCACCCAGCAGGTTTAGCCATCTTAGCTTCAGGATGGAACTCATGGTCAGAGAAATGGCAATTATGGCAGATCCCAGGTAACCAATCCACTCAATCATATTGATGTTTTCGAACATTGTAATATAGTTTTTAGTCCAGCTATGCTAAACCTGTTAAGGCAAACGTGTAATAGACATTAGTCTTTGTGAATAAATGGCATCATAAATGGCCTGGTGTATTTCTGATCTGATACTCATTTCCGAAATTTTCCTGTTAGATGCATCGGGGTACACACGATTTGATAAGAAGACATAAACAAGATTTTCCTTAGGGTCAACCCATGCATAAGTTCCTGTAAATCCTGAGTGACCGTAACTTATTATAGATGCGCTTTCGGCTGCCGGACTTGAATCTAACGCCCTGATGCTGGGCTTATCAAAACCCAGTGCTCTCCGATTCTGGTTTCCGGCATATTGCGTTGTTGTAAATTCGCGAACTATTTCAGGTTTTATAAACTCAACTCCTCCATAACTACCTTCCTGAAGCAGCATTTGCATAAAAATTGCAACATCAGCTGCGTTTGAAAACAGCCCCGCATGCCCGGCTATACCTCCCAGCATTCCAGCTGTCGGATCATGAACATATCCTTTTAAGGTCTGACGTCGGAATAATGTATCATTTTCTGTAGGAACCAGGCGATCTGTTGAAAAATATTGCAAGGGGTTGTAGGTCATGGTTTTTAATCCAAGCGGGTTGAAAAAAAACTGATTCACATAATTTTCTAAGGTAAGTCCGGTGAGGCTCTCTATCATTTCAGCAAAAAGTATAAATCCCAGGTCTGAATAAATATATCTTTTGCGGCTGAGTAAGTCAGATTCAAGCAACCTATGAAAAATTGTATCCCTGTAATTTTTATGCAGAAATAGATTATCTGCCACCCTTACAGGAAAATCGCGAGAATTGCGTGATTGAAAAATGGCCGGATCAGGCCGGCCATCATTGAGAGCGGCAATATAAAAAGGGATCCATGATCGCAATCGAGACTGATGGGCCAGGATCTCCCTTAGAATCAAATTTTCTTTATTGGTACCTCGAACCAATGGTAAATATCTTCCAAGCGGGGCATCCAAATCAATTTTTGCTTCATCTGCAAGCTTCATTAAGGTTGCAGTGGTAGCTATTACTTTTGTTAGCGATGCCAAGTCGTAAATATCGGAGTGCTTTACGGGTATGATATTTTCATAGGTATGATAGCCAAATGAACGGTTATAGATCATCGCCCCGTCTTTAATAATTGCAATCTGGCAGCCTGGATATGCTTTTTCCCGAATTCCTTCCAGAGCAATGCTGTCAACTCTTTTTAACATGTCGGAGTTAACTCCTACATCTTCGGGATTCAGGTATTTTACCCTTAAGCCCCCTTGGGTCATTATTCCTGTATAAATAGGAAATTGAGGCATAATAGAAACCGGAAGACGGCCCCTGGCTGGTATTGCCCCGTAAATAACCTGTGCCGATGCGTTCTCAAAATCTTTCCCGTCCTGGTAGGAAACCACGATAGCTTTGGCATTATTTATTTCAGGTCCGAATGCGTCCAGACTGTATGGATTTGCAAAAACATTAAGTAAGACGTTATTCTCGGCAGATAACTTATTGATAAGATTGATATTTGCCTGATTTATCCCGTAATTTCGCCCCGGGAACATACTATTATTCTGAACTGAAACAATAACCAGGTTGTAGTCTGATAATTGCCTGATTATGTTATCTGCCTGTTGTGCATTATGATTTTTGCTAATGCTGTACATACTTATAGGACCATACTTTGCCAGCATGGTCTGAAAAGGATTTTCTGCAGAAGAACCTATGGAAAGAGCCGCAATATTAAGAGTATCAAGCCTTTTCAGTGGCAGAATATCGTTTTCATTATGAATAACTGTTATGGCTGCTTCTGCCAGGCGCCGGTTTATTTTGTGAAAACGCTCGGAATTAAGGTCGGAATGAAGATTCCGGATTGGCAAGGGGCGATATTTATCCAACCCTGCAAGTTCTTTAAAATACAATACCTTACGTACTTTATGGTCAATGTACTCCTGTTCAATAACTCCGTTTTCAACAGCTTTTCTGATACTGTTTATTGCCTTTGGAACATCACCAGGCATCAGGAGTATGTCATTTCCTGCCAGTAATGCCTGTACTTCCAGCTCTCCAGGCGGGTAGAAGTCTGATACTCCTTTCATATTTAAAGCATCTGTAACAACCAGCCCTCTGAATCCCATTTCGCCCTGAAGTATATCAGTTACCATTGCCCTTGAAAGACTTGAAGGTATACCAGGAGTATTGTCAAGTTCAGGTATATTGAGATGGGCCACCATAACCGATAATAAACCTTGCTCAATAAGCTTTTGAAATGGAAAAAGGTGCACTGAGTCCATATCAGCACGCAAATGATGCAATACAGGCAATGTAAAGTGAGAATCAAGATCAGTATCTCCATGACCGGGAAAATGTTTGGCACTGGCAATAATTCCTGCATCCTGCATACCGTACATCATGGCAATTCCTTTTCGCGAGACATTATAACGGCACTCACCAAATGAACGGGAGTTTATAACCGGATTACGTGGGTTTGAATTGACATCAACAACAGGCGAATAATTCATGTGTATACCCATGCGTCTGCTTTGCCAACCCATTTCTAGTCCCAACTCATAAATGAGTCTTTCATTGGTAATTGCACCCAAAGTGATTTGCCTTGGGAAACTTATTGTGCTGTCAAGCCGCATGGCTAAGCCCCATTCAGCATCTATTGAAACAAACATAGGTGTTTGCATTTGCCTTTGCCAGGTATTGGTCAGCCTGAGCTGACTCACAGGTCCGCCGCGGAAAAAGATTACCCCGCCAATGTTATAGTCTGAAAGTAACCTGCTGATGCGATCATAATACCTGCGGTTCTGATTGCTTTGTACCTCAATAATGAAAAGCTGTGCCAGTCTTTGTTCAGGAGTAAGTGAATGAAAAACCGAATCGACCCATGGAGTTGAATAATCAATGGGAGGGTCAAAGGAATTACCCGAAAAATTTTCTGATAATTCAAGTTTTCCAGGTGTGGCAAAAGAAAATAACAGGAATAAAAAAAGTGCGGAAAATATGAGACTTATCTTTAAGAAATCCATTGTTAATATCAAAAATTAATCCCTTACGGATTTGTACATAATCTTGTATTTGCTCTGTCGTATTTGTATTCATTTTATCTTACGAAAAATCTCTCCAAAGGTTATCTCCTCTATCATTCGAAAGAGCTGAAAAATTAGTGCAAACCTACATAATTTTTTACATTCGGGATGGACTGTTAACAACAATTATCACTATCTCACTTTGATTTGTGAGTTCGGCTGTTTTCAGATGGTGATTTCGCGCCAGTTTGCCTTTTTAAGTGCAATGAATGCAAAAAGGCCCATAGATGAAAAATACACTATTTCAACCATCCAGACCACATGCGCAGGAGCTTTAAAGCCCAATGCAAGTATAAGTGTGGTCAGAAGATAAAATATTATCGCAAGAATTTCAATCTTCAGTGCTAGCATGGTTTTACCTGTACCCGAAAGACCATTAAAAATGATCATTCCAAAAGAAAATGCAATAAGGGCAACTGATATTACCTTTAAAAGTGGGAGTGTAGCCTCAATAAGTGTTTGACTTTCAGTATAGAACCCTATGATGGGCTCAGGAAAAAACAGAATAATTTGTATGGGTATTACGGTGATAACAATCCCAATTACCAGCACTCTTAAAACAAGCGGGATTACAAGATGGTGTTGTCCTCGGCCTATGGTGTTGCTAACCAACGTGTTAACGGCTGCACTTAATCCCCAAACAGGTATCATAAGCACCATGTAAATACTTCTGGTAATATTGGATGCTGCAAGTGCCGTTTCTCCGATTCGCTCAATGATCAGGAAAAATACAAACCAAGCTGAAAATGAGAAAAAGTATTGAAACATAACCGGAACCGAAAGATTAAGCAATGATTTCAACAAATGAAAATCGGGAACAATACGATCAAAAAGTTTATACTTTTTATGGTCGCCTCTAATTAAAATCCAGCTAATGTAAAATACGAATGTGAAAAACTCTGCAATGTTGGTAGCAAGAGCAGCACCCGCAATTCCCATCTCCGGGAAACCGTAATGACCAAAAATCAACACATAATCAAGTACAATATTAAAGATTGCCATTACGAATGTGCTCAATGACAAAACTATTGTTTGTGTGTTTCCTATATAAAGGGCATTGAATCCCAAAACAATAAAACCGAAGAGCAAACCATATTTACGCACATCAATAAAAATCAAACTCTCTTTAAGAATAGCAGGAGAACTGATAAACTGCTCCAAAAGCATCGGAGTAAAGAAGTGCAATAAAACCCAGAGGATGACAGCCAGTATAATCATTATACCCAGGGAATGATCGAACACATTTCCAATGGCATGAAGCTGTCTTTCACCGTTACGTCTTCCGATCATGATCTGGGTACCCACTGCAAAGCCCGTTGCCAGCATAACCATGGTTAAATAGAATACGCCACCGATTGCAGCCGCACCCAGCGTAATATCCGAAACCCTTCCCAGGAAAGCCGTATCAATAACCAACATGACATTTTGAGCCACCAGCCCTATGATTATGGGATAGGAAATTTTCCAGATATCACGATATGAAAAAAGGTTATCCTGCAATGTAATTTAGATTTAATGTTATGGCATTGCTTAATTTCTGAGCAGCTATTTATTCAATATACAATACCAAACCTTTCAGATACTCTCCTTCAGGATGAAATGCATTGATTGGGTGATCAGCAGGCTGGTTCATTTGGTGAAGGATTCTCACCTGTCTGCCTGCTTGTATAGCTGCAGCAATAACAGTTGATTTGAATAAACCCATGTTTACAACCTGTGAGCAACTGAAAGTGAAAAGTATACCCCCGGGCGAAATTTGCCTGATGGCCTCAGCATTTAATCTTTTGTATCCCTGAACTGCATTGTGTCTTACATTGCTGTGCTTGGCAAAAGCGGGCGGATCAAGTATGACAAGATCGTATACTTTCTGATTTTCACGTATATACTGAACAGCATCTGCAAGTATTACACTGTGATTTCCAGTGCCGGAGAAATTCAATTCCACATTTTTTTCTGCCAGTTCAAGTGCTTTTCGGGAGCTGTCAAGCGATTCAACGGTTTTGGCTCCGGCTGCCAGCGCATAAACAGAAAATCCGCCCGAATAACAGAAAGTGTTGAGTACGATTTTGCCCGCTGCATATTGGGCCAGTAGCTGCCTGTTTTCGCGTTGGTCAATGAAAAAGCCTGTTTTCTGTCCGTGAATAAAATCAATTTCAAACTTATGACCGTATTCCATTACGATATCACTGGCCGTATTTCCGTAAAGAAATCCCTCTGCTTCTTCTGATTGTGAAAAAACGCCGGGAAGAGTGTCTTTACTTTTATAATAAATGCTTTTCAGCGTTTCTCCATAGATTTTTTTCAAACTATCAGCTATCTCATTGCGATATTTATGAATGCCAATGGCGTGGGCCTGAACTACAATATTCCCGTTATAGTAGTCAATAATAAGACCGGGGAGGTGATCCCCCTCACCGTGCACCAGCCGGTAAACGTTGGTATTTTTATCTTCCGTTAAGCCTGTGGCTTGACGAAGCTGATATGCCGCAGCAATTTTCTTTTGCCAGAAATCCGCGTTCAGTTCATCGGGTCTGTTGGGTGCAAATGCCATAATCCTTACAGCAATAGATGCATCCTGGTATAAACCGGTACCCAGGAATTCATCACGGTTGGAAAACACTTCCACGAGGCTTCCGTCGGCCTGTGTTCCATGAATTTTCTTTATGGCACCACTGAAAACCCATGGATGAAATCTTTTGATAGCATCGTCTTTTCCGGAGCGTAGTATAACTTTTGTTTTAATTGACATGGATGGAATTAATATCAAATTTAATCGAGGCAAATCCAGGCAAAAAAAGAGCCCGGAAAATGAATGCAAAAGTAATCACTTTAACTGAATAAAGAAGGAGAAAGGGATTGAGTCCTTTTCTTAAAATTTTATATTTTTCAGAATAGAGATATCCTTTAAGAGAAATCGGTATGGCAAATTTACATCCTTGCCAGCATAATCTATACCTATTCGCGGGCCAGTTTTGATATAGGAGTTGTCAATCTTCAGGTTTTTATTTTCCAGCCATATCTTTTCTCCAACGAGTGATGTTGCGTTGTAATCTGTCTGAATTCCGAGGGCTTTGGTTAGTTTACCCGGGCCATCCAAATGAAGGGGAACTTTTTTACCGGTTCTTTCTTCCATTATTCTTTTTCCCAATACAGGAAAAATGCCTCTGATTAAAATAGCGTGGGGAACGTCTTTCATATTAGTAACAATATTGAAAAGATGATGAATGCCATAACAAAGATAAATATAGGCAACCCCTCCCGGCAGAAACATGATTTGTGTTCTTTGGGTTTTCCTGTTTCCCCATGCATGCGATGCTCTGTCGCCAGCGCCCAGGTATGCTTCTGTTTCAGTAATTATGCCACCGCAAAGATTTTTGTTTTCGGTTTGAGTAAAAATAAATTTTCCCAGCAGATCTCTGGCCAGTTCAAGCGTATCATTATTCCTGTAATAATTTATGGGTATTTTACTCATTGTAAGATTCGCTTTTTTTATGCGGAAAGAAAATACAGAACCATTGCCCGGTTCACTTTAGGCCCAGATTTCACATCTCATCTTTACAATCAGTTCTTTGGCTATGAGCAACCAGAAGAAATCCGGGTCAGCGCACTTTAAAAATTATGTTATTACTTGATTTTGAGATCCAATAATTTTGTGTCTTCAATGTATGCCTTCAGGTTATCATCAATAGCAACAGGGCCTACCCCTGCGGGAGTGCCGGTAAAAATAAGATCACCGATTTTAAGTGTCGTAAAGCGGGACACATATGTAATGATTTTTTCATAGTTAAAAATCATCATACCAGAGTTTCCTTTTTGAACAGTTTCGTTGTTTTTTTGAAGTGAGAAATTGATATCGTAGAGGTCAGTAAAGTTTTTTTTGGGAATAAATTTGCTAACCGGTGCTGAACCATCGAATGCTTTAGCAATTTCCCAGGGAAGGCCTTTTTGCTTGCAGATGCTTTGCACATCGCGGGCAGTAAAATCAATACCAATGCCGATTTTATCATAATAGGTGTGGGCAAATTTTTCATTGATATGTTTCCCCAGTTTGCATATATGCAAAACCAGTTCAACTTCAAAATGCACATCTTTTGAAAAATCGGGATAAAAGAAGGGGAGGCCTGCCCTGATCAGCGCCGTTTCGGGTTTCATAAAAAAAACAGGCTCGGCAGGTACCGGGTTGTTCAATTCATGGGCATGTTCGATGTAGTTGCGCCCGATGCAAATGATCTTCATTCGTGCTATTGTTTTTTGATGATCATATTGGAGTTACCAAGCGCTCTGAAGCGGATATCTTTGATTACATTTTTGGTTGAAAGCGGAAAATCAGCATTCATCATCCAGTCGTAATAGTGATGATCTTTGGCAAAAACATCTTCAACAACTTTTCCTTTGTGTTTACCAAAGTTGAAGGACTCTTTTTCTTTGGCATTATAAACGATATGACCTACAAGATCCACATTTCTGTGGTTGTATGAAAATTTGTAAAGGGCGTCCATATCATTTTTTACCGGAATACTAGCATTGCCTTCATTATCCATAAATTCAGTTTCTTTGTACCTTTCAATCTGCGACATCAGAATTTCATAGGTTGCAATAGTATCAGCTTCGGCAGTATGGGCATCAACAAGCTCCTTCCCACAATAAAATTTATAAGCTGCTTTCAGGGTACGGGGTTCCATTTTATGAAAGATGTTCTGCACATCCACCAGGTTCCGGTTCTTCAAACTAAAATCGATATCGCATCTGAGAAATTCTTCAATTAGCATGGGAACATCAAACTTATTGGAGTTGTAGCCGGCCAGATCGCAATCCTTCAGCCAATCAAAAAGTGATTTAGCAACTTGCTTAAAAGTGGGTTCATTTTCCACATCGGCATTAGTTATTCCGTGAATGGCGGTTACTTCAGGCGGAATGGGTATCGTGGGATTAATTCTGCGTAGCCTGGTTTCTGTGGTGCCATCGGGCATCACCTTATAAAAACAGATCTCAACAATCCGGTCTTTAACTACGTTGGTGCCAGTACTCTCAATATCAAAAAAAGCAATGGGTCGTTTCAGGTTTAATTGCATGTAAAGTAATTTTGAATTTTAAAAATAAAATTTCAGAAAAGTTTTTGCTTGTGCCAGTTTTCCTGAACTGCGAAATTAACAAAAATAAGGGGCAATAGCTTGCTTTGCCCGAATCAAGCATATTAAACGAATAGTTAGATGATTTGATTTACATCCCAGTTTTGCAAATATTCTCCGATGCGCTTCAGAGCCATTCCGCCCATCGCACCGTCGATGATCCTGTGGTCGTAAGACATGGAAAGATACATCATGCTTCTGATGGCAATTGTATCTCCGTGTTCTGTTTCAAGAACCACAGGTTTTTTCTTTATGGCACCGGTTCCTAGTATGGCTACCTGGGGCTGGTAAATGATAGGTGTGGCAAAAATGGTATCAAAGGTTCCCAGGTTGGTAAGAGTAAACGTACCGCCTTGTATTTCATCGGGTTGTAATTTATTGTTCCGGGCACGGTTTGCAAGGTCATTCACACTTTTGGCCAGTCTAACCAGGTTTTTATGGTCGGCATTTTTAATTACCGGAACAATAAGATTGCCGTCAGACAGTGCAGCTGCCATACCAATATTGATGTTTTTTCGCAAAATGATATTATCACCGCTTACACTGGAGTTAAGCATGGGGTAATCCTTTAGGGCTTTTGCGATTGCCTGAATAAATATAGGTGTAAAGGTGAGTTTCTCGCCTTCTCGCCGTTCAAAAACTTTTTTATACTTATTGCGCCAGTTTACCAGGTTGGTTACATCAATTTCAACCACAGAAGTAACATGCACACTTGTATTTTTTGATGCAAGCATATGCTGAACAATGAGCTTGCGTAATCGTGACATTGCGATGACCTCATCACCTTTCTCAGGCCTGACATCAGGTGCGTGTGCAGTTTTTTCAATATTGATTGCCTGTCCGGTTGTTCCGGTTTTGTCAGCAGGTTTATTTTTGCGGTTTTTCAAAAAAGCAAGGATATCATCTTTGGTAACCCGATTATCTTTACCGCTTCCTTCAATATTTTCAAGCTCCACTATGCTTACACCTTCTTCTTTGGCAATATTTCTTACCAGGGGAGAGTAGAACCTGCCTGATGAACCTTTAGCAGGTAAAATTTCAACGGTTTCGACTTCTTTGTTTACTTCAGTTTTTTCTTTTTTATTTGTTTTTTCAGCTGGGTTTTTATCATCTTTTTTTGCTCTTTTCTCTTTGTCGGCAGCAACTTCAGTATTTTCTCCATCTAAAGAGATTACAGCAATTACTTTCCCGATTTCTACGATGTCACCTTCATTGAAAAGAAACTCACTGATAATTCCTTCCACCGGGGAAGGGATCTCCGAGTCAACTTTGTCGGTGGCAATTTCAGCGATGGCTTCATCTTCTGCTATCTTGTCGCCGGGTTTTTTCAACCATTTTGTGATTGTGGCTTCCGTGATGCTTTCGCCCAACCTGGGCATTACGATTTCAAATTTTGCCATTGAGTTAATCTTTTTGTTGGGTTCTGTTTTCCTGTTCTAATTCTGAACATCTAAAATTACAAAATATATTTCAGTAGTATAAAACTGAAAATTGAGTTTGCCGCAAATCTGATTCTTAACTAAAAAATATTCCATCTACAACCTTCTTCCCAGCATTCTGTATCCTTTCCTTACAATTCTGAAATCATTTTCAAGCCGGTAATCTTTTGCGTAAAGTGTATTTAGATTGGCCAGGGTGTCGGGGTCAAGGGTTTTATCTATGAATACATCGGCCGGATTAAGCACTGATCTTTTTATGGAAGGTAGCTTGCTATGATCGGCTATCGGGTTATATCCAACCCATGTTTTTCGTGAAAATACCACGAAAAAAATATTTCTGAAAAGTCCTGCCGGATTTTTTACCATGAAAAGATTTATGGGTAAGGTAACAAAAAGAATTCCCGAGATCATAAGGTCAAACAAGCGTTTATTGCGTTTATTGGCGGTTTGATTTATGGTATTCACATCCACAGTGTAGAAGTCGCCAAACGTATCGATGGAGTTGCTTCCTATAATAAAAAGGCTTTCAGGCGGGGCAATCTTAAAATGCACTGTTTTGTCTTTGAGCCCCGACATATGAGAAATAATGGCTTGTGAAGACATTTCACTGGCGCAGAAAATTAACTCATTAATGTTGTATACTTCAATGATTTCGTTTAGTTGATTGAGTGTTCCCAGAAAACCTTCTTTTGCGGGTTTGTGTGTTTCGGTACTGACAAGTCCGATAAATGCAGTGCTTCCGCTTTGACGCAGCATGAGTGCAATACGTTCAGGTTCTGTACCTTTTCCTATTATGGCCACACGTTTGTTAACGTGGCTGCTGATATTCAGGTTTTTATATCGTGCAAGGTGCCAGATCATTCTGCTTAGTAGCATGCTGGTGAGTGTCCACAGACCTCCCAAAAGTATTAAAGCCCTTGAAAATCTCATGGAGGTGGGTAGCAGGGCATAAATGACCAGAATTACCACCGTTCCCAGCCCGATACCTCTTACGATCCTGAACAGCTTTAGGGGTTTATCATATCCGCCACTGATATATACTGTGAAAAGCCATATTGCAATGTAACCCGGGACAAAATAATACAAAAACTCAGGAGGGTAGTAGTTTTGGGTAGACTCCATTACTTGTGACTCCCAGTATTCTTTAATGTACAAAAAACCTGCAAAGATAAGCAGCGCATCAATTATTGGAGTTATTGCTCTTTTGAAAAAACGGTTTAATATGGCTAGAAACGCCCGGAAATATATAGCCAGATGAATTAGAAATGAAAAAATCCGTGCATTTTGTTTACTGAAGTGTTTTTTGGCAAAAATGATCATTGCATTGTAAAACACAAAAACATAATTGATGCTGCTTTTTTTTGTACTCTCTCCCTTGTAATGTATGATACGTGTTTGCGGAAAATAATAATTTTTATATCCGGCCTTAATTATTCGCCAGGAAAGATCAATATCCTCACCATACATGAAAAAGGTTTCATCCAGATATCCCGTTTTTTCCAGAACGGATTTGCGCATGAGCATAAATGCCCCTGACAATACATCTACCGAATGGATTTTGTCGTTATCCAGGTATCCCAGATGATATTTTCCAAAAATTCTACTTTTGGGAAACAGAGCAGATAGTCCGAATATTTTGTAAAATGCTACCGAAGGAGTGGGGAGGCCCCTTTTGGATTCGGGAAGAAAAACGCCCTGCCCATCAATCATTTTCACCCCAAGTCCGCCTGCGTCGGGTGTTTTATCCATAAACTCCACAACCCTGGGGAAAGTATTGTCCTCAACCACTGTATCGGGGTTAAGCAATAAAACATATTCTCCGGCAGCCTTTTTTATGGCCTGGTTGTTGGCATGGCTGAAGCCTGTATTTTCCTTGTTGTTAATGAGTTTTACCTGAGGAAACTTTTCCCTGACCATTTCCACTGAGCCATCAACAGAGTTATTATCTACTACAAAAACTTCCATTTTCAGGTCTTTCCCTGAAATGAAAACGGACTTCAGGCATTGCTCCAGAAAGTACTTTACATTGTAGTTTACGATAATAACTGATAGCTTCATTCTTTCATCCTGTTTTATCTGGGATTTGGAATTGTAAGTTGATAGGGTGTACGGTTCATGATTGATCGGCCGAGTGTAACTTCATCGGCATATTCTAGTTCATCGCCAATGGCAATACCACGGGCAATGGCCGATATCTTCAGGTTCAGATCCTGAAGCTTTCGGAAAATGTAAAAGTTGGTGGTATCACCTTCCATGGTGGTGCTTAGGGCAAGGATGATTTCCTGCACTGGATTGTTTCTAACCCTGTCAACCAGTGATTGTATATGCAGATCATCGGGCCCGATTCCATCCATAGGAGAAATGATTCCCCCAAGAACATGGTACAATCCGTGATACTGACCGGTATTTTCAATGGCGATAACATCCCGGAGGTCCTCAACCACGCAGATAATGGTTTTATCGCGACGGGGTGAACCGCATATATCACATTCTTCGCGGTCGCTGATGTTATGACAGCTTTTGCAGTAAACAACTTCTTCTCTGAGTTTACTTATGGCCTTAGCAAAATAATTCACATCCTCGCGATCCTGCCCGAGTAAATGTAGCACCAACCGGAGTGATGTTTTACGACCAATACCCGGTAACTTCGAAAATTCTTCTACGGCTGTTTGTAAAAGTTTTGATGAGAAATTTTCCAAATGATAATCCTTTTGGTTTTAAAACATGCCAAAGATAATAATTGCTGACAAGATAGCAGCGTAAAAAAAAGTGTTAGAAATTAACAGTTGTTGTGAACAAAATATCGCAAATATTGTTTGCAAAAATTAATATATAAAATTATCATTGTATGATAAAAAAAATATTTTTGAAGTTAATAAATTATATGTTTATAGAATTATATTTTTATTTTTGAATAAGAAATTAAAACAAACCATTCAATAATCAATTAAACCTTTTAAATCCAAAAACAACCTTTATGGAAAACTACCTTATTTACTTTGTGCCTCTCATAGGAGTGGCGGCAATTCTTTTTACGGTTTATAAAAGTGCCTGGATAACGAAACAACCCCAGGGAAATGAAAAGATGA
>SKVR01000198.1 GCA_007129355.1 Bacteroidales bacterium | reverse complement strand
GGTGTTAATGCATCCTTTCAACTTGACTCAACGGGACATGCCAGGTTTTACCCCATTGCAGCTGCCGAACTAAACCTGATCAATGATCGTCTCTTTGTATATGCAACATTTGATGGTGAACTTCAAAAAAATACTCTGCGCAATATAAGTCTGATAAACCCATTTGTAAATACAAACAGTCCCCTGGCATTTACCAATAAAAAACATGAGCTGCGAGGAGGTTTTAAAGGATCTATAAGTTCTTTCGCTTCGTTTAATTTATCTGTTTCTAACAGCTCCTGGGATAATTATGCTTTCTTTGTTACCGATACAGCCCAGATTCTGAATAATCAGTTTCAGATTATTTATGATGATATGCGCATGTTTAACTTTCGTGTAGAGCTTTTCAGTAATGTGGGCGAGAGGCTAAAATTACGTCTGGGTGCTGACTATTATGAATACACACTTGAAAATGAACTTGAAGCCTGGCATATGCCTACTTTGAAACTCAGCTTGTCAGCCAAATACAATATGCAGGATAAGATTATCCTGAGTGCAGGAGCATTTGGCCGCAATTCAACCTATGCAAGGGTTTTTGATGATTTAGGTAATGTTACAAGAAATGAGATTCACGGTTTACATGTCGATTTGAACTTTGGGGTCGAATACCGGTATACCAAAATTCTTTCCGTATTTCTCAACCTGAATAATGTTCAGAATCAACCCCTGGAAAAGTGGTATAATTACCCATCGCAAAGATTTAATATTATGGGTGGTGTTAGTTATGCATTTTAGTCCAAAATCATTCCCGGATACTTCACTTTAAAATTTTTAAAAAAAGCCCTTAAGAAAGGCTTTTTTTTATGGTTAAACCGGAGATTTAACTTGTTGAATTTTGCCTATTACACCAGGAGTTTTCAACACTTTGTTAAAAACACCATATATAACTGTATATCAATGTCTTGAAAATGACTCAAAGTGTTAATAAAATAGCGTTATTTAGGAGTTTTTAGCGCCCTGAAACCGCTAAAAAAGCTTATCTTTGTGGGTTATTCAGAAGGTAAAAAAATATGAGCTTAGATAAACAAGAAAACATTGTAAAACAGATGAATTATGATGCTACCAGTATCCAGGTTTTGGAAGGACTGGAGGCAGTAAGAAAAAGACCCGCCATGTACATTGGCGATATCAGTACCAAAGGTCTTCACCACCTTGTATATGAAGTACTTGACAACTCAATTGATGAAGCAATGGGTGGCTATTGCGACACAATTAACGTAACTATTAACGAAGACGGATCAATTACTGTGCTTGATAATGGTCGGGGTATTCCTATCGATATACATGAAAAGGAAGGCCGCAGTGCACTTGAAGTGGTAATGACAGTGCTTCACGCCGGAGGTAAATTCGACAAGGATTCTTATAAGGTTTCCGGAGGTTTGCACGGTGTTGGTGTTAGCTGTGTAAATGCACTTTCTGATCAAATGAAAGTTACCGTTTTCAGAAACAACGAGATATGGCAGCAGGAATACAGTAAGGGTAAGCCATTATACCAGGTTAGGCAGGTAAATGGAGAAACTACCCATAGAGGGACTGAAGTTACTTTTCTACCGGACGATACGATTTTTACAGAAACAGATTTTAGCTATACTATCCTGTCAAATCGGTTAAGAGAGCTCTCATTCCTTAACAAAGGTGTGCGGCTTACTATTACAGATCACAGGGTTTCCGATGAAGATGGTGGTTTTTTAAATGATGAGTATTTTTCAGAGGAAGGACTTAAGGAATTTGTTCAGTATCTTGATGAAACACGTGAGAAACTAATTGATGAGCCCATTTACATGGATGGAGAAAAATCCGGCACACCTGTTGAAGTTGCCATGCAGTACAATTCATCTTTTGCAGAAAATGTGCAATCTTATGTAAACAATATTAACACCATTGAAGGTGGAACTCACCTTGCCGGTTTCAGAAGAGCTTTAACTCGTACACTTAAGAGCTATGCTGATAAATCAGGAATGCTTTCGAAACTGAAATTTGATATCAGTGGTGATGATTTTCGTGAAGGTTTGTCTGCTGTAATTTCCGTAAAGGTTGCCGAACCTCAGTTTGAAGGTCAGACAAAAACCAAACTGGGTAACTCTGAAGTAGCCGGTGCCGTTGATCAGGCGGTAAGCGAAATGCTTAGCTACTATCTGGAAGAACATCCCAAAGAAGCCAGAACCATTGTTAACAAGGTAATACTTGCTGCTACAGCGCGTCATGCTGCACGTAAAGCTAGAGAACTGGTTCAGCGGAAGAGCGTATTGAGCTCAGGAGGGTTGCCCGGAAAACTATCGGACTGTTCTGAGAAAAACCCTGAGCTTTGCGAAATATACCTCGTTGAGGGTGACTCTGCGGGTGGTACAGCCAAGCAAGGCCGCGACAGAAAATTTCAGGCAATTCTACCTTTAAGAGGTAAGATATTGAATGTGGAAAAAGCTATGCCCCACAGGATCTTCGAAAATGAAGAGATTAAAACCATTTATACAGCACTCGGTGTTAATGTTGGCACTGCAGAAGACTCTAAAGCCCTTAACATTGAAAAACTTCGTTATCATAAGATCATAATTATGACGGATGCCGATGTTGACGGAAGCCATATTGCAACCCTTATTCTTACCTTCTTTTTCCGCTATATGCGCGAGCTGATAGAGCATGGGTATGTTTATATTGCCACTCCACCTCTTTTTCTCGTAAAAAAAGGTCGCGAAGAGGTATATGCCTGGTCTGATGACGAAAGAAAAGCTATAATTGCTGAAATGAGCAAAAACGGCAAGGATTCGGGGATCAACTTCCAGAGATATAAAGGTTTGGGTGAAATGAACGCTGAGCAGCTCTGGGAAACCACAATGAATCCTGAGTATCGAAAACTCAGACAGGTAGATATTGTTAATGCCGCCGAAGCAAACCGTACTTTCTCCATGCTGATGGGCGACGAAGTACCTCCCAGACGTGAGTTTATTGAAAAGAATGCCAAATATGCCAATATTGATGTCTGATCTGTTTCAGGATTCTTTTAATTAGTAAAAAAGAGGCTGTCTGAAATGTGACTTTTAGCCGTTGAGCCTGTCGAAACGTTCTTTATAAGAGTGTTATACGCTTCGACAGGCTCAGCGTACGTTAAAAACACACGACCAATAAGAGAGTCTCCTTTTTATATCAGCTCATGAAGTTCTTCAAAGGAAAGAGATTTTAATGGATTATTCTGGTTGATAAACATTCCGGCGATGTGTGATTTTTTCTGCTGAAGTTTCAGTATTTTTTCTTCAACCGTATTGTGGGTAATGAACTTATACACAAAAACATTTTTGTCCTGCCCAATTCGATGTGCCCTGTTTATAGCCTGGTTTTCCACAGCTGGGTTCCACCATGGATCCAGCACAAAAACGTAGTCGGCTCCGGTAAGATTTAATCCCACCCCTCCTGCTTTAAGAGAAATTAAAAACAGTTTGTTGTCAGTTCTGGTCTGAAAATCATTAATCACCTGTTTTCTGTTCTTTTCCGCAACGCTTCCGGTTAGGAAACTATAGGTATAATTGTTTTCATCAAAATAGCTTTTGAATAAATTCAAGTGCTTAACAAACTGAGAATAAATCAGCACTTTATGATTCTCTGCCATAAGCTTCTCAATACTACGGATAATCTCTGTATATTTTCCGGATAGATGGTTATAATCCTGATCGACAATAGAAGGATGATTGGCGATTAGTCTTAAACGTGTCAAACCACTTAAAACCACAAACCGGGCTCTGTCTGTGCCCCTTTCATCAATTCCTTTGAGTATGGTATTCCTGATTTCAGATTTTTTAGTTTCGTAGTAGCTTTCCTGTTCAGGAGTCATTTCGCAATAGTGCACTTTCTCAATAAGGTCAGGTAATTCCTTAGCTACTTCGTTTTTAGTTCTGCGCAAAATAAATGGACGGATGAGTTTCTGTAATTTCTGCGCTGCATCTTCGTCCTGTTTTTTCTCAATGGGAATAACAAACTCGTTTCTGAAAAAATTCAGACTTCCCAGCATACCAGGATTTATGAAAGAAAACTGTGACCAAAGATCCGTGAGTGAGTTTTCTACAGGAGTGCCTGAAAGCACGAGCCGATGGTCGCTTTGCAGGTTTTTAATGGCCGAGAATATTTTAGATGAAGCATTTTTGATGATCTGGCTCTCATCCAATATCACATAACTGAAAAAAAAGTTCTTCAGCATCTCGATATCGTTTCTTACGGTACCATAGGTAGTAAGGATAAGGTCATAATTGCGGAATATTCCGCTATGTGCAGGTCTGTTGATGCCTGTATGCTGAAAAACCTTTAGTTTTGGAGCAAATCTTCTGATTTCCTCTATCCAGTTATGAATCAGGGAAAGGGGCATTACTATCAAAGATCCTGGCATGGTTTCAGAAACGCTGTTTTCGTAAGAATCGAACAATCCCAATTGCAAGCTTTCTGATGGTTCTTCTGATTCTGAATAGACTGAATCCCTATTTAATATTCTGTCATTAAGATGTACCCTTGATAACAAAGCCAATGCCTGCAGGGTTTTTCCCAGCCCCATGTCATCGGCAAGGCAACCGCCCAGATTATTATCCTTCAGAAACATCATCCAGTTGAAACCCGTCACCTGGTATGGACGCATTTTTACGTTTTCAAGTTGGGGCAACGCATGGTTCTGCTTTGTATCTGTAACATTAAATGAAGGTATCCTGATTCCTTCATGTTTTAGTTTTGTGAGTAAAGAATAATGGTATTTTTTTACCTGCAAATGATTTCCTTTCTTGTGAGCAAATTTCAGGATATCATGAAACATACTCATCCATTCCTGGGGGATCAGCGCAATACTTCCGTCAGGCAGAACAAATTCTCTCTCTCCCTGAAGTATATTATCTCTCAGGTTGATAAAAGGAATTTCGAACGCCCCAAATCTGACTTTGCCTGCAAGATCAAACCAGTCTTGCTTCTCTTCCGGTTCCAGTTTAAGTTCAGATAAACCTGAGAAATACTTTCTCTGTGAGATTTCCTTTTCCAGAACAAATCCTTTATTTTCAAGACTATGATGATGATCATTCAACCAGTCAATTAACATGTGTATCTGCTCTTTACTTTTCAGCACATTATCAATTGCCTGTGTTTTTTGGGTAAATTTCAATGACATATAAGGCCCGTCCTTTTTAACAAGCCCAAGCTCTTTGAGAAATCCTGATATTTCATTTTCAAAACCAAAATCTCTTTCCACCCTTTCAAAATGAAACCGGGGCCATTGGTCAATGAACTTAACTTCAGACCGGATACCATCCCCGGGAAAAAACTCCAGACTGCTACCATACCTGAAATAAATTGCAAGCATAAAGTCTCCCTGCCAGTGCTCTTCGACTTTAAGAACCGGTATGGGTGATTCTTCATCATAGGCTTTTACTTCAAAACCCTTATTGGTAAAGGAATGATTTAAAATGCTCTTTAGTACAAATTTTTTATAAAACTGCCTTTCTGATGTTGGTGGTACTTCAAGGAATTCTTTTCTGATAAAAGGTTCCAGCATCTTTCCATTCAGGTCAGGATGAAATCTGAATAATTCGCCATCCAGCAAAAGCAAGCATGGTTTTTCAGCAATCAGCTGCGCATTGCTGTTGAACAGAACCAGGTTTCTGTCATTTAACCCTATCTGGAGGTTATAATGGGTTTTGTCAGGCAATTTCTCAAAATGAAAAATGGTATCGGCAATTTCCTGCTTCAGTTTTAAGGGCTTTTCCTTTATTCTTTCTGTATTTTCCCCTTTAAAAAACAAATCAAGTTGATTTTTTATCATCATGCCGACAACATCATATAAAACTCTATCAATAAAGGGTCTTATATGATTTTTTACATAATCGGGCTTGAGATCATCATAAAATGTGCGTGTTTTGTTACGTGCAGGGTTAAACCGCTTTTGAAGGTTGTCGTCATTGAATTTGTCTGATAATTCAACAAGAGCAATTTCTTCGGAAGTTAAGTTATTGAAGTAATCATGAGAGTTGTTTTTTACTACTTTTTTAAAATCATATCCAAACTGGCCTTTGGCATTTTTGCTTACAGCAAAAGGTTCT
>SKVR01000058.1 GCA_007129355.1 Bacteroidales bacterium | reverse complement strand
CTGTAAAACCTGCAAAGGTTTTTTGAAGATAAACAAATATATTAATACGTTTATTGCCCAAATATATAAAACAAACGATATGTTAAGATCTCAGACAACTGCATTTCCACAAGCGAAACGTTCTGCAACCCCTGGTCGTAAATGCAAACCACAAACTGTTGACGCGGGCCCGGAATTGTTAACTGCCCGGTAATATGGCCGGAAGAAAGTTCTACTCAGTAAGGCTGTAAAGCTCAATGTATTTGATGTGGTGAGCGATACCAGATTGTTCGCCTTCGGCTCACCAGCTAAGGCAAAGTCTTCGGGTCGAACTTGTGATCCTACCGATTGAAATCGGGATGCTCTGAACCAATGTAATATTTATCAATGTGGGAGCTGTAAAGAATGTATGTGTAATACATGGTTCATAAAAAAAAAGCCTTTTGCTATAAAAACAAAAGACCTTGTATTTGTGCTTGTGGGCGATACTAGATTCGAACTAGTGACCCCCTGCTTGTAAGGCAGGTGCTCTAAACCAACTGAGCTAATCGCCCGATTCTTAATTGAGAGTGCAAATGTATATCAATTTTTCAAACTGACAATAATTTTTAAAAAATATTTTGCGGGCTGTAACTTCATCTTATGTTTTGCTGTCTTATAAATCAGTTTATAATATATTTCAACATTAATCACACATAATCTTTTTTACTATCTTAGCCCAAAAATCCAACACACCATGCCCAAAATTGACGTCCGTATCCTGATCATTGACGATGATGATGATGTTTTGCTTGCTGCAAAGCTTTTCCTGAAGCAACATATCAAAACGGTAAACACCGACAACAACCCCAACAACATCCCCATGTTGCTTAAAAGTCAGAATTACGATCTGATTTTGCTCGACATGAACTTCTCGCGCGATGCCACCAGCGGACAGGAAGGTTTTTACTGGCTGAACAAAATACTGGAGATGGACCCGACCATTGCGGTGGTGCTCATTACTGCTTACGGAGATATTGAACTGGCCGTGCAGGGCATAAAAGAGGGTGCCACCAACTTCCTGCTTAAACCCTGGGATAACAAAAAGCTGCTTGCCACCATTGACACCACGCTCGAGGTAAACCGTTCCAAAAAGGAGGTTTTCGACCTTAAATCGAAACAAAAATTTCTGATGGAGCAGGGTGATCAGCCTTTCAGCCAAATCATTGGCCAGTCAGAGTCTATGCTCGATGTGCTTACCACTGTGCAGAAAGTAGCCCGCACCGATGCCAATATTCTTATTTTAGGTGAGAATGGTACAGGGAAAGAGGTTATTGCCCGTGCCGTGCACCGCGCATCGCCGCGTAAAGATGAAGTATTCATCAGCGTTGACCTGGGAGCCATCAGTGAAACTCTTTTTGAGAGTGAACTCTTCGGATACAAAAAAGGAGCCTTTACCGATGCCAAGGAAGATCGGGCAGGACGATTTGAGGCTGCCAACAAAGGCACCATCTTTCTGGATGAGATCGGCAACCTGAGTATGCCACTGCAGTCAAAACTTCTCAGTGTTTTGCAGAACCGTAAGGTGGTAAGACTGGGTTCTGTAAAAGAGACATCTGTGGATGTGCGCCTGGTTTGTGCCACCAATATGCCGCTCTACCAGATGGTTGAAGAAGGGAAATTCCGCCAGGACCTGATGTACCGCATCAATACTGTGGAAATTCACCTTCCGCCCCTGAGGGAGCGTACAGAAGATATTCCCCCGCTGGTCAATCACTTCCTTGATATGTATTGCAAAAAATACAAAATGCCCATGAAGCGGCTGCATGTTACCACCCTGAAAAGGCTGGAAAAACATCACTGGCCGGGCAATATAAGGGAATTGCAACATGCAGTGGAAAGGGCTGTGATCATGAGCGAATCCAACGTACTGCAACCCAACGATTTTTTCCTTTCAACACAGGAGAAAAAAGAAACTGATGAGGCGGTAACGACCAACACCAACCTGGAAGCCACTGAAAAAATGCTAATAAGCAAGGTGATTGACAAACATGGTGGTAACATAAGCAAAGCTGCCAAAGAACTGGGCATTACAAGAGCATCATTATACCGAAGGATAGAAAAGTATGAGCTTTAAAAACTTCCGCTTCAATGTGGTAATGCGCATATTCCTCATTGTTGCCTCTGTCATAATACTGAACTCTATTTTAAGAAAGGAGGAATTCATTATCAGCAGCATCATTCTTATTGCTCTGATAATACTGCAGATCGCCAGCCTGGTGAAATATGTTGAACGCACCAACAAAAGGCTCACCACCTTTCTCGAATCCATAAGGTACAGCGATTTTGTATCTACCTTTTCCGATCACGGACTTGGAAGAAGTTTTGATGATCTTAACAGTGCGTTTAATGAAGTAATCAATGAGTTCAAGAAAACCAGGGCTGCCAAGGAAGAGCATTTCAATTACCTGCAAACAGTGGTTCAGCATATCAGTATAGGTATTATTGTATTTCAGCAGAACGGCAAGGTCGATATCTTCAATAATGCAGCCAAACGATTACTTAGTTTGTCAAGTATTCGCCTTTTATCGGAGCTGGAAAGTGTTGATAAAAATCTGGCCGACACCCTTAAGGGCATGAAAGCCGGTGACCGCAACCTGGTAAAAGTTTTTGTGGAAAATGAGTTACTTCAGCTATCCATAAGGGCCACCGAATTCCGAATGAGGGGCGAAGATTTCACTCTGGTTTCCCTGCAGAATATCCATAGCGAACTGGAAGCCAAGGAGATGGACTCGTGGCAGAAGCTCATCAGGGTGCTTACCCACGAAATCATGAACTCCATTACCCCCATAGTTTCCCTGTCGGGAACCGTCAAAGACATCCTGGTAAATGAAGAAACGCTCGAATTGAATAAAGAGATCGATGATGATGATGTGGAAAGCATTCTGGGAGCTCTTAATACCATTGAAAAGCGTAGCCAGGGGTTATTGAACTTTGTGCAGGTTTACCGCAATCTCACCCGTATTCCAAAACCCAATTTCCGATATGTGGAAGTGAAAGAACTTTTTGATTCGGTTTATTCATTACTGGAACCCAAAATCAAAGAACAAAAGATCCATTGCCGTGTCAATGTAGTGCCCAAAGATCTTAAACTTACCGTAGACCCCGACCTCATCGAGCAAGTACTCATCAACCTGATCATAAATTCGGTGCACGCGCTTAAAGATGTGGAAAACCCATCTATAAAAATACTGGCCATTGCGGGCTCCAACAAACGGGTAAATATTTCTGTTGCCGATAATGGCCAGGGGATTAAGCCTGATATCATGGAAAAAATATTTGTACCCTTCTTTACATCCAAAAAGGAAGGTTCGGGTATCGGTCTCAGCCTTTCAAGGGAGATCATGCGTTTACACAAGGGAAACATCACCGTTAAGTCAAAGCCCGGAGAAGAAACCGCTTTTATGCTTCATTTTTAATGGCTTTTAAAAAAACCTGACAGGCTTTAACAGCAGTATAAAAAACGTGAGATTTGTTTTTATAACCACGTAACCCTAAAAATGCTAAAATCATGCAAGTAATGATGCTTACCGGTATTCGTGAAATGGAGATTCAAGACATACCCGACCCAGAGATCCTTTCCCCTGTGGATGTAAAGATCAGGATGAAGGTGATCGGAGTGTGTGGCTCCGACATCCATTATTACACTAACGGGAAGATTGGCAAACAAGTGGTAAAGTATCCTTTTCCGGTGGGCCATGAAGGGGCAGGCGAAGTGGTAGAAGTAGGAAGCGATGTTACCCGCCTGAAACCGGGCGACCGCATAGCCATAGAGCCTGCCATGCCCTGCTGGCAATGCGACCAGTGTAAAACAGGACGACCTCATACTTGTCGCAACCTCAAATTTTTAGGCTGCCCGGGACAGGCAGATGGTTGTCTTTCTGAATACATCGTAATGCCTGAAACCAGCTGTTTCAGCATACCCGATTCCATGAGCTGGGACGAAGCGGCTATCTCAGAACCGCTGGCCATAGGGGTTTATGCGGTTAATCAGTCGATTCAAATGCGGGGAGCCAGAGTGGGCATCCTGGGTTTTGGTCCCATTGGGATGAGCGTTATGCTGCCAGCCATTAGTAAAGGAGCTGATAAGGTATATGTAACCGACAAAATTGAAGGCAGGCTAAAGAAATCAAGGGAGTGTGGTGCTGCATGGGCCGGCAACCCTGACACAGAAGATATTGTTGGTGGTATATTGGAACAGGAGCCCGCCGGGCTGGATGTGGTCTTTGAATGCTGCGGACAGCAAAGCGCCATGGACCAGGCAGTAGATATCCTGAAACCCGGAGGCAAAATCATGATTGTGGGGATTCCTGAAACCGACCGCTGGAGCTTCAGTGTAGACAAACTCCGGCACAAGGAAATTACCATTGGAAATGTACGACGGCAAAACCATAGCCTTAGGAAAACTCTTGATATGCTGGCAAAAGAAAAGGTGAATGTAAAACCCATGGCCACTCACCGGTTTCCATTCACCCAAACAAAAGACGCTTTTGACCTTGTAGCAGGATACCACGATGGAGTAATGAAAGCTATGATTGATTTTTAACCGGCTATTTTCTTTACACCAGATTTATAAAGGCAGAGATTCCGGATTCCGCAAAGGGAACCATTCTTCTAAAAAAAACTATCTAACCATAAAGATTTACCGGGACGTATTTGAATACCTATCCTTTATATACCGGGTTCCGCCATTCTTCAAAAGGATGATATTTGCTTTCGGCGGCCCAACGAATACCTCTTTTTGGCCACCGGTCATAAACTGGTATTGCTCCAGGGCACAAAAACGTCAACGGATTGATCAGGCTCATGACCATCCCAACCTCCATATAAAAACAATACTTTCTTGCCCCGTAAAGTAGGTTCTTTACCTGTAAAAGCCTTTAACGGGTAATGAGTTCCTGCTGGACCGATTACATCACGCGGTGTTAAAAGTAATCCTGCACCGATAGCCAAAGTAGATTTCAAAAAATTACGGCGAGTATCGTCTGTTTTCTTTTTCCTGTGTTTATAATTTTATTAATTCGGTCAGATGCCTGTCCCGCTCATGCGTGGAGAGCTCGCCAGGCAACACTTAACACAGCTTCTTACGCTCTTTGCGTATTATAATCATCCGCGTGTGTGTCAAAAGTTATTGTCATGGCTCGGTTCATCAGTTGATAGAAATGATAAAGTGGGAAGTTAATGGAAGCTAAAATCAGTCTAAAAACTCACATTTACCCCGGTCATAAAATGGATGCCGGGCATGGGGTATCCGAAGTTGATGGTGTACTCCTGGTCCAGCAGGTTTTTGCCTGAGGCAAATAGCTCAAATATGGTGTTGATTCTGTATGAGGTCATAAGGTTCAGCACAGTGTAGCTTTCCTGCTGCGGCTCATCCCCGAGCAAGGTATAAAGACCTGAAATCTGCTGCCCGGAGAGGTTGGCCCGGAATCCTGCGATTCTGTATGTCCCTTCAAGATATAGCTGGTGTTCAGGTGCCGCCAGGCGGGGCTTATCCGTGTCGATGTAGCTGTAATTGCCCGAAAAGATCAGGTTGCTGCTTGCCATCCAGCTGAACTCCACTTCCATGCCGGCATTGGAAAGGCTGCCCACGTTTTGCCTTTTCATGGGTGGTGGAGGGGTATCGTTGGGCATAACCTGGATTACATTATCCCCGTCGAGCACGAAAAAGGTCAGCTCAGCCGTCCACCTTTGATCAGGAGAGGTGTAGTTTATACCTGCTTCGTAATTCCAAAGTCGTTCGGGCTTTAATTCGGGATTGGGGGCAAAAAGATACAACTCCATAATGGTTGGGCTGCGGAACCCTTTGGAGAAAGAGCTTTTCAGGGTAATGTTATCTGTGGCAATGTACGAAAGGCCAAGCTGGGGAACGGTTTCGGTACCGAACAGAGAATTGTTCTCCAGTCTTAGCCCGGCATTCAAAATGAGCTGGTTAAGCAAGGTTTGCTGCATAAAAGCATAGGCAGCCCAATCATCTACTTCGTGCCACACATCGGCAGCGCCCGGCACCCCCCTATTGGCTATACCGGCCACTTTTTTGTAATCTGCCCCGATGGTTATCCGGTTTCCTGCAAACAGGCCAAAGCCCTGAAAGAGACTGATGCCGGCATG
>SKVR01000006.1 GCA_007129355.1 Bacteroidales bacterium | reverse complement strand
GTCAACCTGAATACATTTATTAATCTTACCGACATTTTTGAAGGAAACAATGCACAGGATGCAAGCCTGGTAAGTGTTGGCCTGTCTTTTATAATCTTCTAGGAGCGAAAATAAAAAAACAACAATAGCATTACCAAAACGCCCGTAACATACCCGGCATAAACCTGGGGAGGATTATGGGCGTTTAATTTTATACGGGCTGTGCCCAAAAGTCCTGAAATTAAAATACTTGCTACGATTAGCAAAGGTATGTCATACCTTAGAGTCATTGAAACCGCAATCAGAAAACCGGTAAAACCTCCTATCGACATCATATGGATACTGATTTTCCAGTAAAAGGTAATTACGAATCCGATTAATGTAAGTGTCGTGGCCGACACAATGAAGTAAACCATCAAAGAAGGCAGATTGGCCTGCCGGAAAAGGTACCATGTGAAAAGATAAAACAAAATAGTAACCAGTACCGGATAAATCCTGTCAACTCTTTCATCGAGCATAACATTGGAAATCATACCGATTCTTTTAAGAAAAAAGATGGCCAGCAAGGGAGCTACACACGTATTGATAAAAACGATGATGATGATTAATCGTTGAGCCTGCGCCGATATCGAAAATGCCACGTAAGAAGGGATAGAGAATAAAATAATCATGGCAATGCTCGGCATAAACAAAGGATGAAATACTGCACTTACCAGGCGTGCCCAGAAATTTTTCATGATGATCAAACCAACTCCTTTCTTAATCTTGCCACAGGAATGTTGAGTTGTTCACGATATTTTGCTACAGTTCTACGGGCTATATTATATCCTTTGTCTTTGAGAATTTTGGTAAGTTGCTCATCGGTAACCGGTTTGGATTTGTCTTCGGCTCTGATGCAGTCCTGCAAGATCTTTTTAACCTCACGGGTGGAAACTTCTTCGCCGTCTTCATTTTGCAGAGATTCTGAAAATAGTGTTTTCAGCAGGAAAGTACCGTATGGTGTCTGAACATATTTGCTGTTGGCCACCCTGGAAATCGTAGAAATATCGAGCTGAACGATATCTGCAATATCTTTCAGGATCATAGGCCTTATTTTGGTTTCATCGCCGGTAAGGAAGTATTCTTTCTGAAAACTCAGGATTGCCTCCATAGTTACCAGCAATGTATTCTGCCTTTGCCTGATGGCATCAATGAACCACTTGGCACCATCAAGTTTTTGTTTGACAAACATCATGGCTTCCTTTTGCCTTGAATTGCTCTTGCCTCTTTGTTCATGCATGATTTCAAGCATATCGGCATAGGTACGGTTTACACGTAACTCGGGTGCGTTCCTTGAATTCAATGTAAGTTCAAGCTCTCCATCTAATGATGTTAGAATAAAATCCGGAACGACATACTGTGCCGAACGGCCTGCTTCGGTAAGCGTATTGCCTGGCTTGGGATTAAGCTTGAGGACTTCATCAATGGCAGCTTTGAGTTCATCATCTGAAAGATTATGCTTTTTCTGAATTTTCTGATAATGCTTCCTGGTAAAATCGTTGAAATTTTTTTCCAGAAGCACGGTAGCATCATCAATGGATTTGCTGCCATTTTTCTTTCTTCTGATCTGCAACAAAAGGCACTCCTGCAGGTCACGGGCGCCCACACCGGGTGGGTCAAATTCATGAATTACACGCAACAATCCGAGTATTTCCTTAAAATCGGTTTTAACGTTGAGTGAAAATGCCAGATCATCAATTAAGGAGTGAATATCACGTTGCAGGTAACCCGCATCATCAATATTACCGATAATGTGTATGGCTATAAGCTCCTCCTGCTCGGTAAGTTCTCTTAAGCCCAGTTGCGAAAGTAAATGTTCCTGAAAGCTAAAGGATGTTGAAATGGGAATTTCCTTGTGCTCATCATCAGCACTGGTATTATTGGCAGCCAGCTTGTAATTGGGAATTTCGTCGTCGTCTATGTAATCGCTGATATCAAATTCATTGTCCGGATCATGTTCAGGCTCGTCAAAGTCTTTGTTATCCGGATCCGTTTCAAAATCATCACCAAATTCTTCATCCTGGGTTGACTCCATCTCATCAAACTCATCATCGGCACCTTCTTCCAGGGCAGGATTCTCTTCTATTTCTTCTTTAATGCGCTGTTCAAGCAATACAGTAGGCAGTTGCAGCAATTTCATGAGCTGAATTTGCTGTGGAGATAATTTCTGCAAAAGCTTTTGCTGTAAACGTTGCTTTAACATAAGTATTAATGCTTAAAAATCTGTTTTCCTGACCATATTCCATTCAAACTATGGCTTTGCCAAATTAAGAATTTTTTTTCATAAACCCGAAAACCTGATATTAAAATTCGGCATTCTGGGGTGTGCGCGGGAAGGGTATAACATCACGTATGTTTCCCATACCTGTAAGAAAAAGCATAAGTCGCTCAAAACCAAGCCCGAAACCACTGTGGGGAGCGGTTCCGAATTTACGGGTTTCCAGATACCACCATACATCTTTTTCAGGAATTTCCATTTCCCTGATTCGCCCAAGCAGAGTATCATAGTTCTCTTCCCGCTGACTTCCGCCAATAATTTCACCGATTTTCGGGAAAAGCACATCCATCGCTCTTACGGTTTTCCCGTCATTGTTTACTTTCATATAGAAAGCTTTAATCTCACGGGGATAATCAGTAAGAATTACCGGTTTCTTAAAATGCTTCTCTACTAAATATCTTTCGTGTTCGGATTGAAGATCAACGCCCCACTTAACATGGTATTCAAATTTCTGACCCGATTGTTCAAGTATTTCAATGGCTTTGGTGTAAGAGAGTCGTTCGAAGGTATTTTCGGTAACAAACTGCAGCCGCTCAATCAAATCATTGTCATACATTTTCTGTAAAAACTCCAGGTCATCCGTACAATTTTCAAGCACGTATTTAATAAGGTACTTGAGAAAATCTTCAGCCAGGTCCTGATTGTCATGGATGTCGTAAAAAGCCATTTCGGGCTCAATCATCCAGAATTCAGCAAGGTGGCGCGATGTATTGGAATTTTCCGCCCTGAAGGTTGGCCCGAAAGTATAAATATTTGATAAGGCAAGGGCTCCAAGCTCTCCTTCCAATTGACCACTAACCGTAAGATTGGTTTCTTTCCCGAAGAAATCCTGCTCATAGTCAATCTTTCCATCCGCTATTTTGGGAACATTATTCAAATCAAACGTTGTAACATGAAACATGGCACCTGCACCTTCGGCATCTGAACCGGTAATGATGGGGGTATGCAGATAATAAAACCCATGATCATTGAAATATTTATGGATTGCAAAAGCCAGTGCATGTCTGATTCTGAAAACAGCTCCAAAAGTATTGGTACGCGGTCGCAGATGCGCAATCTCCCTGAGAAACTCCAAAGAGTGACCTTTCTTCTGCAAAGGATACGTATCGGGATCGGCAGTGCCATATAGTTCAATTTCAGAGGCAATGATCTCAACACTCTGACCTTTGCCCTGCGATTCAACAAGTTTTCCGTTTACCGAAATGCATGAACCGGTGGTAACTTTTCTCAAAAGCTCATCGTTATTAAACTCCTGAACATCCACAACAACCTGGATATTATGAATTATGCTACCGTCGTTGAGAGCTATAAATGCAACATTTTTATTTCCTCTTTTGGTTCTGACCCATCCTTTTACATTGACCTGTTCGCCGAGCAACCCGGCTACATCGGTTTTTAGCAAGTCGTAAATCCGTTGTCTTCTCAATTGCTTCATAATAATATCTTAAGATTTCTTTTTACTTGAAAATGCCAGAATTACTATTGAATAATGGTATTCTGATATCTTAACAGGCTGCAAAATTAATAGAAATTTACAAAGATGAACTTAAGATTAACCGATATTGGGTTTTGCTGAAAATACGATACAGAACATTACCCTTCATTCAAAAATAAAAATAACTAACTGATTAAATTAGTTGGTTAGTTTTGAAGTTATGCCAACTTAAACAAGTATTCAACAGGTATAATTCTGATATTCAGAAAATACTATAACCCCCTACCGGTTCGCTTTTTGAAAGAAATTCAATCTGGTTTCTAATTTTTTTTTAAAAAAACTTTGTATACTTGCAAAGCAAAAAAAGTTTATGAAGTCGCAGATTATTCCGTTTGTCAGCAAAATAAAAGTAACTCCCCGGGTTCACTAGTTTCAGGTAATCATAAATACAAAAGTTACTTTTTCTTGCAAAAGCATTAAGGAAAATTGCGATTTTTTTTTTTACCAAAACGCAAAAACAAAATTTAATTCAGCGGTCTTACAAAGAAAAAAACACGAAACTGGGTGCAAGAAATTTAACCGTTGACATTTATCTTCCCGGTGAGAAATTTTCCATGAAATAAAATTCTAATCTGACACTTCTATGTTAAAGAATGTTCCGCATACTTATGTTATTGTTTTCGGTATTATCGTTATTGCTGCTATTCTCACCTGGTTTATTCCACCTGGCAAATATATTGAAGTAACCAGAGTTGTTGATGGTAAGGAAAAAACCGAGATGGTTTTCCATTATGAAGATAACCTCCCTGATGAATACCAGGCAAAGTTTGACAGTCAGGTTCAGACCTGGCAGGTCTTTTCGGCACTTTTCAAAGGATTTGTCAAGCAAAGTAATATCATTATTTTTATTCTGATGATCGGTGGTGCTTTCTGGATCATGAACCACAGCAAGGCGATTGATGTGGGCATATTTGCCTTCCTGAAATTTACCAAAAAGCTGGAAAGGAACAGCTTTATGCGTAAGCTGGGTATAGACAATATTATCATTGTGCTGATCATGATACTTTTCAGCGTTTTTGGAGCCATCTTCGGCATGAGCGAAGAAACCATCGCATTCGTTATTATTCTTATACCTCTGGCCATTTCCATGGGGTATGATTCACTCATGGGTGTAAGCATGGTTTATATTGGCGCCCACCTTGGTTTTGCCGGTGCTATTCTCAACCCTTTTACCATTGGTATTGCCCAGGGTCTTGCCGGATTACCGCTTTTCTCCGGTATTGAATACAGAATGTTTGCATGGCTGGTAATTAACATTGTAGGAATTTCATTTGTACTGCGTTATGCCAGGAAGATCCGTAAAAATCCAACCTCATCTATCATGTATGAAGAGGATAGTTACTGGCGAAAGCGTGATAAGGCCGAATCTACCGAAATTACCTATTATACGCCGCTCATGGCCTGGATTGTTTATGGGATTACACTTATCGCTTTGATTATTTTTTCCGTACTTTACCCTGTAACCACCATGACAGTGGGCAACAGCTCTTTTACTTTCCAGATTCTGCCTTTGCTAACCGTGCTGTTTGCCATCATCGGCATATTCACTTTGCGTAAATCGGTGCATTTCTTTATCCTGCTTTTACTGGGATATACCATAATTTTCCTTATTGTAGGTGTTATGGGTTACGGTTGGTATGTAATGGAAATTGCAACCCTGTTTCTTGCCATGGGAATAGCCAGTGGGCTGGCCATTGATAAATCGGCCAATGATATTGCCAATCTCTTCCTCGATGGTGTTAAAGATATCATGTCAGCAGCCATAATTGTAGGACTTGCCGGAGGTATTATCGTTGTACTTGAGGATGGAGGCATTATTGACTCTATCCTTTACGGATTGTCGAAAAGTATGGGAAATTTCGGAAATGTTGCATCCGTAGGAACCATGTATGTGATACAAACCATCGTTAATATTGTAATCCCATCAGGTTCGGCAAAAGCAGCTATTACCATGCCTATTATGGCTCCATTTAGTGATCTGATAGGCATTTCAAGACAGGCCACGGTAATGGCATTTCAGTTTGGTGATGGTTTCACCAATATGATAACTCCCACCTCCGGGGTTTTGATTGCAGTGCTGGGTGTAGCGCGGATTCCTTATCACAAATGGGTTAAATGGGTATGGCCACTTATCGTCATACTAATAATCCTGGGCTTCCTACTTCTCATACCAACAGTAACCATGGAGCTGAGCGGCTTCTGACAGTTATTCTTAGATTAATAAAAAGGTGGATGCTGCACTACAACATCCACCTTTTTTATTGCGCTTGTCAAAATTAACTTACCGAATCTGAATAACAAGGTACCGCGATGCACTCCAGAACCGGTCGGGGTCATTAATACGCAGTAAGGTCTCTCCCTCTTCAG
>SKVR01000080.1 GCA_007129355.1 Bacteroidales bacterium | reverse complement strand
CTGATGCGTGATATAAAAATGGTTTCTGTGCCTTACCTGGTACTGTATCATCAAGGGAAAGTATTATTTGAACACAAAGGATTGATTGGCAGGCAAGAACTGGTAACTGAACTGGAATCACATTTAAACAACCAAAAACATGGGAAATAAAAATCATAAACATCAATCACAATTCCAGCCCGACTCTATGCAACGAATAATATACAATACCGCATTGGGTGCCAATTTGAAAGAAGCCCATTCCGATGATTCGCAACAACTGCCCATACCCGCAACTTTTGTAATTGGTCGCGATGGCAAAATTGCCTGGCGCCACTTCGACCCCGATTACCGGAAACGCTCGGCAGTAAAAGATATCGTGGAAACTCTGGAGAAATTATAAAGAAAAAACATTCAATAATTCATATAAACCTTTATCCTATGAAAAATTTATTGTTAATCCTATTGTTGATAGTAGCCGTTGTAATGATTGTGCTTGGCGCAAGAGCATCCATACTACCTCCTGTGCTTACGGGCGTGGGATTTATACTGATTACTGTGTTGTTTTATACGAAAAAGTAAAGCTTCTTTTATCTAATAATTTTACCTGTACTCCGGATTTTCAAAACTCCAGCGTGAGCCCTGATCCCAATCCTTGCGTGAATTTCCATACGCGGGATAACCCTTGTTGGCTTTCAGCATACTGGCCAGGTGGAGCATATTGTAGGTCATAAAAGTGGTATTGCGGTTGGTGAAATCATTTTGCGCTGCATTGGACTCTTTATCAAGGTAACTGGGTCCCGGGCCCACTTCACCAATCCAGCCAGAATCAGCCTGCGGGGCAATGGAGTAACCAATATGTTTTAACGCATACAGCATTCCCATAGCACAATGCTTCACCCCGTCTTCATTACCGGTAATGACACATCCGCCTACTTTTCCGTAATAGAGATACTGCCCTTTTTCGTTGGTTTCGCCACTCATGCTATAGAGTCGTTCTATCAGTTTTTGCGCCACCGATGATTTTTCGCCCAACCAGATGGGAGTGCCAATCACCAGGATATCTGCATCAAATATCCGTTCAAATAATTGGGGCCATTAATCCCTGAGTATGTGTCAATTCAGGAGATTTCTTTAGCGTACAATTTACATACATGGCCTTCAGGCCTGAAAAATCTTGTTTACTCATAATACAATAATTTTAGGGTTTAACTGAATCGTTCATCCATCTTCAGGTTGTTTCGATGTCCTTATGATTTATTGATTTCCCTTGCCGATTCCAGCATGGTAGGAATTAATTCGGTAATAGTAGGATGTGGAATTACCGCATCTCTGAACACGGTATAAGGTGCTTTGGCATACATAAGGGTTAAAATACTGCTGATGATTTCATCACCGCCCACCCCCAGTACAGCCGCACCAAGAAACTCTTTTGTATCTGCATCTATTATCGCATTCATCAGCCCTTTCGTTTCTCCTTTCTCTTTGGCACGGGCAATGGCGTATATGCCCGCCACACTCGTCTCCAGGTAATCGTTTACTTCCAGATAACCCCTTTTATCGGCACTAAGTCCTGTAGCCTGTAAGTTCAACATATCCGTATTCGGTTTACGGCCCACTGCCAGCAAAAGGTCCGTAGGTGTGATATCGGGGGCACCCTTTGTACAATCAACGGACACGGTTACGGTACCATCTTTATTGTTTTTGCCGCTTATGCAAGTGGCATTCAAACGAAATTCAACCCCTTCCTCTTGAAGGATTTCAAGAATACTTTTACTTATCTCAACATCTTCAAATCCATCAGGAATAAAGGGTCTTGCTCCGGTATTGATAAAAATCTGCTCTGCCTGAATTTGCTCACCATTTACTTCAAGGGTTTTAAACCCTGTAAATGAAGCTTCTCCTTTAAAAGAGCTTATATTATCAGAACTTTTTATGCCGGAAGCAATTCCTTCAGAAGATTTCCTGATCAAAGCATCTTTCCTTTCTTTCACTTTGGGTAAATTTATTTTTGTACCTGGGTGAATAGATACTCCCAACGCGTCTCCATGATGGGCATCCCACATTCTTCTGGCACTAGCCACATAAGCTTTTGTTGGGGTACAGCCTACATTCACACAGGTACCTCCCCAATGCTCTTTTTCTATAAAAGCTACTTTTTCCCCTTCGCCCGCCATTTTAAAGGCTAACGGGGTTCCGGCCTGGCCAGAACCCACGATAATTGCATCATATTTTTTTACTTGCATCTTAGTATTTTTTTTGCACGTGTTATTATAGCTGAAAATACCAACCTAATGCAATCCAATAGTGAAAAGCGGGATAAATCGCCAACAATATCAGAATTGTACTTTTTGCCTGGTGCGAAATTATAATCATCCGCGTGTGTGTCCAATTTTGGTCATGGCTCGGTTCATTACGTTTGCCTTCTGGGTATATGGTGAGGCAGTCGGGTCAGTAATTCATAATTCATGCTGTTGTTCATGTCGCTAAAGGATTCAACCGAAATAATTTCATCTCCTTGTTCCCCGATAAGAACCACACTGTCGCCCACTTTTACATTCTCAACATCAGTAACATCTAACACAGCCATGTTCATATTTACGCTGCCAACGACCCTTACTCTTTTGCCATCTACCAACACATGTCCGTTATTGCTGAGCGTGCGGCTAAAACCATAGCCATAACCCACAGGAACTGTGGCGATTTTGCTTTTCCTGTTGGTCATAAAGCTTTTTCCATAACTCACATATTTCCCTTTGGGAACATTGTTAACACTCATGATTAGGCTTTTCCATGAAAGCACCCGCTTAAGTGGATCTTCATCAAACCCCTCTTCTTTCAAATACAGCATTTTCGTTTCATCACTGGGCCAGAAACCATAACTTGATATTCCTATCCGGGCCATATCCATTACCGATTCCGGATAATTTAACACGCCGGCTGAGCAAGCCAGGTGACGATACCTGGGTTGCAATCCTTCTCCTTGAAACCAACTGCACAGCTTGTTAAAAGTTTCTATTTGTTCATGCATACGCTTGTAGTTTACGATACTTTCGGCACCCGCCATATGCGAACAAATACCCTCAAGCAAAAGATTAGAAGCATGTTTTTTGAGCAGACCAGACAAATCCTCCAGCTGGTCTTCACAAAATCCGGCACGATGCATACCCGTTTCGAGCTCAATATGAATCCTGGCCGGTTTGCTTGTTTTTTTCGATACATCAATAACCTTACGGAGCCTTTCAGGGGTAAAAACAAAAAAGGAAACATCTTTTTCAATGGCCCATTCCAGGTAGTCATCGCCAATAAAACCCATGATCATCAACTCACAGGAATCTTTTTTGATTTCCCAGACACGCATGGCTTCGGCTAAACTGAATACAGAGTAATGACTCACACCGCAGTCCTCAACCAGTGGCAGTAGTTCTTCAATTCCATGCCCATAGGCATTGGCCTTAACCACCATAGAATATTTGGCATGGCTCCCGATTCTTTTTTTCAGATACTGGATATTGTTATTGAGTGCATCTTTATTAAGCTCAATATAGGAAGTATGTAACATAGAGTGCTTACTTTAATTCAAAATCAGGATTATTGCTATGCGTAAGGCTAATAATGATGAATAGTCATCTGGTGGATGCAAAAAACATACGACACAGTTTGTTGCTACAACGAAAGTAGCAAATCCTGAGCAATGACTATCAGAACTTTATTAAAAAAAAATTCTTTAAGCAAAATTATTTCTCTCAGGATTTAACCCATGCACTAAAGTTTGAAAGCATTGGCGGGTGAATATCATTGAATCCCTGCATAGGCTTTGAAAATTGAGCTTACGCAATAAGGAAAAAAAATACAGATTTACTGTCAGGAACAAATGCTTTTGCAGACTATAAAGAAAACGACAAATTATCATAAGAATGAACAAAAACATGAGCCAGGAAAGAATTCTCTCAGCCAGTTTCGGTAAAATATTGCATTACATCCGTGAAAAGGATGATGAACAACCTGTGGTAAATTACCGGAATCCATCCTCATTGCAGCAAATACTAAAGGCATCCGTGGGCGATGAACCGGTTGGCGAAGAGGAATTTCTGAAAATGATGGATCAGTACCTGGAATTCGCAGTAAAAACCGGCAACAAGCAGTTTTTAAACCAGCTATATTCCGGCTTTAATTTACCCGCGTTTATTGGTGATATGCTTACAACTCTCACCAACACTTCTATGTATACATACGAAGTAGCCCCGGCGGCTACAATCATCGAAAAAGAGATGATTGCCCTGATGAACAGCTATGCCGGATACCCCGATGGTGATGGAATATTTCTAACCGGGGGCAGCAATGGCAACCTGGTGGCTATGTTTACCGCAAGAAACCAGATGTTGCCCGAAAGCCGTTTTCATGGATACGACCGCACGGAGAACCTGGTGGTCTTTATCAATGAACAGGCACACTATTCTTTCGAAACCGCCGCCAATCTTTTAGGAATTGGGGCAAAGAATGTCATCAAGGTAAAAGCAGGACCCGATGGCCGGATGATTCCAAACGAACTGGAGCAATCTATTGAACAGGCTATCCAAAACGGTCAGAAACCCTTTTTTGTGGCCGTAACCTGTGCCACTACCCTGCTGGGGGCCTACGACCCCATTGATGAGATAGCAGAAATAACCGGAAAATACGGATTGTGGCTGCATGCTGATGGTGCTTTCGGGGGATCTATCATCCTGAGCAACAAGCACCGCCACCTGATGAAAGGCATTGAAAAAACAGATTCCTTCGTATGGAACCCTCATAAGCTTATGAATATCCCGCTGGTTTGTTCTGCTTTGCTGGTAAAACAAAAAGGTATGCTGCAGCATAATATTACGGATTTGAATACCGATTATATTTTCCACGATAGTGAAGAAGTGGAAGACCTGGGTAAAAAATCTATTCAGTGTGGTCGACACGTGGATGCGGTAAAACTATGGTTTGCCTGGAAATATTTCGGCAAAAAAGGATATGCACGGTGTATGGACAACCTTATAGAAATGGCCAACCATGCCGAAGAAATCATAAACAACCACCCAAGGCTTGAACTGATGGCCCCGCGACAATCTTTTAGTGTTTGTTTCCACTACGTGCCTGAAAATGGCGAAAACCCCAATGAATTTAATCTTGCCATTCGGGAAAAACTGCGCAAGTCGGGCCACTCTATTGTAAATTATGGTTATATGGGCAAGGAGCTCACTATTCGTCTGGTTGCAGCCAATGGGGAATTGCAAACAAAGGACATAGAGCAATTTATTGAATACTTTCTGAAAACAGCTCAATCCCTCGAAAAACATCAAATCATAGCACATGAATTGGAAACTTAACCCTACCCCTACCGGATTCGCCATAGCCCTTGCCTGGCCACAAACCTGGTGCAAGCAGCCCAATGCATGGTACGACGCACTTTTGCTTGGTCTTGGTATCTACAAAAATCATTATTGCAGGGCCGGACATGCCGCTTTGGTGTTGGTGGAAAAATCGTCGGGCGTTTGCCATTATTTCGATTTTGGCCGCTACCATGCGCCTTTTGAGCATGGCAGGGTACGCAGTGCTGTCACGGACCACGACCTTGAATTACCAGTACAAGCCCGGATTTCAGCAGATAGAAAATCCATTACAAACTTCAGCGAAATTCTTGAGTTTCTGCACCAAAACCAAGCTTGCCATGGCAATGGCGACTTGTATGGCTCTTACACGGAAATTAATTTTGAGAAGGCTTTTGACAAGGCTACGGAAATGCAACAGCAAAGTCCTATACCTTATGGACCTTTTATACCTAAAGGGTCTAATTGTTCCCGCTTTGTGCAAACCATTATACTGGCGGGGAACCCGGAAGCAAAACATGCTTTCCGGCTGAAGTATAATATCCCGTTAACTCCCTCACCCATGAGCAACGTCAGCGCTTTATACCTTAAAACCAAAATTTCTTTTCCACAGCCGTGGGTTCATTTTTATCCATGGAACAGACCGGACAAAAAGTCCCTGCAAACCACACAAATTGAGCCTGAAAGAAATAAAAATATTCCTGTTGCAGCGAAATGGTTGGCGGGAGAAGGAGCTGGCTCCTGGTTTCATGTTGCCCGATGGCAGGATGGACACTACGATGTTACGCGCTATTCTCCTGAAGGAGCCATGGAGTGCAGATCGGTTTTTTGTAATGACTCTGTTTTTGATTTTGACCCCACACTCCCGTTTGAAGTGGTTCACCTCAGCCATTGTGCGCAAATAAGGGTAATACAGAATGAACAAGAAATCACCTTGAAAATGATAAAACAGACTGCTCTGAAAAAATACACACCAAAACAATTCCCTGAAACCAGAGTTTTAAATCAAACTTTGATCATTTCACAATGAACAAGATTTACCGAGTGAAAGCCTCAATGGTTAACCACGTAGTAACAATGTAAAGTATATTTTTCATTTTATTCTTTTCACTCTTCACTTACTCCTCTCTCCTTGTATCCCTAAATTTTAAAAAAGACCGGACATAATTGAAATATTGAATGGTCAGGGAACGATGATTGGCAATCCATTAGCCTTCCACCCACGCATTCCATCGTCTATGGCAATGATCTTTCCTCTGTAGAATGTGTCAAGACATTTGATTATGTCTCCTGTTCTTCTGTTTGTGGTGCATATAACAACAACAGTTGGTTTTACAGCTGCCGCCTTCAACAGATCTTCAACATTTTTAACGTCAGCATCAATCTGGATGGCATTGAGAATGTGGCCGGTGGCAAACATTGCGGGGGTGCGTCCATCAATTACCACAACATTGCTATCGGAAAGCAGATGGTAGTAATTTTCATAAAATTCAACTGATGTTACCACCAGCTTCTCCTGTCCATGCAACTGGGGTAGGATTACAAATGCCAGGATTAAAATGGCTATCGTTTTCATAAGTATATGATTAGGTTTGTGAATTAAGTGAATAATAGTTGAGTGATCTTTACCTAATTCTATAACTATTAACTTTGTGAAAAACTGTATTCCCTTGAATTGGATTCAAAGCTAAAGTTTTTCATACAGGAATGCAAATGAATCTTACATTAATTCATGGCATTCAAATGATTAAGGGCAAGACTTACTTCTTAATTCTTCCCCCGTTCCCTCGGTTTCAACTGGCAGGCACAAGAACCGGAAAGCCGCTCGTTTACATCTGTGCACACAGGGAGGCCGTCTCGTTCCCATTCTATAAAGCCGCCGCTCATACTCGCTGCATGCTCAAATCCTTTATCCACTAGTTTCTGAACATAGTCGCGGCTTTTTAATCCGGATGAATCCGCCAGGATATAATAGCCTGCTGTATCGAGTTTTTCAAGATGCTGCTCAAATCCATCCAAAGGAAAGTTAAGGACATTGGGTATATCAAAAGCTTTGTAATCAGAAAAATCGGTATCGCGCAGATCAATAAGATATGCACCCTGTTTTATCAGCTCATGGGTTTCGCGTGGAGTGACAGATAGGATGCCATGGGTTTGTATTCCGTGGTTCTTGAAAAGGTCTGCCATATTGACTTCATTGGTTTTATTGTGAGATAATGTCTGACTTTCAGACAAAATCAACTTTTATGAACTTATATATTATTGCAAAGATAATAAGCTCATAAAGAATGACGTAATTTTACGTCAAAAACTTTCTGAATTGAATGAAAATTTTATTTATCACCAGATAAAAGGATTGACCCTTTTCCAGCTGGGATTGCTATTATTCTTCCCTATGCGCAACCTCTCCCCTGATTCTGAAGATGTGGCTGCTATTTCCATCCACATTGGAAGTAGCAATAACAGTCCTGCTGATCCGGTGGGGTCGTGGTGCCAAACGAAACTCTATTTTAATCGTTCCTTCTTCACCAGGCATTATGGGCTCCCTGGGCCATTCTCTCACCCGTGTTCCACAACAAGCTCTTACATTGGTTAGTACCAGAGGTTCATCACCGGTATTGCTGAATTTGATATCCAGTTTGGTTTCCGGCATATCGTCCAGGTAAATGGTTTCGTAATCATAAAAGTCTTCTTCCCATTTAAATTCTGGTCCCTTGCTGTCCTGCGCAAATAAACTCATTCCAAAGATGAGCATTAAACCGATCAGTGAGATTTTCTTATGTAACATAGCTTTTTTTTTGATTAATAATTGATTCATCGCAAATATACGATTGATATACCATTTTATCTTAAGAGTATCACCTAATTAACAAACGTTTTGATTAGTTTTTAATCATTCATTTTTTCTTTTCTCAAAAATGTAATACAGACAAGGCAACAACATTAATGTTACCAGCAGCGAAAACAGCAAACCGCCTATAACTGCAATAGCCATAGGCTGCAGCATATCTCCACCCTCTCCGAGATTTAATGCCAGCGGAAGCAGGCCCAAAACTGTAGTTGCCTGCGTCATTAAAATGGGACGCAACCTAAGAGGTGCACCTTCAAGGATGGCTTCCTTTATACTCATACCACGATCACGGTATTCATTGACAAATGAAACAAGCACCACACCCTGCGTTGCAATACCACCAATCATGATCACTACACCGATTAAAACGGTGGCACCCATGGGGTATCCTGTCAGCAACATTGCAGTAACTACACCTACAAATGCAAAGGGTACGCCCAATAAGATTAAAAACGGTTGCCGGAATGAATTGAACTGTATGGCCAGAATAATGAATGCAAAAAACAAAGCAAACAGAATAATTTGCGTCATTTCATTCTGGCTCTCCTGCATCAGGTAAACCTGTCCACCTAGTTCGAAGCTGTAACCTTCAGGCAAATCGAAGGCATTTAATTGCTCTTCGACCGATTGGGCCACCTGCCCGATATTTGCTCCCTGGGCAACATCACTGGATACAACTATTTGCATTACCTGGTTTTCACGCACTACTTCAACCGGACCCAAACGGTGTTCCACCCTGGCAACATTCCTCAATGGAATTTTATTTCCCCCCGGCACATCGATATACATATTTTCGATATCCTGACGACTGCGTATTCTCGATTCGGGAAGCATAACCCTCACATTGTACAATTCACCTGATTCACGAATATGGGTAGCCACAGTACCATCAACCAGACTTCGGGCGGCAGTGGCAACGGTTTGTGCTGAGATACCCATATCAGCCAAACGCTCGCGGTTGATCTGGATCTGGTACTCAGGCTTGTTAATCTGGGTTCCGATGCGGATATTTGTAAGCCCGTTCACTTCATTCATTTGCTGCACTACTTGCCGGGCAATATCATTGAGCCGTTCCATATCCTGCCCCCGCACTTTTACCTCTACCTCAGAATCGCCTGTACGCCGGATTCCGCGCATCCGGGCCTGTACAACAATAAGCCTGACTCCCGGTTCGGCATATTGCATAACTTTGGGTCTTAGCATTTCTACATATTCGCGGGTTGAATAAGGCCTTTGGTTTCGGGGCACCAGTTCAATATCAATTTGTCCTTCATTGGCAATTTCATAAGTTATCAAACCCCATACACGACCGCCCGAAAGGGTAAAGTATTTATCCACATAAGGGTCATCTGTTACCACATTCTCAATACGTGCCAGCAGGCTGTCGGTTTTGGCAAGTGATGTGCCGGTGGGCTGTATGGTTTTTATCATGATACGTCCGTCGTCCACGCTGGGCAAAAATTCACTTCCCAATTGCTGTGCAAAAAACAGGGTACCTCCCATGAGAATGATAAAAAACAATATTACGAGCCACCGAAACTTCAATAAACCTTTCAGCAGAGATGCATAAAGACGATTTAGTCCAAGGATGATTTTATCAAAGAAATTATCTTTCTGCTTCCCTTTTCCCGGTTTAACCATTAAATAATGGGCCAGTGTTGGAGTAACCGTAAGCGAAACAACAAGAGAAATAATAACTATTCCGGCAATCGTAATAATTAATTCGCGGAATAATAAGGTGGTAAGCCCTGATACCAAAAGGAAAGGTAAGAACAATGCAAGAAAAGTCATTGTTGCTGCTATTACAGCCATTGCCACCTGGGATGTAGCAGATGCGGTCACATCATCGGAATTAAGAGCGGTACCTCCCGGTCCGGGTTGAGCTTTATGTGTACGCCGGGTTATGTTTTCGATTACCACAATGGAGTTGTCCAATACTACCCCCATGGCTACAACCAGTCCTCCCAGTGAAAAAATATTCAGGGAGAACCCGCTGACCTGCATCACAAAAAAGTTGAACAAAATGGTCAATGGCAAAGCAATTAGCATAACCAACACCTGTCGCCAATGCCCAAGGAACAGGAAAATTACCAATACCACGAGAATTACTGCTCCAATGGCAGCATTGGTAACCCCGGCAATAGAGTCCTTAATGTAATCGGCCTGATTTTCAACCACGTCAAAGTGGATATCTGCCGGAGCCGTTTCCATCAATTGCTCAATGAGCCTCTGTACATCTTCAGCCACTTCTACAGTATTGGCATCAGCCTGTTTCAGAATATTGAGTTTAATGGCCGGTCCACTTTTAAATCTCGTAATCACGCGCTGGTCTTCGTGGGTATCTTCAACCCTTGCAAGGTCTTTTAAAAGCACTTGCGGTTGCCCGGGGAGTGAAACCACCTGGTTGCGTATTTCATCCAGATCGCGAAACTCAGCCGTGGTTCGGAGAATAAACTCCCGATGCCCTTCTGTAACACGACCGGCCAGGCGTTCAATATTTTCATCACGCAGGCGGCGAATAACCTGCTCCAACGTCAGGTTGTAAGCTGAAACTCTGTCGGGGTTCAGATAAACCCTTATCTCACGGCGCAATCCTCCAAGCACTTCCGTTCCCGCAACACCCCTGATAGCCAGAAACTGATCCTGAAGGATGTTTTCAACCCATGTGCGTAAGTTAATCAGATCGCGGCTTTCCGACATAATGATAAGTTGCGAAATGGGCAATTGCGAAGGGTCAGCCTTAAACATTACGGGTGGATCAACATCAGCGGGCAGGCGCCGTGTGGCGAGCCCCATTTTTGCCACTACATCCTGGTAGGCGACATCAATATCGGTTCCATATTCAAAATTTACACGCAGGGTGTATTGTCCTTCAATAGATGAAGATTCCAGAAAATCAAGATTGTCAACGGTTGCAAGTACCTGTTCAACAGGTTCGGCAATATTGTCGGCAATTTCTTCAGGAGTTGCCCCTGGCCAGTAAATATGCACACGTACCATGGGATAGGTTACTTCAGGCAAAAAATCCACCGGCAGCCTTAAATATCCTATAACTCCCAGCACTGCTGCAAGCAGCATCAATGAAAGAGTAGCTACGGGACGTTTTATTGCTATGGAGGTAAACTTCATTCCTGACCTCCTTCTCTACTGGCAGAACCTGAAGGTTGTTGTATTCTTACCTGCCGGCCAGATTGTAATTGCTCCTGCCCTTCAACCACCAGATGTTGTCCGGCCTGGAGTCCATTTACTATTTCCACCAGGCCACCGGTTTCGAGTCCCGTTTCCACGGTCACCTGTTCGGCATGTTGGTCTTCAACAATAAAAACCATACGTTGCTGACCCCTTTCCAGAAGTGCAGATACCGGGATGGCAACAGCATTATTGATGGTACGGGTGGTAAAAGATGCTCTTACAAACATGCCCGAGCGAAGCTGTGGGCATGGGTTAGGTACAAGCACCTCCACAGTGGCATTGCGGCTTTGCCGGTCCACCTGCGGATAGATTCGCTGAATACTGCCCCGGAATACTTGCTCAGGACACGCATCGGAAGTAACCCTTACATTTTGCCCTACCTGAAGTTTTCGAATATCCAATTCAGAAACAGGTACTTTTACCAACAATTGACTATTGCTTTGAATTTCAAACATTTTATGTCGTGCCGGTACCATGTCGCCCATATCCACCCAACGGTCGGAAATGATGCCGTTGACCGGAGCAATTACCGGTATCTCCCGATATTGTCTCAGGGCAAATTCATAGTCGGAACGGGCCTGCTGCAGGTCCTGATTCAGAGTATTATCACCGGGGTTCTGTTCAACTGCCTGTTCTTTTTCCAGTAAATTCAGCCGTGCTGCATTGATAATATCTTCGCGAAGTAAAGGACTGAGCATGGCCAGCACCTGTCCTTCAGACACTTTATCGCCTTGCCGTGCATCCATGCGGGTAATCTTACCTTCTGTTGTGGAGAGCACATTGGCAATATTTTCAGGTTCAAGAGTTCCCGGTAATTCAAGAATTTCACTCAAATCATGAAGTTGAACTACCTGGGTTTTTACCAATGTGGCAGGCCGCGACTGGGGTTGGCCCTGAGCCTGGGATGTTTCAGGGTTCGAACTTCCGCAGGAAAAAAGAAAAATCAGACTTAAACCCAGGCCGTTAAAAAGGATTTTTTTGTACATATCCATTGAATTATTATTTTTTAAAGAATTCCGAGAACATAAAGTAATCTTGATCGTGATAAATTGTAATTTACGGTTGCCTCATTCAGCTGTAATTCACTCTTTATTAATGCTTGCTGAATATCCAGTAAATCAGTGTTTGAACGACGCCCTGCCTGGTACTCTATCATAGCCAGGCGGTAGCTTTGCCGGCCCTGTTCAACGCTTTGCTCCTGAATATTAACCTGGTTGCGGCTTTCTTCAAGGCGCCTGTAAAGATTTTCCAGTTCTGCTCCCAATGATTTCCGGAAATTTTCCTGCGTCCACTCAATACTTTCCAGCTGCGCCCGGGCCTGGCGCACACGGGCCTGATTCATCCTGCCATCAAATATGGGCATAGAGGCTGTTAGCCCGGCAAAATATCTCCGGTTGTCAATAAATGAAAATTGCTCCAGACCAAATTCGTAACCTGCCCATATCTGAGCCGATACCCTGGGCATATTATCACTTTGTCTTATTTTAACCTGAACCTCCTGTTGCATAATACTCATTTCCAGTTGTTGCCACACAGGATTGTTTTCGAGTGCTGTTTCCATCATTTGCTGATGTCCAAGGTCTAACCCGGGTAGTCCTAAACTATCTGAAGGTTGAATAATTTCCAATTCATCCCGACCCATCAAAGTGCATAGTTCATGCGATAAAGCAGCAATGTCATTATCCTTTCTTAGCAGCATGGCTCTCAGCGTATTTCGCTCAACTGTAATCCTATATACTTCCAACTCTGACATTCGGCCGGCCTGTATCATCAAACGAGTGTATTGCTCCTGATCATTAAGCTGCTTCAGATTTTCCAGAATAATATTCTTTTGGTTGATAGCAGAAATCAACTGATAATAAATCAGATTAACTGCAAGCCTTAAATCCGTTGCCTGCTTTTCGAATGATATCTTTTCCTGTTCAAGAGAGATTTCAGCTGCTTCTTTCCTGTTATTCAGCCTGCCTCCGCTGTAAACCACCTGACTTGCCGAGACAAAGGGAAACAGTGTATGCTCAATATTTCCAAGCCTTTCCCTCTTAAATCCTGGAACAATATCCAGGTAAGCATACTGAAAATTGGCTTCCACATAAGGTTTATAGTAAGCATCGCGTTCATCAACTCCTGCCTGAGCTGCTTCTATCATCATGCGCGATGATTTTAGCCGGTCGTTATTTTGCATTACTTCTTCAATGGCGTTTTCAAGGCTTAAACTTGAAATACCCGAAACGGGCAGTCCGTTTCTCTGCCAACCCTGGATGCCGTCAGAAATTACCATGATTTCACCGTCGAAGAATTCCCTAAGGGTGTTTACTATTTTGGTTGTGCGCCGCATGGTAGTACAATACACTACAATTAACGGTTCATTTAGATGTGGCTGTAACAAGTTCACCAGGTCCGGATCATCTGCATCAATATTAATGGCGTTTTTCAGGTGCCCCCCTGAAAACATTCTTTGGGTTCGGCCATCAATGATCAAAGCATTCTCATCTTCCAGCAAGTGCCGGTAATCATCAAAAAACGTCTGCGAGTTAACGGCAGTGATCTGCTGACCGCAGGCATTATTTTGAAAAACCATGATGCCAAAAACAGCCGCAATTATCAGAAACAAGAAACCCTTTGGGTGAAATTTCGGATTCATCATAACACCTTTTATTTTAATTCAGATATTTTTTCTTCCTTCAGCGGGAGTTCACCAAAAAATTCACGGCAAAAATGTCCTGCCTTCTCCCAATTCTCCCGGTTGATGCAATACTTGATAAAAGGAGCTTCTGTTTCTCCTTGTATCAATCCGGCATACTTAAGTTCTTTAAGGTGCTGTGATAAAGTAGAACGTCCGATCTTGAGTTCGGCCGCAATGTCGCCACTGTAACAACAGGCATTCATACCCGAAAGCTTTTTCATAATATATGCCCGAACCGGGTGACTCATGGCCTTGGCGAAGGTCGATATCTGGATGATATCATCACTGTATTGGAATTTTGCTGACATTATGCTTGTTATTTAATTTAACTTCAATCAATTTCATATTTCGCAAAATTACGAAATGGCATTTGCAGAACAACCGTGTTTTCACCAAATTCTTTAATTAGCAACAGGAATTGCCATCCTCTGAATCAGATAATTTGCTCCCGTTACAACAGCAATTCGAAGAAGATGCCTTATTTGATGTAAAAGGAAAACCTTCTTCTTTCCACTTCGCCAACCCCCCATCAAGATTGGCCACATTGGGATAATTCTGCACATTAAGCAGGTTGGCAACTTTGGAGCTTCTGACACCTCCGGGGCAGGCCAGGATAATATTCTGCTCTTTTGAAATAAGTGGCAACCTGGCCACAATAACAGACATCGGTTGATTCAAAACATTATCAAGCGGAATATACTCAGCCATCACTTCATTTTCTTCACGAACATCTATTAAAACTGCATTGCCGGATTTAAGGGCATCAAAAGCATCGAAAGGGGTTATATGTTTTACCCCTTCAATGTGAAATTCCTGGAATTGTGGTTTGCTTGTAGTAATCATAAAACAGATAAAGGCTTTTGGTTTGAAAATTTTTGTTCTTTAGATTGGAGTCGATTTACAGTCCTTTTTGAACTCACGGCTGACCTTCTCTCTCTGAAAATCTGTCAATAATGACATACCCGTTAAATATAATAGTCATTATTATAAATATTTTATCATTTCGCAAATTTACGAAATGATTTCAAAACGGTAAGTTAAAATGGATTTTAAGCAATTTATTTTACTTTTTACTTGTTTTAGTTAGTTATCCTAACTATCTTTAAATTAAATTAATCTTATGTTCAATATTAAAAAGTAAAGCTATGAGTAAATCTGTTTTTTATCACGCCGGTTGCCCCGTATGTGTGAGTGCGGAGCAAGATATAGTAGACCTGATAGGTGCATCCAAAGTTGAAATCGTACATTTGGGTGAAAACAAATCAAGAATTCCTGAAGCAGAAAAGCTGGGCGTAAAGTCAGTTCCGGCTCTTCTGACCCCAAATGGCAATGTATTGCACCTTAATTTCGGTGCTTCCATGGCCGATGTTAAAGGTTAAAAAAAAATGCCCCACATGGTTAGTTAGCCTATCTTTGTGGGGCATTTTTACTTTTTCCTTCTATGGACAAGTCACCCTTCAACCTGTACAACCAGAACAGCAATACCGATAGCAGGATCGTAGCCGCCCTTGAACGTATTTCCCAAGCTTTCAGGATTATGCTTTGGAAAGAGAGCAAGGAATTTTCCCTCACTCCCATCCAAATCCAGACTTTGATATTTTTACTTAATCACAGTGAAGAGAAAAGGACAATAACATATCTTGCACGTGAATTCAACATTACCAAGGCCACGGTAAGTGATACCATTAAAACACTCAGCCAGAAAGAACTTATCACCAAAGAGTACCAGCAGGAGGACACACGTAGCTATACAATTTCTCTTACCCGAAAAGGGCATGAAATTGCAACAAAAACATCATTGTTTACAAAGGAACTTTTTACACCTCTAAAGAAACTTGGTACTTATGAAAAGGAGAATTTCCTTTTAAACCTGATTGAAATTATTCATCACCTGCGAAAAGCCGGTATTATAAACCTGCAAAGAATGTGTTTCACCTGTTTGCATTACAGGCCCAATCATAGTAAGGGTAAGCATTTCTGTAATCTTCTGAACATTAAACTGGGAACGACGGATTTAAGAATAGACTGCCCGGAGCACGAAGAAAAAGCAGGTTGAATAAGTTCTTCGTAGTAAAAGTCAATCAATCATCAAGAAACTCTTTGCGGAAACAGTCTGTAAGGATATTCATTGCATATTCAACCTGATTCTTATCCATAAAAGGCGGGCCAGTTGGTGTATTATTTAAATCAATTGCATAAATTTGGTTGCTGTCTTTATCTCTTAAGACGTCAAGTTCTCCATAATCAAGGCCTGACGATTTACAAAACTGCAAAAGTATAAGTATCTCCTCGTCGGATAACAACTCGTAAGGTTTGCATACTCTCACCTTCCTGATTTTATGATGAAACCTCTTAAAATGTCCAAACCGCGTTGAAAGGGTCTTGTATTTTACATATATTAAAGGAATATTTTCATTCACAACCGGTATTCGCATATCTTCCACCAACCCTTCAGTACTTAGATTATTGATAAGTTTTTGATACACAAATCCTTTCTCAGAGGAAACAGGACCCTGGATTATTATTCCATCATGGCTTGCATTGATCTCACTTTTTTTTACCATCAAACCTCTGTAAGCATCGCTTTGCACAAGTGACGAATAACCTGAAACCTGGGAAAATATTTTATCCACTTTTGATTTTGAAATATCCAGAGATTCGGAGTTAATTACTTTTCTTTTCAATGAAAGTTCAGAGATCAATGCATTGGGAGGGCGATAGGTAGTAGTATTCCAATGAATTACAATATCAAAGTGTTTAACGGGATTATTAGAGATGTTATAATTTAATCTTTTGAAAATTTTATATATTACACTTCGCTTACTGGGAAAGTTAGGGTAAAACAATGCAGTTTTAACCCTCCGCCCATTTTTGTAATAATTAATTATCCATGATATCCTATATAGCAAATCTTCCAGCATCCTCTTCGGAAAGGACATACTTTTACGGTAGCGATTTATGAAATACATAATAAAAACACGTTAATTCATTTGGATTCAAAGAAACTCAGGCTCACATTCAATCTATATCAAGAAATGAAAGGTTAGCATTATTCTTTCACATTAACATCAGTCTTCATTTTTCGAAAACCTGACATAAATATTTTATACTTTTGATACAATATAACGCAAAGTGCTAATCTAAGGCTAAAAATTATGAGTACTTTCTATTGCGAAGATTGCAAGATTACTTTCGAAGACCACCAGGGCCTGAAAAAAGAATACAAGGATTACATATACGGTCCCTGCTGGAAATACATTGCGTATTGTCCTGATTGCAAGCAGGAATGTTCGGAAAAGCGTGAACCCAAACCCGGCAAGGCGAAAAGTGATTTATCCATGGATTGCGGAAGTGGCGGTTGCCAAGGCCCGGCATGCAGCAAATTTTAGAAAAAGTATCTCAACCTTACTTTCCGGTCCCATATGACTATCATTACAAAATCCCAGGTCACGGGCATTATCCTTGCCGGTGGTAAAAGCAGTCGTTTTGGCAGCGATAAAGCCCTTTTTGAATTTAATGGCAAAAAGCTGGTTGAGTATTCAATAGAAAAACTAACTCCTCTATGCGAGAATTTATGTCTGAGCACCAACCAGCCAGAGAAATATGCATTTACAGGTCTTCAAACCGTAACAGATATTTACCCCGATTGCGGGCCCTTAGGCGGCATACATGCCTGCCTGCTGCAATCCGGCACTGAACATAACCTCGTAATCGGGTGCGACCTGCCCTGGCTCGAAATATCTCTTTTTCAATTTTTGCTACAAAAAAGCTTCGGATACCATGTTGTAATGCCTTCACATCATGGCTTTAGAGAAACCATGGCCAGCTATTTCCACAAAAGTTGTGCAGATACTCTGGAGCAAGCCCTTATGGAAAAACGCTATAAAATATTTGATGCCATAGCATCCTTGAAAACCTTTTATCCTGATATTGCTAATGAAAGTTTTTACTCGGATAAATTGTTTTCAAATATCAATTATCGTGGGGATATTAAGTAATTAATTGCCGAAAAAAAGCATTAAACAGGAACTATTATTAATCCTTATCTGGTTGTATGAAAGAATACTTAAAAAGACCCCTCTCTGAAAAATGGATGAAGGCTGCGGTAGTTGGGAGTTTATGGGCTACCATAGAAATAATACTGGGTAGTTTGCTGCACAACCTGAGAGTGCCAATGGCTGGTTCAATATTATCCTTTATTACGGTTTACCTGGTAGTTTCTTTTTTCCAGGTCTGGAAAATTAATGGACTGATCTGGAGAGCAGGACTTATCTGTGCTATAATGAAATCTATCTCACCAAGTGCTTTTATTTTAGGGCCCATGATCGGTATTTTTTCCCAGGCTTTGATTCTTGATTTTGTCATACGGATTTTTGGCAAAAATTCCATTTCATATATGGTTGGTGGTGCATTTGCAGTATTCAGTGCCTGGGCGCAACTGGTTATAAGTTTGATTATTATTTATGGATGGAATTTTGCACTTTTGTTTGAAAATATCTACTCTTTCTTTGTTCGGCAACTTGGCCTGGGGCAGGAACCCAAACCTGTATATTTTTTAACTGCAGTAAGTTTAATTTACCTTATCAGTGGCGCTATTGCAGGTTTATTGGGAAGTTTAAGCGGGAAAAGATATCTCAGAGACAGAAAAACATTGAATCTATCACATCCGCTGGAAGCAGATAGTCAAAGTAATTTATTCATTCATTCAAAGAAAAGAGATCATTCAGTTTTGCTACTGATGATCAGTTTCATTGTTCTTATTGCTGGTATGATTCTAATTACCAGATTAAGTCTTTGGTTCTCAATTCCTTTTATTGCCTTATTCATCACAGCAGCTTTTTTGTATTACCCCGATAATATGCGATATTTAAAAAAACCTGTTTTTTGGATACAGCTGGGAATTATAGTGCTGCTCTCAGCCATATTCAAAAATGGTTTTGAGCAATTTTTCAGTCTTGATGGTTTTGAAATAGGATTAAAAATATGTTCCAGAGCGCTGCTGATATTAGGCAGTTTTGCCATCATTAGTGTTGAATTGAAGAATCCGGTAATAAAAAATCTTCTGTACAACAAAGGTTTTAAAAACCTTTACCAGGCTGTGGAGCTTGCATTTTCTGCTCTACCCGGTATAATGAATGAATTTTACATGCAATCGCAAAGCATAAGTGGTTTCAGGCGACTTACATTTACTATGCTAAACCGGTCACAAACCTTGCTGGATTCTTTTATAGAGATAGAAAAAAGCCGGAAACCGGTATTCATTCTTACCGGCAAAATCAATCAGGGTAAAACCAGCCTGACCCGGGAGATCGTATCTGAATTGAAGAAAAAAGGTTTCACCATTAATGGCTTCTTAACTTTTGGTAATACAAATGATAGCAAACGTAATGCTTACTCTATCAGGGATATTACCACAGGCAGGGAAGAGAGTCTCTGTTCAACCCGGATTGATTCTCAAAAAACCAATTACGGAAGATTTTATTTTGAAGAACAGGGAATAAATGCAGGTCGCGAAATTATAGAACAAAGCCTGACAACACCCACCGATCTGCTTGTAATTGACGAACTAGGTCCCATGGAAATCAACAACCAGGGCTGGGCACCCGCCATTGAAAAAATTGTGAAACAGAATTCAACAGCCCAATTCTGGGTTGTAAGGGAAAAGTTGGTAAAACCCATGATGCGCAAATGGAATGTGGGTGATAT
>SKVR01000033.1 GCA_007129355.1 Bacteroidales bacterium | reverse complement strand
CAAACTTATTGAAATAAATACCTTTTTAAAACCAAGTTATTATGGATCCATATCCCGACCAGATAACATCAAAGCTACCCCAAACAGGCACTTCGGTATTTGCTATCATGTCGCAGATGGCAAAAGAGCACAATGCCATTAATTTATCGCAGGGGTTTCCCGATTTTCCTGTTGCACCGGAACTTATAAAGCTGGTAAACAAATACATGCGCAAAGGATACAACCAATATGCACCCATGCCCGGTTTGCCCGAACTTCGCGAAGCCATTGCCGAAAAGACCGAGTTCCTTTACAGTGCACAATACGACCCGGAAACAGAGATAACAGTGACTGCCGGTGCTACACAGGCTATTTTTACCGCAATAACCGCTCTTATCAGAGAAGATGATGAAGTGATTGTTTTTGAACCCGCCTATGACAGTTATGTGCCCGCCATAAAACTTGCAGGAGGAATTCCGGTATGTATTCCATTAAAGCTGCCCGATTACCACATCGACTGGAACGAGGTAAAAAGAGTAGTCAATAACCGCACCCGGATGATCATTATCAACAGCCCGCATAATCCCACAGGCAGCATTCTAAGTGCTGCCGATATGATACAACTGGAAAAACTAACCAGGAATACCGGTATAATCTTACTCAGCGACGAAGTTTACGAGCATATCATTTTCGATGGACGTGATCACCAGAGTGTTTGTCGCTACCCTGCTCTTGCACAAAGAAGCATGGTTATGTGTTCTTTTGGAAAAACATTTCATGCCACGGGCTGGAAAAGCGGATATTGTGTGGCACCAGCCAATCTTATGAAGGAATTTCGCAAAACCCACCAGTTTGTGGTATTTTGTGTTAACACTCCTGTTCAATATGCTATCGCCGAATACCTTCAGAACAAAGACAACTATTTAAACCTGGGAAATTTTTACCAGGAAAAACGCGATCATTTTATTGAGCTGATTAAAGACTCAAAATTCAAGATAATACCTGCCAATGGAACCTACTTCCAGGTGCTGGACTACAGCAAAATAAGCGATGAAAAAGAGATGGACTTTGCCACCCGGCTCACCAAAGAACATGGTGTGGCTTCAGTGCCCAATTCCTATTTTTATCAAAAGCCTGTTAACAACCAAACATTGAGATTTTGCTTTGCCAAAAGCAATGAAACACTTGAAAAAGCTGCAGAAATACTATGTCGAATATAAAAGTTACCCTTGTTCAATCGCCCATATACTGGGAAGATCCTGTTGCCAACAGGAAAATGTTTGAAGAAAAGATCAGGCAAATTGATGAGCCAACAGAAATAATTGTGTTGCCTGAGGTTTTCACCACCGGATTCACCATGGAGCCGGCCGGTTGTTCCGAACCCCACGAAGGAGAAACTTTTCAGTGGATGAAAAAGCTGGCCGCCGAAAAAAATTCAGTGATAACCGGCAGTATTGCCACCAAAGAAAATGGCAGATACCATAACCGCCTTATTTGGATGCAACCCGACGGGAATTATCATCAGTATGATAAGAAGCACCTTTTTACCTTTGCCGGAGAAACCAAAAACTTTACCCCGGGAAAGGAAAGAGTAATTATTGAATATAAGGGCTGGAAATTCCTGTTACTGATTTGTTACGACCTTCGCTTCCCGGTTTGGTGTAAAAACAATTACAGTGCAGAAATGGGGTTCGATTACGATTGTATAATCAATATTGCCAACTGGCCTGCACCACGCAGCCATCCCTGGAGGGTGTTGCTCATGGCACGGGCCATTGAAAACCAAGCCTATGTAATTGGAGTAAACCGCATTGGGACGGACGGCAAAGGCATTAAGCATTCAGGCGACTCTGCACTTATCAGCCCAATGGGTGAGAATTTCTCCGGCATCATGCCCAATGAAGAAAAGACCGAGACCATTCCCATGCCTCGCTGTCAATTGGATGATTTCAGAAAAAAATTCAGAGTTGCGGATGATTGGGACAAGTTTGAAATTCTTTAACCAAATTCTATTTTTGATTTAAACTTCCACCACATCCAGTTCCACCCTCAGATTATCAATGATAAAATTCTGACGGTCGGGGGTGTTTTTTCCCATGTAGAATTCGAGCATATCCTTTATAATCAGGTCTTTTTTGAGCAGGACGGGATCTAATCGGATACTTGTTCCGATAAAGGCGCCAAATTCATCGGGTGATATTTCACCGAGTCCTTTGAAGCGTGTTATTTCAGGTTTGCCTTTGAGCTCCTCAATGGCATCGCGTTTTTCCTGCTCAGAATAACAATAAATGGTTTTCTGTTTGTTACGCACCCTGAACAATGGAGTCTGTAATATGTAGAGGTGCCCGTTCCTCACCAGGTCGGGAAAAAATTGCAGAAAAAAAGTTATCAATAGCAGACGGATGTGCATACCATCAACATCTGCATCGGTAGCAATAACAACGTTATTGTAGCGAAGGTCTTCCAGACTTTCTTCAATATTAAGTGCAGCTTGCAACAGATTAAACTCTTCATTTTCGTAAACGATCTTTTTGGTGAGCCCATAGCAGTTCAGGGGCTTTCCTTTCAAACTGAATACAGCCTGGGTATTTACATCACGCGCCTTGGTTATGCTTCCAGATGCTGAATCACCCTCGGTAATAAATAGAGTAGTTTCAAGCCGGCGCTCATGATTATTACTATAATGTATACGACAATCACGCAGTTTTTTGTTGTGCAGGCTGGCTTTTTTTACCCGCTCACGGGCCAGCTTTTTAATACTGGCCATATCCTTACGCTCTTTCTCGCTCTGTAAAATTTTCCGTAACAGCGCTTCAGCCGTATCAGGATTCATGTGCAGATAATTATCAAGCCTGCGTTTGAGAATGTCGGCAATATAGTTCCTGATGGATGGACCTTTACCCTGTGGTTCCAGATTAAGTGATCCCAGCTTGGTTTTGGTCTGCGACTCAAAAACAGGCTCCTGTACTTTTATACTTAGTGCAACTATAATACTGGTTTTGATGTCGTTTGAGTCAAAATCTTTTTTGTAAAAATCTCTTATGGTTTTGGTGAGAGTTTCACGAAATGCATTCTGATGGGTACCTCCCTGTGTAGTATGCTGGCCATTAACAAAAGAAAAATACTCTTCGCTGTATTGGGTGGCACTGTGTGTAAAAGCAAACTCAAGGTCATCTTCCTGTAAATGAATGATAGGATAACTGATGGGTGTATCAATATTCCTGTTCAAAAGGTCAAGCAAACCATTTTCGGCCTGCATTTTCATTCCGTTAAAACTAATGGTAAGACCCCGGTTCAGGAAAACATAATTCCATAATAATTTTTCAATATAATCATCGATATAACGGTATTTCCCAAAGATTTCCTCATCCGGAACAAAAGTTACAATGGTTCCTTTACGACCGGTATTATCCTTTTCAGGAATATCTTCAATAAGCTTTCCGGATTCAAAAACAGCCTTTTTAGATCGGCCTTCGCGTATGGATTGTATGGTGAAATAGCTTGATAAAGCATTTACCGCTTTTGTACCTACACCATTTAATCCCACAGACTTTTTAAAAACCTTACTATCATATTTGGCGCCTGTATTAATCTTTGATACACAATCTACCACTTTACCAAGCGGAATACCCCGGCCGTAGTCGCGAACCGTTACCTGTTTATCGTCAATACTTATCTCAATGGTTTTCCCAAAACCCATTACAAACTCGTCAATGGAGTTATCTACTACCTCTTTGATCAACACATAAATACCGTCGTCGGGTGAACTACCATCGCCGAGTTTACCAATATACATACCCGGGCGTAAGCGGATGTGCTCGTTCCATTCAAGTGTGCGTATGCTGTCTTCTGAATAATTTGCGCTCATAAAATTCTGTGAGATTAATCAGGCAAAGATATAACAATCCAACCATCCTACGCAGTATAGTTAAAGTCCTTTTTCAACAACTGAAACTGGCACAATAATGATATAAAACAATGATTTTTAGATTATTAACAAAAGAGTAATTTTCAGGAAATATTTTTGTTAAGAAATAAAGTCATGGATGTACAGCATAACCATTTCAAAACCCTACTAATTAAAAGTTTTAAGAGAAACAGTAAAATTAACTGAAATGTTAAATTTCCGAAAATGCGATTTTTATTTGTTTTTCAAAAAAATTGTTACTTTTACGTCCACAAACAAAAACAACATGAAGAGAGACCCTGTGAAAGGCATTTGCCTTCACAGGGTTTTTTCTTTTCATCCCACCTTATCATAAAAAATCCTAATAGTTCTGTTGCTACTTAAACTTTAATCAAGCTTCTGTGTCTAATATTCGGAATTTGCATTGTTGAATTATTTTTGCCAATTCTTAAACAATTTCAATCTTAAAATTATGAAAAGGGTATCAAATTTAAACTTCATTATATTTTTAGTCATTCTTCTTTTATCAGGAATTACGGAAGCAATAAGCCAGCCGGGTCAGGGACGTGGTGGTCAAGGGGGTGAACTTCCAAGGATCGGCAAGGTTACCGGTACGATCGTTGACAGTGAAGATAGTCAGCCACTTATTTTTGCAAGTGTTGTATTGAACAATCAAGGTGACTCAACCATGATATCGGGTGCTATTACAGATGAACAGGGAAGGTTTACCATTGAGCAAGTGCCGCCAGGCTCTTTTTTTATTACTATAAACTACTTAGGGTACCCATCACAGAATTATAATGGTATCCGTATTACTTTTCGCGAACCCGAATATGAGCTGGGAGTGGTTGAAATTTCGCCATCAGTGCAGATGCTTGGTGAGGTAACTGTTGAAGCTGCCCGTTCACTTATGGAAACAGGTCTTGATAGAAGAGTTATAAACGTAGGTCAGGAAATTACTGCTATAGGAGGCACGGGAATAGACGTTATGCAAAATATTCCCAGTGTTGCAGTTGATTTTGACGGAAATGTAAGTCTAAGAGGAAGTACAAATGTTACCATTTTGATCGATGGTCGTCCTTCTACTCTTACCGGTCTGAGCGGTTCGGAAGCTCTGCAGCAGATTCCGGCAGAAATGATAGAACGGGTAGAAGTTATTACCAATCCATCTGCACGTTTCAATCCCGAAGGCACATCAGGAATAATTAATGTGGTACTCAAGGAGCAGCGCCGTCCGGGGTACAATGGCATGGTTTCTCTAAATGCCGGCAGCGCAGGAACCTACAGTGGTTCTGTTAACCTCAACTATAAAGTCAACAACTGGAACTTCTTCACCAATTATAGTGGCAGACTTTCAGATATGGACAGTTATGGTAACAGCCTGAGAGAAACTTTTTTTGATGGAACATCAAACTTTATGGACCAGGATATAAACGGTAATATGGGTATGGGATCTCATAATGTTCAGGCAGGAGCTGATTATAACTTTAACTCCAAAAACACCCTTGCTTTTTCTTCAAGATACAGCAACTGGAACCGTAATTCTGACAATCTTACGGAATATATCCTTTTCAGAGACCTGATTACGAACCCCAACAGCCTTTTCCTGATGGACAATGATACAGATATGCTTCACAATTCGTTTACACACCAGATGAATTTCAGGCGTACTTACGATCAAAGGCACAGAGAGCTGACAGCCGACCTTGTTTTTTCTACCCGCAACATGGATAGAAATGAGAACTTTGCTCAGCAGTTTTTTGAGCAAACCTGGAATACTCCCAATGGTTTATCAGTTTTGGAAAGATCTCAAATGATTGGCCAGAACTGGTCGTTAAGCACTCAGCTTGATTATGTTCATCCTCTGGGTGATGACAGTAAATTTGAAACAGGCTACCGAATTCAGCTGCGTGAAATGGATTCAGAATTTAACTTTGAACACTTCAATCCGGACAATGAAATCTGGACTAACGATTTGAATCGCAGCAACCACTTTCTTTACAATGAACAAATATTTGCAGCTTACGGTATGTATGCCACTATGCTTGGCAAATATAGTTTACAGGCAGGCCTAAGAGCTGAGCAAACTTTTGTTGAAGGCAACCAGATTACCAATAATGAACCTTTTAATAAAGATTATTTGAACTTTTTCCCCACTTTGCACTTGAGAAGGAGTTTTGAAAACAACCAGTCGGCACAAATTAGTTATACCCGCCGTATTAACCGCCCGCACAACCGTAACCTAAATCCTTTTATGCGTTACAGCAGTGAATACGAAGTTTCTAT
>SKVR01000163.1 GCA_007129355.1 Bacteroidales bacterium | reverse complement strand
CCGATTTCATTTCAATCCAGTGGCCCAGCAACATAACCACGATTAGCGTTGCCAGTTCCCAGAAGAAAGTTTTTCCTTCCAATCCGAAAACCACTGCTGAGCTATACACATAGGCCACAGTAATAGCCATGGCGATAAGGGTCATCATGCCCGGGGCTTTGTCTTTCATCTCGTCTATGAGTCCTTTGAAAAAAGGCCATCCCCCGTAAAAAAACACGATTGAAGATAAGACAAACTGCACGTAGCGGTCACCCTCAAAGCGAAACTCATACCCCAGCAAACCCTGAATCATAGGCGCCAGCACCACAATAGGCAAACTTAGGGCGAGAGAAATCCAGAACCGGGTGCGGAAATCCTTTATCATGTGGGCGTGATGATCTTGGTGATCATGCCCGGAATGGTCATCGTGATCATGATCCCCGTGGCCTTCATGATTACTATGATCATGGTTGTGATGATCATGGTTTTCTTCCTTATGCTTATCTGAATGCTTCTTTTCTTTTTCTTCTTTGCGTTGCTTATGGTTTAAGTCGTGGTCTTTCATCAGTAAAATTTTATTGATTCGGTCATATAGCCTGTCTCACTTTTTCAGCAAGAGAGCTCGTCAACGACAATTATCCTATGTGCTTTATCTTCCTTTCAGCTGCCCTTTCAGGGCGCTGATTACGTTTGCTTTCGTTTACCCAAGGCGTTGCCGTTGGGCTGAAATGAATTGCCCCTTCGGGGCGTTGGATGGTAATTTTGACATCCGAGTTGATTAATGTAACTCCTGGTTGCCAAAGTTCGGGCTGAAAGCCCAAATCAATTCAGCCCAGTGGCAACGCCTTGGGTTTAGATGCAATCCCATTCCCTGGCGCCCTGAAAGGGCAAGTTAAACATTGCTGTCAAATCACCAGCATCACCCCCGCCATGGCTACCATCAGCAGGTCTTCCACCAGAGTAACATTGCCCAGGGGGAGTTTGAACACGGTGCCCAGACAGGCGCACTGTACCTGGTTGGGTGAAAGCATATTTCTGATCACTCCTATACTGCTAAAGCCCATAATGACAATGGTTGCCACATGAGTAGCCGGCAGATGGATGGCAGTGATGTACAGAACGCCCAACCCAAGTTCGACGAAGGGATAAACATAACCATAGCCTTTCCAATACTTTGCCAGTAGGTCGTACATGGCATAAGAGCGGGCAAAGCCACTCAGGTCGAGAAACTTAAAGAACGCAGGTCATTCCGGTGATGGTGTAGGTTAAGTGCATAGTGAAAAAGATTTTAAGATTTGGTTTCTCGCAAAGATTTCACGCAAAGAGCCCACAGTAGTCGCAAAGGCATTCGCGTTCTTTGCGATTACCTTTGCGGACCTTGCGGTTTCAAAAATTACTTGTTGCAGCAACTTCCGCTGCTTTTCATCAATTGCCCGGTTTTGTCGCTATCAGGGCGTTCGTAATGGCAACAGGCGGGAAGTGCTTTATATACAGCATCTTTGGCACCTACCTTGTCAGTATCGTGGCCTGCTTTAGCAATCTTTGTGTGTACATCGTCCAGGTTCACTTTCTCCGAATCGTACTCGATGGTGAGCATTTTGGTTTCCCGGTTCCAGTCGGCAGCGTTTACACCGTCAACGCTTTTAGCGGCCTTTTCGATGCGTGCCTCGCACATGCCGCAGGCGCCGTAAACTTTAAATTCGGTTTTGTGTTCATGACTGAATCCTAGCAGGGGGGTAAGAAATGTTACTAAAAAAAGAAGGGTTTTCATAATAAATTACATTTAGGGTTACTAATAATAAAATGTTACAACACTATTGTTTAGTTCTGTGGTGTACATTTATAAAATTACTAATCCCTAAGGGGTTTATGTTTATATAATTTCAGGAAAAAGTTATGAAATTTACATCTGATCGAGTGGTTTACGCTTCTTATTTAGTTGTTTGCGGAACTGACCGGGCGTCATTCCGGTAACTTTTTTAAATTGATTGCTAAGGTATGCAGCACTGTTGTAACCCAGTTTCCAGGCTATTTCTTTTAAAGAGAGTTCGTTATAGAATATAAGTTCCTTAACCTTCTCAATTTTTTGCCGAATGATGTATTGTTCCAGGGTAATCCCTTCAAATGAAGAAAATATATTGCTTATATAATTGTATTCATGGGGGATTTGTGAATCAATGAGTTCGGAATAGTTGTGATTTATTTTGCCATCGTTATGATGTAGATTTTCAATTACTATACTTTTAACCTTTTCAATGATGCGGCTTTTTTTATCATCAAATCTTTCAAAACCAATTGCTTCAAGATTTTTATCAAAAACTTGCAGAACTTTCGGCTGAATTTGGTCATCTTCAGTTTGCAGTTCACCGAGCCGGATATTTTTTACCCTGATGCCCAGTTTTTTAGCCTCATCCTTAACAGCCATAATGCAGCGCTGACATACCATGTTTTTGATGAAAATAATCATGGGTAATAAATTTGGCGTTATGTTAACTGATTATAACTGGAGTTAATCATCAATCCTCTTGATGATTTCGGCTGTTCGGTGTCCGTAAGGGATGGCAGGCTCCTGTTCTTTCACTTTCTGCCAGGCGCGGGTAATGATCAATTCATCAATATCATCTTTTTCGCAGGGAACCTCTACAATATAAGAGTCTTCAGCATAAGTTGAGATCATGCATTTTACGATGGCTTTTCCCATAATAACGGTTATTTTTAGTTATAACAATATTACGAAAAATTTCCGGATGGAATGATATTTAAGGCATTTATGTTCAAATTGAAATCACCAGGCTACTATGTCCCGGATAAATACAAAATCTTACCTGGTATCGGGTCAAATTTTTGAAAGGGCTATTTCTGTTTTTCTGAATCGGGCATTTTTTCTTTTGTCGGACCGAGCAAATAACCTACCGGTTCCAATCCGCTTGTATGCATGGCTACAATTTTAAACATGGCGAAAAGGGGTACAAACAATATCATGCCCGAAAGACCCCAAATCATGCCTCCCATAATAATGGCGATGATCACCATCAGGGGGTTCAGCTTTACCTCGTGGCCTATGATCAGGGGTTCAAACACATAACTTTCAACCAGTTGTATTGTGATGATAATGGCACAAAACAGGATGATAATCCCAATTTCATCCATGTAAATTATTGCAAACAGCATGGGAAGTATACCACTTATAAACGGACCCACATAGGGAACAATGGTTACCAATGCTCCGAATAAAGTAAGCAGTAAGGCAAATGGAAGATCGAATATCAGAAATGTAATATAGTACATTACACCCAGAAGTGTCATAACCTGCGCTCTTCCCCACAAATAATGATATACAACCTTGCTGATCTTATTCAAAACCTTGGCGGTTTTCTCTTTTTTCTCATCAGATGTATACATCATGACAACATCTGTAAACTTTTTCCGGTAATAAATGAACAGGAAAACATAAACCAGAACCAGTAAAAAGTTGAATGCCGTATTTGCCAGGTCGCTGAGAAAACGAGTTATGCCTGACTCAAGCGCGGTTAAAAACTGTCCCGATCGATCCTGCCAGATCTTTCTTTGTTCTTCAAGAGAAAGATTGGTTACATCTGTAATCCATGTTTGAGCGGTTGCGATGAAGGATTGCAGTTCACTCCTGATCTGAGAAATCTCTGTAATAAACAGCGTTAACTGATAGAGGAAAAGATATAAAATACCCCCGACAACAATAAAGATTACAAGTGTGCCTGCAAATGCAGCCAAAAATCTTGGTGATTTGAACCTTTCCAGTAAACCCGCCAGTGGACTTACCAGTGTAGCAAAGAATACTCCAAAAATCAATGGTATCAGAAAAGATGAACCCAAATAAAACAAAGCAAATATGGCAAGAGTAAATAATAAAATCCGGTTGACTTTTCTGAGTTTTTCCATTTCCGGCAAATGTTTTTTTGGTACCATAAAGGTATAAAGATGTAAAGGAATACCCATATTTTGGCTTAGAAATTATCAGGTTATCTCAAAAACCTTTGGAATTCAGGATATTGTGAATACTGAAACGCAAACCAGCTGATATTCTGTGGTCGTATCGAAATGTATTACGTTTAGTTTGTCGAACTGCACAAAAATCATTTATCACCTTTGAGTCAGAGTCTTTTTATTGGTTTTATTCTGGTTAATACATTCATTGCTGATATGAATGAAATAGCAATCTGGGGAAAAGTAAATCTTTGTGGATAAATAGTTTTGCCGATGTACGTTTATAAAACTATGTTAATCAGATGTTAAGCAAGTATTTGTATACATATATGTGACGTATTTAAATAAAATGTTGTGCTTTTCCCCCTGGAACTATTCAATTTTTTGTTTATTTGTGGTTTTAAGTAAGTTAGAAAAGAACGGGAAAACAAAATTCTTTTTTAAGAAAAAAAGGATTCATTGTAATGGCAGCAATAACTAAACGGGTATTTTAAGAATAACCTGGTAAATCATATATGCTAACCAAAACAAGGAACCATGCGTAAACAGTTTTTTTTATTTTTATTTTTAGCAATAACAATTTCGTTATTCGCGCAAACTCCCCAAGTCTATTATGTTAATAATCAGAATGCTGCCAGCGGTGATGGCACATCATGGGGCGAAGCATTCGTAACACTTCAGGAAGCACTGGATGTGGCTGAAGGTCCTTCGGAAATCTGGGTGGCACAGGGCACTTATCATCCCACCAGTACCTATGATCTGGATGATCAGGATGAACGTCACAGACACTTCCGGATGAAAAATGGAGTGACAATCTATGGAGGTTTTCTCGGTACTGAAACTAACCATGAGCAGCGTGACTGGCAAAATAATCCTACCATTCTAAGTGGCGCAACCGATGACTTCAATGTGTACCAGGTGTTTTTTCATTATGGAATAAGTCTTGAAAAAACAGCAGTTTTGGATGGCTTTGTTATAACAGGAGGTTATGCTGACCATGAAGAAAACATATTTCATTTATTAGGCGGAGGTATGCTTAATTCTCCTGAAATTGAAATAGATGGAGACCCGGATGACCCTTCCAACTTTTTACCGGTCGAGGGTACTGAGTCGAGCCCTACCATTCGCAATTGTCTGTTTACGAATAATCAGTCGATGTTAGGTGGTGCTATGATGAATGCTTTTTATAGTTCTCCCCATATAATGCATTGTACTTTTACTGATAATATGGCGCATCATGGGGGAGCCATCATGAATGCTATGGGCAGCAGTCCGCATATTATCCATTCAATATTTACAGGTAATCTGGCGCACGATGGTGGAGCAATTTACAATGAACATGATATCTCTCCGGTTATTGATCATTGCCGGTTTTATGATAACATGGCCGCCGTTCATGGCGGTGCCATAAGAAATGATGATTATTCTACTGCAATTATTTCCAATTCCATATTTAACGGTAACCAGGCGCCTTTGGGTGGAGCTATTCATAACAATACTGAAAGTTCACCCATTATTGTGAACTGCCTTTTCACCAATAATATTGCTGACGGTGAAAATGAGTGGAAAGGAGGAGGTGGAATTTATAATTATTATGCAAGCCCACATATCATTAACTCCACTTTTACCGGCAATTCAACCGCTCATGGAGGGGGAGGAATAGCCAATCAAAACAGCACAGCAAATATTGTAAATACCATTATCTGGGGTAATCAAGCTGATTTTATGGGTTTTGAAGAAGTAGGATATGTGGGTGATGAAGACGATGCTCCTACCTTTAGCTATAGCAATATCAAGAATAGCGGTGGCAGTGGCCCCGACTGGTTTGAAAACCGGGGGATTGACGGTGGAAATAACATTGATGAGGATCCGGAGTTTGATATGAATGGAGATCATCCTTATATGCCTGCTGAAACATCACCTGTAGGAGATTCCGGGACCAATGAACCCTTTGGCGATGGAGGAGTGGCAATGGGGATTCTGACAGATATCAGGGGGCCGGGTTTCCCGCGTATCATGGAACCGGGAAATGCAGAGCCAGGAGGAATTGTGGATATGGGCGCATACGAAATAAATGATAATGTTGTCACACGCATAATTACTGCAACTGCCGGAGAAAATGGAAGTATTTATCCTGAGGGGGAAACAGAAGTTCTCTTTGGTGATTCACAATCATTTTTCATAGAAGCTGATGAAGAATACCTTATTGATGAAGTCCTTGCGGATGATGTGGCTTTAGATGATGCTTCAGGTATGCTAAGTTT
>SKVR01000242.1 GCA_007129355.1 Bacteroidales bacterium | reverse complement strand
TGTGTAATCAGTAAAAGACTTCTGCTATTAAGGTTTGACCAGATCGTATTCAAAACCTTTCGTTCAGTAACTACATCCATATGAGCTGTAAGTTCATCAAATATCCAGCAATCCGATTCCTTTAGAAAAACCCTTGCCAGAGCTATCAATTGCCTTTCGCCTCCCGAGAATCTCATGCCCTGCGAACCGGGTTGAATATCAAGGCTTACTGCAAATTCAGCCAGACCAACTTTATGCAGAACTGCTCTAAGCTGATCATCGGTAGCATCGGGATTAGCAATCAGAAGGTTTTCCCGTAAAGACCGGTTAAAAATATACGCATCCTGCGACATAACGCCGAATTTTTTCCGGAGCTGTTCTATGTCAAGATCGTATATACTATTACCATTGGTAAGTATTTGCCCCTGATCGGGTTTCCAGAAACCCAGAAGCAGATTTACAAGTGTGCTTTTTCCGCTACCTGTTGGACCAACAACTGCTGTTTTGCTTCCGGCAGTTATATCAAATGAAATATCGTTAAGTGTGATGTTTTCATTATCGTAAGAAAAGGACACATTCCTGAACCCAATATCCAATTTGCCATGAGGAACTTCAATATGGTTTTGATTTTCTGATACAGCAAGGTCTTTTCCGCTCTCTGCCATGGAAAAAACACGTTCTGATGCTTCCTGTGAATTTTCAAATTGGATGAAAGCATTGGCCAGTCCCAGAACCGCTTCAAAACTGCTTAAAACGCCCAATGTGAGTGCCGCAAGCCATACGCCTTTTATGTCTCCGTTTATAACCAGGGGGATTGCCAGTATCAGAACAGTAAACATGGCAAGATGCGACAACAGGGTATTCAAACCTTCGGTAATACCTGATGTACCTGCATTGCGGGTTTGGATGTCATCAAGTTTATTTTGTAATTGGCCAAATTCATCCAGTGTATCGTTTTTACGTCCCATCCAAAGTAAATCCTGTAATCCCTGCAAGCGGTCAACAAGATATATTTTCAATTGGGTTCGCGTGGTTATATCGGTTTTTCCCCGTCCTTTTGCCAGCCTAAGTGACAGGTAAGGTACAGCAACTCCGTTAAACACCAGGAAAGCCAGGGCAGTAATTGCTATGGTAAGATCAAAAAAAGCAAGTCCGGAAAATGTCAGAACCGAAATTACAACTGCCACAATAACAGGGGATATAATGCGCAGATAAACATTTTGAAGGGTTTCAATATCTGATACGATACCCGCGAGCAAGTCGCCAGATCTTCGGCCCATTAGCCATTTCTGTGAAAAAGAATCAAATTTCCGGTAAAGGTCAACCCGCATGGAATGTAGTATTTTAAATGTAAGATCATGCGATACCACGCGCTCAAAATATCTGATAACAGCCCTGGAAATACCAAAAAATCTTACCCCGGCAGTAACCATAAATAGGTCGACAATCATTGGGCGTTGGGCTGCGCGGGATATCAGGTATCCCGATGTGCTCATCAGTCCAATACCTGCCAGGATAGTTCCGGAAGCCAGCAGCAAAGCCAGCGTGAATTGCCACCTGTGGCCGCTTATATATGATAACAGTTTGCTTATCATTTGATTTGATTTGTTATGCCAGTTGTTTCCAGAAAACCTGCATAGATGCCTTTCTTTTTAATAAGGTCGATGTGTCTGCCACTTTCAGCAATTTCACCATTGTTGAATACCAAAATGTTATCAGCCCTGCGAACAGTATTTAGCCTGTGTGCTATTACCAGTGTACTCCTGTTTTTGGTAATACGTTCCATGGCCTCAGAAATCAGTTGTTCACTTTCCGGGTCCAGGTTTGATGTGGGTTCATCAAGTATAAGCACAGGTGCATCTTTTAAAAAGGCTCTTGCTATGGCAAGTCTTTGTTTTTCACCTCCGCTCAGATTTACAGCATTCTCATTAAGTTGGGTATGATAACCATTGGGTAGTTTTTCAATAAAATGGTGTGCTCCTGCTTCCCGGGTGGCATGTATTACCTTGTCCATTTCTGCCCCTGGATTGGCCATCATGAGGTTTTGCAGTATAGTGCCCTGGAAAAAATGCGGATGCTGTGGTACATATGCCAGGCTTTTGCTCCAGTCTTCCGGATCAACTTGGTACAGAGGCATATTATTGATTAGTATCTGCCCGTTTTTTGATCGGAGATAACCCAATATCAAATGAGCAAAGGTGGTTTTGCCTGCCCCGGTTGGGCCCACAATTGCAGTAAATGCTCCGGGTTTAATTTCGCAATTGATTTTATGTATGGCCGGGATTGCATTCTGAGGGTAAGTAAAAGAAACGTCTTTGAATTGAATAATAGGGGGGGCGGAATGACTTAGTGATTCTTTACCTGATTTCCCGGATTCTGTTTTTTGGTCTATTATATTAAATATCCCGGCAGCTGCAGCGGATCCTTCCATGCCGGCGTGATGGTGACTTCCCAGCGTACGGAAAGGAAGGTAAAATTCCGGAGCCAGTAATAAAATAAATAAACCGGGCTGATAAGTAAGCATACCCTCAATCAGCCTGATGCCAACCTGCACAGCAACCAATGCAATACTTATGCTTGCTGCCAGTTCGAGCACCATACCTGAAAGAAAAGCTACCTTAAGTACATTCATTGTAACAATCCGGAAACCGTTACTCTTTCTGTCCACATTATCTGATTCTCTGTGGCTTGAGTCAAAAATCTTAAGGGTTTTCAATCCCTGTAATACATCCAGAAAATGAGATGACAGGCTTGTAAGTTCTTTCCATTGATTTTGGGTAAGTTTTTTGGCATAAGTGCCTATGAGCCACATGAAAAATAAAATCAGTGGTGCGGTTAACAAAAGGATCAATCCGCTTATCCAATCCATAGTGATAGTAAAAACAATGATCACTGCCGGTAATATAATAATATGGATTACAGAAGGAATGTAGCGGGTGAAATAATCATCAAGTTTTTCTGCACCGTCCGTAACGGAAGCAATCAATTCACCGGTTTTGCTTGTGCGTGTGAATGATGGGCCCAGGTTAAGCATCTTCCGGAAAAGTTCTCTTTTCAGGGAAGATTTAATTTCAACAGACTTTCTTTGAGCGAATCGCTCACGTATCCATATGAGAAAACTTCTGATAATAATGCTTGCGGTGAGATAATAAATGAAATCAGGTCGGATAATTTCACCATAAAGGAAAACCTCCGCAATGATACTGCTCAAAAGATACATTTGCAGGATCACATTGCTTGCCATCAGAAAACTGATTATGGCAATCACAATAAAAAAACCATGCACACTCATGGCAAGACCAAAAAGTCTGCGATGAATGTGCATGCCTGATTTTAATCTTTTTGTTTCTGATTCTGTCACAAAGATTTGTTGATCAATTTATTAGTTGTTTTATTCCCTGGGTATGGCATCCCGGCTTATTCGCTTGCTGAAAACATAATAGCTCCAGCCCTGGTAAGCAAGTACGATAGGTACAAAAAACAAAGCAACTATTGACATGATCTTCAGGGTAAGCTCACTGGAAGATGCATTGTAAATCGTTAAGTTATAAGCTTCATCAATTGAAGAAGGCATTACAGTGGGGAACAAGCCGTAAAATATCACTGAAGTGCCAAGCAGGATGGTCAGCGCCATGGAAGCAAAAGCATATTTCTGCATTTTCATGCGCATAAATACGAAACATGCAACAAAGCTGAAAACAGCCAGGGTGGGCAAACTTCCCGGTACAAGCCCGAGTCCTTCAAAAAGGACAGTGTTCCAATACCCTAATATAGCAAATGCAGCGGTAACGATGGCTATGGGAATCCAGAGTGTTTTAGCTATTTTCTCGGCTCTTTCTTTCAAATCATCAGTAGTCCGAAGACTTAAGAACAAGGCACCATGAAGAACAAACATCATTACTACAACAACTCCCCCCAGAAGTGCATAAGGGTTTAGAATATGTAACAGGTTTCCGGTAAAATTCATGTCTTCACCTATAGGTAATCCCTGTACAATATTCGTAAAAGCAACCCCCCAGAGCAGAGCCGGGAGTAAGCTACCCCAAAATATAAACTGGTCAAATATTTTGCGCCACAACTTGTCTTTCATTTTACTTCGGAACTCAAACCCCGCAGCCCGAAGGATAAGTGCTATCACTATCAGGAACAAGGGAATATAAAAACCGCTGAATAAAGTAGCATACCAGTGTGGGAAAGCAGCAAACAATGCTCCTCCTGCCGTAATCAGCCAAACTTCATTGGCATCCCAGAAGGGTCCGATGGTGTTGATTACAACCCTGCGGTCCACATCATCTTTGCTGATAAATGGCATCAGTATTCCTACTCCGTAGTCAAAACCTTCAAGGATAAAATAACCTATAAAAAGCACGGCTATCAGTACAAACCATATTATTTGAAAATCCATATCCGAAAATTTTTATGTTTTTTAAAATATCTTTTTAATAAGCATGTAGCATTTTATCACTATCCTCAGGTAGTCCGGGTTTGGCAAAGCGATGGATCAGATAAACCGCAACAGCAGCGAGTATACCATAAATAAGTGTAAAGGCAATTGTTGTTAAAAGCATTTGTCCGGCACTAACATTGGGAGATACCCCATCCCGGGTAAGCATCAATCCATAAACCACCCAGGGTTGACGTCCCATTTCGGTAACAATCCATCCCAGGGAATTGGCTACAAGCGGAAGGAACATTACGTAAGTCGCCATTTTCAGATACAGTTTGCTGTCTTCAAGTTTGTTCCGCCACCACTGAACCAGGCCGTAAAGGGCAAAAAGAATAAAAAGCATCCCTAATCCTACCATAAATCTGAAGCTCCAGTAAACCACTTTTACCGGTGGGGTATAATCCCCTGGCCCATAGGCTTCTTCATATTTCTTCTGAAGTTCGTTCATTCCCTTAACCTCACTAGTAGTGTTATTGTAAGCCAGTACCGATAACATATAAGGTAACCTAAACTCCCGGTTGGATGTCCTGTTTTCCTGGTCTATAATCGCAAACATGGAAAAACTGGCCGGTTGTTCTGTTTCCCACATACCTTCCATGGCCGCCATTTTCATGGGTTGATGTTTTACTGTGTGTTGCGCATGCCTGTGACCCGTTGTGGCAACAAGGATTGCCGATACAGCAGTAAAAACAAGGGCAATTCTGGCCGACTTGGCAAAGATCTCTACCTGATTCTTCCGCAAAATCTGCCATGCACTGATACCCAGCATAAAAAGACCTCCGGTTACAAAAGCTGCAAGAACGGTATGCTGAACCATTACAAGCATCTGTTCATTCAGCATAACTGCAATGAAATCGCTTAGCTCGGCACGTCCGTTATTCAATATGTATCCTACCGGATACTGCATCCATGCATTGGCAATAAGAATCCATAATGCAGATAAAGTTGCTCCCAGGGCAACCAGCCAGATGCTGAGCAAGTGAACCCCTTTGGGTAGCCTGCCCCAGCCAAACAGCCATACAGCAATAAAGGTCGATTCAAGGAAAAATGCCATCAAGGCCTCTATGGCCAGTGGTATACCAAAGATGTCACCCACAAATCGTGAATAACTTGACCAGGCCATCCCGAATTGAAATTCGAGAACAATGCCTGTTACCACCCCCAGGGCAAAAATAATGATAAACAGTTTGCCGAAAAATCTGGTCAGTAACTTGTATTGAACACTGTCGGTTCGATAATAAAAGGTGTGTAGAATTGCAGTTAATGTTGCTAATCCAATTGATAGTGGGCTGAAGAAATAGTGATAGATAGTTGTGATTCCAAACTGCCACCTTGCAATCTCTAATACTTCCATAGGCTAATTGGTTTTTACTGATAGTTGGAAATTGGAATATTTAAAGTTTATAATAAGTTCAATATACTGAATTGAATGTTTATTTTAAGGCCCCGCTACTTCCCACAGGCAGCAAAATTAAAACAAAATAAAATTTAAGCTACAAAATACCTAAATTTTATTTTGGAATTTGACTGTTTTTTTTATTTTATAGGTAATGTGGTTTGGAGTGTTTTTAGGTTCTCATTTATTTATTTGCAAGGAAATCAAAGAGATAATATTGTTGTTGAAATTTTAAGGCATTATAACGAAAAAAATCTCCTGGTGTCATAAAAATATATTTACCTTTGCAGCCCGCAAGTAAGAAATCAATGTTCTTCACAATTGCATCGGCTGCAAGTTTTTGGATAAAAAAATAAAATTATTTTCTTGTTGATAGAAAATAAATTTTTACCTTTGCAGTCCCAAAATGAAAAATAATCATTCAACGGAATGATTTAAAAATATAAGAATACCAATAGTTCTTTGAAAATATTTGATATTGACAAACAAAAAGCGAGCGAGTACCCGGTTAATT
>SKVR01000003.1 GCA_007129355.1 Bacteroidales bacterium | reverse complement strand
ATCGCGTACTCGCATTCCCAGCAATTCGTAATTTACCGGTTGCAGAAAAAAATTCATATGGTCTCCGCCGCCGGCAAGATAGTCGGATGTCAATACTTTATATGATTTGTTGATATCAAATTCATTTTCATTGATAAGAATCTCATAAGGTTCATTATCCTTTATTTTCAGCCTTATTCCTGATACAGGCATACCGCGCTCAGAGGCAGACAGATATTGAAACAGTTCCCGGGTCTTTTCTCCTGTAAGGGTAATTACCACCATTTCGTTTTCGAAGGGCAGGAGCTCAAAAACTCTTTCATAGGTTATTTCTCCTTCCGGAAGAGGTACTCTTAATCCACCATAATTCAGCAGGCAGAAATCGATATTTTTTCCATCATCGGGCTGGTATATTTCTTCACCTATTTCAAAAACAAGGTCAGCAACAAAATTATTCAGTTTACCCTCCGGGCTTCCTCTTTCCATCACATGCTCAGAATGAACAAGTACCCTACTCATGTCGGCCTCAAGACTTTCCCTGTATTCCAGAATTATTTTTTCCTGTTCTTTATCAGTTTCTGGAACATTAATGCTGTCCATCAGGATAACAGAGCCATCCAAAGTGAATTTTTGCTGATCGGGGCCTTTACAGGCAAAAATGACAAAAATATATATCAGCGATAACACTAAGGTAAATCGGGTCTTTGGCATTGGAAAAATCTTTGAAAAAGTGAACCGCAATTATAATACTTATTCGAATAAAAAACAACAAATTAAACCGTAATCTTCTAATTTAAAATTAGTTTACGTAAGTGTGAATTTAATAAAAATAAAACAATACAACGAATTGGTTATAAATGCAATACGATCTCTGTTCATAATATGCTTGATATCAGTGCCTATCATGTAAAGATCTGATGTTAATACAATTAAACAGCTATTATTTACAATGTATAAATATATGTAATTTTAACGCCGTATATGGATTGAAAGATACCTTTAATTTCATCAGCTTTGTTTCTTCTGACCTCAAAAGTAAGTTTGCAACTAAGCTCAAAATTATGCGAAATCTGGTTTAACTCATTATCTTTCAAAACTTTCATTACCTCATTCATCAGATGGTATTCGAATTGCAGTTCATAGACTTCGCGGATAAGCATTTCTATTATAACGTTGTTTTCTATGGCATTTGCGGTAGCTGCTTTATAGGCATTGATAAGCCCGCGGACTCCCAGTTTTGTGCCTCCGAAATACCTTACAACTACAATCAGGATATTGGTAATACCATTGGAAAGGATTTGTCCGTAAATGGGTTTTCCAGCTGTACCAGAGGGTTCACCATCATCGTTGAACCTGAACGCATCCCGCGTTGGGCCCAAAGCCCAGGCATAGCAGTGATGACGGGCATCGTAATGCTTTTTTCTCAAATTATCCAATATTTCTTTTATTTCTTCTTCATTTTTTACAGGATAGGCATAGGCCAGAAACTTGCTTCCTTTATCCTTGTAAAGCCCTTCGCTTGATTGTTTTAATGTATAATACGTATCGCTGAACATTTGAAATCTGATTAAATCATTTTAAAATCATGCCATAGCAATAAACAATATGGTAATGATAGCCAGTATAATTCCCAGCCAGTTTTTCCAACCTAATTTTTCCTTAAAAATTACCAGGCCAATAAGTGCCCCCATGCTTACGATGCTGACGTTAAATATGGGAAAAAACACCGAACTTTCAAATATTGCCAGACCTCGGAGAAAAAAATACGTTGATGCAAAATTGAAAAAACCGAGTAAAAAACCTGCAATGATATTTCTCACGTTAATGGTTTGTCGGGTTTTTATGAGTTTGTGGATAAGAAAACCCATACCGATAAAAAGCGAAAATGTAAAGACAACTCCAAGAAATAGCAAGTACTCATCACCCACATAAAATTTCTGGGCATGTTTCATTACACTATCATTTGTACCTGTGCCCAGAAAAAGAATGAGTGGTAGCAGAATGTATTTTTTATTGGGTTCAAGTGGTTTATTCTCCTTCTTAAAGACGAGATAAAAAGCTGGAAATGCTGTTAATATGCCTGCTATTTTTAGTATACTTAAATGATCACCATAAATCAGAAATCCTATCCCAACCGGTATAATAACCGACATTTTGCTGGCAACTGCTGTAATGGCAACTCCTGCTTTTTGCGCCGATCGTGCAAAAACAAAAAATACCAGTATAAAAAACACTCCGTTTACCATTGACAAAGGAAACCAGCTCCGGCAGGGAAGTTCAGAAAAGCTGAAATCGCCCTGCCATGTCAGAAAAGATAGTATGGCAGCAATGAGATAATTGGCAGTAATAGCCTGCAGATTATCTATCCTGAGTATACTGAATAAGCGGAAGGTAACAATAATGCATGATGAAAAGAATATGGCAAGCAATAGGTTGTGCATGGCTGGACTTTAGTAATGATTCTTTGGATTCTTTATCCAATACAGCAACTCGTTACCAATAATTTCCTGACTAAAATTATCATGGGGCAATACGGGGGCCCGCAAACCCTTGATAAAAAACTTGCTTCCCTGGAATACCCTTGCTTCATCCCAGAGATCCTGACTGATAAAGGTATTAAGCAGTTTCTGACCACCTTCAATTATGATGGATTGTATGCCCTTTTCTTTTAAAATTTCCAGAACATTATTTAAAAAAGCAGTATTGGCAAAGTCTGTCTGAATCCATTCTGTCCTGCCTTTTATCTCATTTTTGAGTTGATTAAGAACAAGGGTATTTTGTGAATTGTCAAATAAGTTCAGTGATTGAGAAAGTGTGAGATTTTCATCAAGTACAATCCGGGTGGGTTGTTTTCCACTCCAATCTCTTACATTGAGCCGGGGATTGTCTTTTAATGCCGTAATGGTACCCACCATGATAGCCTGTTCTTCTGTTCTCCACTTGTGTACCAGCATTCGCAGCTTTTCGCTGGTAATCCATGTGGGCCTTGCGGGAGTACCTGGCAGTCTTTCAATGTCAATAAAGGCGTCGGCAGTTTGTGCCCACTTCAGGATGATGTATGGACGTTTTTTCTCATGAAAAGTAAAAAATCTTTTATTTAGCGAAATGGCCTCCTGTCTCATTAAACCCACTTCGACCTTTATACCGTTATTGCGAAGTTTTGATATTCCTTTACCAGCTACAACGTCATATGGATCGACAGTTGCAATTACCACATGCGGAATGCGATGTTGAATGATCAGATCGGTACATGGAGGAGTTTTACCAAAATGACAACAAGGCTCCAGACTAACATAAAGTATTGACGCCTTGAGAAGTTCTTTATCTTTAACTGCTCCAATGGCATTTACCTCGGCATGCGGCATGCCATACTCTCTATGATATCCTTCTCCAATGATTTTGCCTTTGTGCACAATTACGCTGCCCACCATGGGATTTGGAGCAACTTTTTCAAGTCCAAGTGCTGCAAGTTCAAGACAGCGTTCCATATATTGCCTCGGTGGTGTCATCAACAAAAAAAGCCTTTATTTGAAAATAAAGGCCAAAATTACGATTTTATAAGCATAACAGGATTTTTAAATTCCTGAATTTACGGATCAGAATTTAAATATTCACTGAATTGTTTTTTATATAGTCTTTCTGTACCTCTCTTAAAACGCGTGTAATTTTTTTGGACTCATCATCGAGTTCTTTACAAAGTTCTTCCAGCACTGAAATATTGTTTTCCGATTTTGAAAGAATTTGCATACGCGTAATTTTATCGGATACTTCAGTAAATCCCAGGTAGCTGAATCCGGGTTTGATTTTATGTACCAGTTTATTTAAAGTAGAGAGATCTCTTTCGTAAAATGCTTCATTAATTCCAATTATCGCTCTTGGTATATCTTTCAGAAACTTGGATATCAGCGCAAGAGTACCTTCAAGGTCATCATCAAATATGCCGGCAAGGGCATATTTTATGTGTTGTTTTATTTCTGAAACATCGTCAGGTTTTTGCTCAGCAGTTTCTTTTTCCGGGATTTGTTTTTCAATGAATTCTGTTTTCCTGTTGATAATAACCTTATTAATGGTTTCAAACATCGACTCCTGATTAGTGGGTTTGGTGATAAAATCATTCATACCAGAATCCATGACCTTTTGGCGTGTTTCAGGAGTAATATCTGCAGTTAGTGCAATTACAGGCACATCATGCATTAATACAGTTGAATTTTTATCACGTATTTGCAGTGCAGCTTCATATCCATCCATTTCGGGCATATGAAGATCCATAAGTACAAGGTCAAATTTCTCTTTCTCAAGCATTTCTATGGCCTGGAGTCCGTTTTCTGCAATGGTAATATCTGCCAGCCATTTTTTCAGAAGTTTTGTCATAACAAACTGGTTCATCTTGTCATCTTCTACCAGCAAAATCTTAATACCCTTCAGGTTTTTAAGTCTGCTTCCGGGTTTACCCAGGTCTGGCAATTGCGGTTTTTCGCTAATTCTGTAAGGTATCTCAACCCAAAATGTGGAGCCCATTCCTTCTATGCTTTTTACACCAATTTTACCATCTTGTAATTCGGTTAGTTTCTTACAGATAGATAATCCGAGCCCTGTTCCTCCAAACACTCGTGATGTATCCTTTGTGGCCTGTGTGAAACTCTCAAATAGCTTCGGAATTTGATCCTCGTGTATACCTCGGCCGGTATCCGAAATAGAAAACTTCAGCACTACCCGATCATTGTGCATTTCCTGGATTTTTACTTCGGTACTGACATGACCGTCGCTGGTAAATTTTACTGCATTACTCAGCAGGTTGAGTAGTATTTGCTTTAACCTGGCCGGGTCACCAATAAGCACACGCGGCACACCCGGATCGATAGAAACTTTAAGATAAATACCTTTCTCTTTTGCTTTGAATTCAAAGGTTTTGCTGGATTCTTTTACAAGATGAATTATATCAAATTCCGCTTCTTCAAATTCTAGTTTTCCTGCTTCAATTTTTGAGAAATCAAGTACTTCATTAATTATATCCAGTAAATGATCTGATGAAAATTTGATGGATTTCATATTCTCCATTTGTTCCGGAGTTAAGCTATTCTCATCAATGATCAATTGGGTCAATCCTATGACTGAATTAAGAGGTGTTCTTATTTCATGACTTAAATTACTGATAAACAAAGATTTAATACGATTGGCATCCTCTGCAACTTGTCTGGCCTTTTTTAACTCGTTTTCAATATTTTTACGTCTGCTTATATCAAAAACTATTGAGGTTTCAATATTTTTCCCCTTCATTCTTATTTTGCTGTTATATACTTCCACATCCTTTGTGCTTCCATCTTTTAATTTATGCCTGAAATTAAAAAATGCTCGGTTTTCGTCTTTGGCTTTTTGCTTTTCATTTTCAATATCCTGTGTACTCATCAGGTTGATTTCTCCAATATTCATATCCAGTAACATATCACGTTCGTAACCGTAATATTCAATAGCAGGCTGGTTAGCATCAATTATATCGCCGGTATCAGCATCAGAAATTATAATGACTGCCGTATTTTTTGTAAATATACTTTTGTATTTCAACTCGTTTTCTCTCAGGATGTTTTCTGCTTCCTTTCGTTCGGTAACATCCTTATGGGTTCCTAAAATCCTGAAAGGTTTGTTATTTTCATCCTGAATTAGTGTAAATGAAGCCAGTACCCATTTGTATGTTCCACCTTTACAATTCATACGGTATTCTGTTTGAAATGATGGGAAGCTGCCGGATTCAAGGTTTTCAAGTATTCGAATAATTTTTGCTTTATCTTCAGGATTGACCAATGAGATCCATGTTTTTTTACTGTTTTTGAGTTCATCATCTTTGAAACCCAGCATTTCCTTCCATTTAGGCGAAAGATACAGAGAATCATCTGAGATGTTGTAATCAAAAATTCCATCTTCTGATGTTTCCATTATATTGAAATATCGCTCATAGAAATCTGAGTATTCTGATTTTTTACTTTTGTGATCGTTGATGTCATGCAGTGTGGCAATAACAGCCATTTTGCCATCAATATTAATACTGCGGGTTGAAAAATCAACCCATTTGCTTTCTTTGTATTTGGAAAGGATTTTTAATTCGCTGTTGAAGTTGTAACCATCTGCTTCAAAAACAACATCATCAGAACTAAGCTCCTTGAGACTTTCTGGATGAATTATTCCCCAAACTTCCATCCTGAGAAGTTCCTTACGATGAAATCCTGTTAAAATTTCAAAGGCAGAATTCACATAAATGATCTTATAATTTTGAAAAACCATAGTTGCTGAAGGAGATGTTTCAAGCAGTTTCATGAGTTTTTCATGTCCTTGTCTGGCGCGCTTAGATTTTTGCAATGATTTGATCCAGAAAATAGTGATTACTGCCTGAGCAATAATGAGTAGTAACACAAAAAATATGAAATTACTATTTAATAATAAATTGTCAGATGAGGAAGTGATTTTATTTCTGGATAGCTGACCAGGTGAAGCGCTTGGTGGAAATT
>SKVR01000285.1 GCA_007129355.1 Bacteroidales bacterium | reverse complement strand
GGTCATCCGGGCTACCCGATATCCCAAAGTAACCTCCGGTACATCTGCAAACCAGCGTCCTTTTTCAAGATCTGCATTATACAATTCAGCATATTCGGTGGTTGTACCCACAATACGATAACCGCGGTAATTATCACCCAGTGCAAGTGGTATATACTTTTTTACCAATGGGTTATGTGCAATATTCCGGGCTTCCTGCAAGTTGATATTTCCTGTAGGATAATCAGCATGCAAAACTGATGATAAAATGAGCTGAACAGGACTACCCTTGGCACCCATTACCAGGTCAACACCTGCAAGATTGCGTTGTACGCTGTCCTTCATCTGTCGGTCAGCAAGGATAATGAGTGAAATGATACTGATACCAATGGCAAAAAGCAAAAGGCTCAACAAGGAGTTTGCAGGCCGGGAGATCAGTCTTCTAAAAGCCAGGGTCAAAATATACATAGACTGTTTCTTTTACAATTCATAAATGTTTGGAAAATACTTTTTCAAGCGCTGATCGTGGGTTGCAATGATCCAGCTAACCGGTTTTCCGGTAAAGGGTAATCGGATAAGTTCAATAAATTTCTCACAATTCCGGTCATCCAGGCTTGACGTAGGTTCATCGGCCAGAACATAAGAAGGTTTATTGGCCAGCGCACGTGCAATGCTAAAACGCTGCTGCTCTCCCTGGCTTAGTTTGTAAGGTTTCTTGCGTGAAAGGTTTTTAATTCCCAGTTTTACCATTACCTGATCAAGATGATGAATATCTGTGGCACTGCCCGAAAGCTTCTGAGCTGCCTTCAAATTTTCAAACACACTCAAACCTTCCATGAAAAAATGCTTCTGAAAAATCATACCCATATGCTTTCCGCGAAAAGCATCCCTTTCTGTCATTTTTAGTTGGTTGAGTTTAATTCCATCAGCATCTATATCACCGGATTGCGGTGTAAGAATGCCTGACAAAAGATGCAGCAAAGTTGTTTTTCCACTTCCGGATTCACCCAGAATCAGTAAATTATTTCCCGGCTTACATTGCAGATCGGGAAAACTGAAAGGTGTGCCGGACGGATATTGAAATATTAAAGAATGAGTAGTTAACATTTTAGGATGTTTGTTTTGAGATGTTGGCAGGTTTACCTATAAAAAAAATTCAAACCGTACATTTTTTACATTTGCCATGCACAAGCAGATCATAGTTTTCAGGGGAGAAACCTGCGGGTAGCTGTGGAGTATCAAAAGGTTTATGGGAAATACAATATACTCCGCTGCACTGATTACAGTAAAAATGAACGTGATGACTCCCGTGCGGTTTATCCTTATGAGGGGTCATGGCATAGCGAACCTCCCCACCTTCAAGAGAAATACTGTGTATTACATTCTGATTCAAAAAATTACGAAGCGTACGATAAACGGTTGTGCGATCGTAATTATACCCCAGCTTATCGCGGATCTCTGACTCGGAAAGAGCAACACCGGCATGCGATAAAGTCTTTAATATTTCAACACGACATGGCGTACGTGAAAGATTGTTCTCCTCAAGTAAGGCATAAATATCATTCATAAGTAATTCGGAATAAGGATTTGCAACGCTGTTGCAAATATAACATTTTTACCGATAGGCTTAAAGGTCGATTAAGAATTGCTTTTTTTTAACGCTTAGTGGAAGATTTGCTTTTGTATCTTTTCAGTGAATTCTCATACACCATAATGGTAATAAACATCATACTGATAAAATAAAATGCATCTTCAAAAGGAACGGTACCCAGTCGAAAAGCCAGATTTTCGATATTATCATATGAAACAACCGGCAAAGATGTAAGCACACCGTTTACAATAAAGAAGGGTATCAGAGAAACAAAATACATCAGGTAAAAATGGGTCAGCCAGGTTTTGTAAGATTTAGTGTAAATCTGCCAGAATAACAGAATGGATGAAAGGTACATTACAATAAACGTGTAAATTCGATCGGCATACAAAAATGCAAGAGATGCAGTAAAAATGCCGAGAATTACAGTTATGGCATATGCCATTTTAGGGAAATGAAATTTGGGAAAGAAATAACGTAATACTTCATAAGTAAAAACCACACAGTAGGTAATAACTATGAAGAAAAGCCATTCTTCAACCGGTAAATTCAAAAAATACAAGCCGGACACATAGCTGTAATTAAATGACCATACTCCCATGCGGGTAAAAATAATATCCCAGGGAATAAATAAAAGCATCATAACAAAAATCCCTTTAAAGAGATGAGGCCATTTCCGGTGAAATGCCACGCGTTTTTCAAAACTTCGGATCAAGGGAATTGCAATACTAGCTGCAAGTAAAATTGCGTAAGTCCATTTTTCCATAGAATATTATTTTAAAAATTACCGGGTAAATTTGGCACTGATGCTGAAACCTAACAGGCTTGGTTTTAAAAATCTGTCAGGTTTATTCTTCAACTTTTCCTTTTTGGTGTTATTCAAGTTAACAACATAATTCATTGCCTTTTGTTTGCATATTTCTTCTTTTTGTCAGAGTTAAGAATAATCGCTAATTTTGTTGCACGCGTAAAGCTTTGAAGAGTTTAACGGAAAAGGGGAACCGCTTTGCCTTTTCAGTAATTCATATTCCCACTTTAAATTAGATGCTATGGGTATTTTTATTGCAATTAGTGTGATCCTTATATGGGCTTTACATCTTGTATGGATGCTTCTGTATCTTGATTTTTCAGCGAGCAATCCCTGGATGTACATCCATATTTTACTGCAGGGTTGGCTCTATACCGGTTTATTTATTACAGGTCATGATGGTATGCATGGAACCATTTCCAGGAATAAAACCGTAAATAAGTTGCTTGGGACAATTGCCACTTTACTTTTTGCAGGCATGTCTTACAAGCGATTACGTAAAAATCATGGTTTACATCACAAAGACCCTGCTACCGGAAATGACCCTGATTTTTATGTGAAATCGCAGAATTTTTTTGTGTGGTGGGGCATTTTCATGTGGCGATATGTTACTGTTATGCAATTGGTTATAATGGCCATTGTATATAATGTCTTCATCCATATTTTCGGATTTGGAGAATTAAAAGTGATTATTTACTGGGCATTGCCTGCCATATTGGGGACCATTCAGCTTTTTTACTTTGGCGTTTACTGGCCCCACAAGGAGCCGCATCGTGAACATATGATGCCGCACAGGGCACGTACCCTGAAAAAAAATCATCTATTGGCCATGATAAGCTGTTACTTTTTCGGTTACCACTGGGAACATCATGAAGATCAGTTTGTTCCCTGGTGGAAACTTTTTACAACAAAAACCAAAAAATCCTGATAATTTACAATGGAAAAACTTAAATTACATATTGAACAGGCATGGGAAAATCGTGAGCTCCTGAAAGAAAAGAAATATCTTGATATAATAGAGAGTGTTATTGACTACCTTGATCGTGGTAAACTTCGCGTGGCAGAGAAACAAAACGAAATGTGGGTTGTGAATGAATGGATTAAAAAGGCGGTAGTGCTTTACTTCCCTACCAGAAAAATGGAAACCATCGAAGTAGGTCCTTTTGAATTTCACGACAAAATTCCCCTTAAGAAAAATTATGCAAAACTGGGTGTACGTGTAGTACCCCATGCAATTGCAAGGCACGGCTCATATATTGCCCCTGACGTAATTATGATGCCTTCCTATGTTAATATCGGTGCATACGTTGATGGGGGCACCATGGTAGATACATGGGCAACAGTGGGAAGCTGTGCGCAAATTGGTAAAAACGTTCACCTGAGTGGTGGGGTGGGTATTGGCGGTGTCCTGGAACCCTTGCAGGCAGCGCCGGTTATTATTGAAGATAATTGCTTTATTGGTTCGCGCTGTATTGTGGTGGAAGGAGTAAGAATTGAAAAGGAAGCTGTACTGGGAGCCAATGTGGTAATAACCGGTTCAACTAAAATAATTGATGTGAGCGGATCTGAGCCGGTGGAATATACAGGTATGGTACCCGAAAGATCTGTTGTTATACCTGGATCAATTCCCAAAAAATTTGCTGCAGGAATATATCATGTTCCCTGCGCACTTATTATAGGTAAACGCAAAGAAAGTACTGATCGTAAAACGAGCCTGAATGATGCGCTCAGGCAATACAATGTAGCGGTATAAAAAATAATTCATATTTGCATGTAGTTTTTACAAACCAAAATTCATCTATTCTGATTTATGCAAGACGATTTAAAAAAAGCGCTGGAAGTTCTGAAAAATGGCGGAACCATATTATATCCCACCGATACAATCTGGGGAATCGGTTGCGATGCAACCCATCCAAAAGCCATCGATAAGGTTTACAAAATAAAATTTCGCACTACACAAAAGTCTTTGATTATTCTTACTGATAGCTTAAATATGATTGAGAAATATGTGGATGACGTTCCGGATATTGCAAAAGAACTTGTAGAAAGCTATAAAGACCCTCTTACCATCATTTACAGCAACGCTCGAAAATTGCCAAAAAGCCTTATACCCAGCGATGGCAGCATTGCCATAAGAATTCCGAAAGACGAATTTTGCATCAAGCTTATAGGAATGCTCGGCAAACCTATTGTATCAACTTCGGCCAACCTGAGTGGTGATCCCAGCCCCATTTCTTTCAGTAAGATTAGCTCAAAAATCAAGGAAGCGGTTGATTATATTTGTACCACCAATCAGCTCCGTGTAAATACCATCAAACCTTCTACAATCTTAAAGGTTACTCATGACGGGCAAATTCAAATATTGAGGAATTAAAATAACAGAGGAAATTGTTTGCAGAAAAATTATCGCATCCCGTTTTTGCACTGGTAGCCGATGCTGCTGCCCGGCTTAATTTAAATGCCTATGTTGTGGGTGGCTGGGTACGCGACTTACTTCTTGATAGAAAATCAAAAGATATTGATATTGTCGTAGTCGGCAGCGGAATCGAGCTGGCAGAAGTTATTGCCGGCATGCTTCCAGGCAGGCAGGAACTGAAAATTTTTAAAAACTTTGGCACTGCCATGCTGCGAATCGATGACTGGGAGATAGAGTTTGTGGGTGCCCGAAAAGAATCTTACAGGGCCAGCTCAAGAAAACCCATCGTAGAGAATGGAAGCCTTGAAGATGACATCAGCCGTCGCGATTTCACCATAAATACAATGGCCATTAGCCTGAGCAAATCAGACTTTGGTGAACTCATAGATCTGTTTGAAGGGCGCAAAGATTTGCATGACAAAGTAATTCGCACCCCTCTTGATCCTGACATAACCTATTCTGACGACCCCCTCCGAATGATGCGGGCCATAAGATTTGCATCTCAACTTGCTTTTAACATTGAATGCAAATCTTTTGAATCCATTAAAAAGAATGTAAATCGTATCAGCATCGTTTCCATTGAGCGGGTAATGGACGAGTTCAACAAGATCATGATGACGCCCGAACCATCGAAAGGCCTTAAAATGCTTCGGGCTTCTGGTTTACTTAAAGAATTCTTCCCCGAATTAGATGCCATGTACGGAGTGGATGTAATTAACGGCAAAGCCCATAAGGACAACTTTTTTCACACCGTAAAAGTGCTTGATAATCTTTGTCTTAATTCTAACGACTTGTGGCTTCGCTGGGCAGCATTGATGCATGATATAGCAAAACCACGCACCAAACAATTTGACCCCGAAGCAGGCTGGTCCTTTCATGGGCATGAATTTTTGGGGGCCAAAATGGTTCCGGGAATATTCAAAAAACTCAGGCTGCCTTTAACAGAAAAGATGAAGTATGTGCAAAAACTGGTGCTGCTGCATCTTCGCCCTATCGTGTTAAGCCAGAATATTGTTACGGATTCTGCTGTAAGAAGACTATTATTTGAAGCAGGTGATGACATTGATGACCTTATGACCCTGTGCGAAGCCGACATTACCAGTGCCAATGAATACAAGGTACAACGCTACCTGAAAAATTTTGAGCTGGTGCGCCAAAAGCTCAAAGAAATAGAAGAAAAAGACAGACTAAGAAACTGGCAGCCCCCAGTTACGGGTAATGATATCATGGAATCCTTCGGACTAAAACCCTGCAAGGAAGTTGGAATCATAAAAACCGCCATTCGTGAAGCCATACTTGACGGAGTAATTCCCAATGAAAGAGATGCCGCGTACAATTTTATGCTTAAACAGGGTAAAAAACTTGGGCTTACCCCTAAAAATGTCATAAATTAATCATTATTTTTGCTTTATAAAACAAAGAATAAAAAAGCAAATCTTTCGCATTAAACAGTCTTTTATGTTTGCATACAGGTTTAGAGTAATTTTTGAAGAGCAGGATGGATTCTCAAGGGATATTGAACTTGGTGTGGATCAAACCTTCCTGGATTTTTACAATATAATTACCGATAATTTATCTCTGGACAAAACGGTTCCTTCATCCTTTTACCTCAGCGACCACCGTTTCAGAAAAAAGAAAGAAATCGTACAATCTGGACAGGATAATGAATCCAACGCACCATCAACCGATGTTTCCGGTGAAGAAACCACTATGAAGGAACGAAAACTCATTATGGACAAATGCCCGCTGAATGAGTTTATAGATGACCCGCACCAACGTTTTCTCTTTATCTACGATATGAACAAGGAATGGACTTTCTACATTGAATTGTCAAAAATTGTATCAAGGGAAAAAGATACAGTTTATCCCAGGGTAGCAAATTCGGTAGGCGGTGTACCCATCGAGATTAGCCGCAAACCCCGCCCTCTTCCCGGAATTGACGATGATGATGAAATGGATTTTAACGAAGATGCCGAAATGACATCCGATGAAAGGAAAATCGTTCCCGATTCTGAAGAAACATACGGTGAAGAAGATATGGACGAATTTGATGATAGCAGTTTCTACAACGAAGCTATGGACGGCTCCCAGGATTTAGATGAGGATAAATTATAAAAATAAAACACTGCTGCTAATTACCGGTCCTACTGCTGTCGGTAAAACTGAAGCCAGCATTAGAATTGCCGAAAAACTAAACACCGGAATTATTTCAGCCGATGCCCGGCAATTTTACAGAGAATTGAAAATAGGCACAGCTGCGCCCACTCCATCTGAACTGGCCAGGGCAAAACATTACCTTACAGGACATTTATCCATCTTCGATTATTATAATGTCAGTCTTTTCGAGCAAGAGGCTCTAGCTGCACTGGATGCTATTTTTTCCAAATCCGATTTTGCGATACTAACCGGAGGGTCAGGGCTTTATATTGATACCCTGTGCAGGGGAATTGATAACATGCCAGATGCCCGGCCCGATGTAAGAAACATGGTAAAGAATATTTATAAAAGCGAAGGACTGGAAGGGCTAAGAAACCTGCTTGAAAAATCAGATCCGGAATATTTTTATGAAGTGGACAAAGCAAACCCTAACCGCATGATGCGCGGACTCGAAGTATTTTATACAACGGGTGAAAAATTTTCAGATCTAAGAAAAAAAACAAGTATTCAACGACCTTTCCAAATTAAAAAAATCATTCTTAACCGTGCGCGTTACGAATTGAATGAACGAATTAACCTGCGCACCCGGCTAATGGTCCGGGATGGATTAATTGAGGAAGCCATCCGTTTTTTCCCGGTACGTCATCTCAATGCATTGAATACTGTGGGATATAAGGAACTCTTTGCATGGTTGCAAAACCATGGGTCATTGGATACTGCCATTGAGAAAATCTGTACAAATACCCGGCGTTATGCCAAAAGACAACTTACCTGGTTCAAAAGATACGATGATGCAAAATGGTTTCTGCCCGAAGAAGAAAACAAAATACTAAGCTACATCCAAAAAGAAAGGGAGTGTCTCAATAGTAAGTTTTAAGTGGACGCTGAGCTTGTCGAAGCGCCTAACAATTTGATTAACAGCTTTCGTTTCAACAAGTGTTACAGTGGGTTTATCGAACTAGTCAACGACCAGAAACCCATTCTTAGCCAGTCCCAATCACCTAAACCTTATTTCTGCAATTATTTACCTAAGTGAAATTCAACCAGTCCTTCCATTGGTAAAACAAGCGTTCGACCCATTGTAATTCCGTGTCGATCGGCTGCTTTTTTCAGCTGCTCCTGAAAATTATGTGCAACTGATCCCACGCATGAGAAAGGAATTTCCTTATAACCGGTATAATTGCTTACCTGCTCGCGGAAATAATCATCGAAGGAGTTTACAACGAAATCTTCAATGAATGGATGATGTATCTGCTGCTTGAGAAATTTGGCAAATTTTGCCAAAAAGGTATTGGGGTTGGGTTTTTTGTATACATTGGTAAGAATATCTTCCGGGGTATAAGTGTAGGTCTTTTGGAATGCTTCTGCAATTTCAGCAGGCACTTTATTTTTCAGATATAATGAAAGGAAGAGTCTGCCCAGGGTTGCACCACTGCCTTCATCACCAAACATATAGCCCACAGAAAAAATGGTTTCAACCACATCATTTCCATCGTAAAGGCATGCATTGGAGCCTGTTCCCAGTATACCTGCAATACCTCTCTCGCGCCCATGCAACGCACGTGCCGCTCCCAGCAGGTCGTGATCAACTGTTGTTTCAGCTTTTGGAAACAACTGTTTCAGAGCATTATTAATTACAGCCTGCTTAGACTCTGAGCTGCAGCCTGATCCGTAAAAATGTACTTCTTTTACCAGGGAAAGATCAAATTTCTCGGTAAAATCTTTTTTCAAGGTTTCATACACAAGGCTGGTATCAACAAAATAGGGATTGAAGCCCATGGTCTGAAATCGGAGATATTCTTTTCCCTCCTTTATTAACAACCAGTCGGTTTTTGTACTTCCACTATCTGCTAATAATATCATGATTTTAAAATTTAAGGATTCATATTATTGAATTCAACCTACTTCTCATAATCACCTGAGAATTCCCTGGCAAGCATTTCCTTAAGTTCTACGGGTTTGATATTTCGTTTCAGTTTGGCATCTTTTACCCATGAAATACGCCCGGTTTGTTCACTTACCACGATTGCCACTGCATCTGACTGTTCACTTACACCAACTGCAGCACGGTGCCTTAATCCAAGGTATGCCGGAAACATGGAGCTGTCAGAAACAGGCAATACACATCTGGCAGCGCGAATCCGATTCTTGGTAATAATAATGGCACCATCGTGCAACGGGCTATTTTTATAGAAAATGTTTTCAAGCAATTGTTGCGATATTACTGCATCAAGAATCTGACCCGTTTCCACAAAGAAATCCAGATTATTTTCCTTAGTAATAACTATGAGGGCACCGGTTCGGTTACCTGCCAAATGTTCACAGGCAGTAACAACATCATTGATGTTCAGACGATTCTCTTCATTGGTTTGCCAGAATCGGCCAAAGAAATTTCGAGTCCTTTCGCCCAAAAAACTCCGTGTACCAAGAATTAAAAGAAATTTCCTGATTTCAGGCTGAAAAACCACTATCAAAGCCAAAACACCAACACTGATAAACTGTCCGAGAATTTCGGTAAGCAACTCCATCTCAAAAAGGCGAACAAACCACCAGATAATATAAATGGAAATGATGCCCAGGAAAATGTTAACAGCACCCGTTCCCCTGATGATCTTATAAAGGTAATATATGAGCAGGGCCACCAGGAAAATGTCAATAACATCAAGCAGGCGTATTTGTATAAAAGCCGGAAATCCGGGAAATATCATGATCAGATAAAATGGTTTCTCAAATTAATAATTGAATCAGCAAAGATAAAAATATAATATGCGGTTTGTTAAGAAATTCAACCATTAGGACATTCTCTGAGCTTTTCCACTATCTTTATAGCTTCCATAGCTTCCCGTGCATCATGCACTCTCAAAATTTTTGCCCCTTTCTGCAAAGCTATGGTATTGACTACGGTTGTTCCGTTAAGTGCTTCTTCCGGTTTGGTTCCCAGTACTTTATTGATCATGGATTTGCGTGAGAAACCAACCATCAGTGGCAACTCAAATATCCTGAAATAATCCAGCCCGTAAAGAAGACGATAATTATCTTCCAGACTTTTCCCAAATCCAAAACCCGGATCAAGAATGATATCATGTAAACCCAGTTGCCTGAGTTTATGAGTTTTTTGAGCAAAATAAAAAACTATCTCCTTAACCGGATCGTGATAAACAGGGTTCTCCTGCATATTTTCAGGCGTACCTTTCATATGCATCATTATGTAAGGAACCTGCAGGCGGGCAACAGTTTCAAACATCTTTTCATCAATACTTCCGGCAGAAATATCATTGATGATATGAGCCCCGGCTTCTATGGCTTCTTCAGCTACTGATGCATTGTAGGTATCAATGGAAATAATTGCATCGGGAAATTTCTTCAAGATGACTTCAAGCGCAGGTAAGAGACGCCGTTTTTCCAGGTTCGGGTCAATGAGCGACGCTCCCGGCCGGCTGCTGGCAGCACCAAGATCCAGGATCGCAGCACCCTGACCAAGCAGCTTATCAGCACGATCTATATAATCCAGCTTATTGCGGTATCTTCCGCCGTCAAAAAAAGAATCGGGTCCAATATTGATCACTCCCATTACGATGGGTGTGGATAAATTTATAATTTTGCCCTTGCAATTGAGGGTAAATTTTGTTTTAAAAAATGTATCTTTCAACATTGTAATTTTATATGCAATAATTATCTTTAGAAACCCTTGAAAGAATAATGGAAGCGAAGACCAACAAACAGTTTGAACAGATCAAAAAGATCTGCCTGGATATCTTTACCAAAAAAATGCACGATTATGGCAGCGCCTGGCGTATTTTGCGAAGTTCTTCGCTTACCGATCAGATTTTCATCAAAGCCCAGCGTATTCGCTCCATTCAGGGCAAAGGTAAACAAAAAATCGATGAAGGAATTAAACCCGAGTTCATTGGCATTGTAAATTACTCGGTTATGGGTTTGGTGCAGCTGGAACTGGGTCATGCCGACCAGCCTGATATGGATATTGATACTGCTGCTGAAAAGTACAACTTTTATTACGATAAGGCAAAATCACTGATGCTGGACAAAAACCACGATTACGGTGAAGCCTGGCGCGAAATGCGCATCTCAAGCCTTGCCGATATTATCCTGATGAAACTACTACGCATCAAGCAGATTGAAGATAATAAGGGGCAAACCCAAATATCAGAAGGAATTGATGCCAACTATTATGATATTATCAATTATGCCGTTTTTGCCCTTATAAAGCTTGAACTGGAAAACCAATAGATATTTAATAACCAATCCAAAACCACGGTGCTAAAGTTTCTGGGAAAAAGAACAGGATACGGAATGCTGGTAATGCTTGGCGTTATCGTAGTGGTTTTTTTCCTATTCAACATCTTGCCCGGCGACCCCGCCAGGATGATGCTCGGCCAAAGGGCTGATATATCATCAGTTGAAGCCATACAAAGCGAGCTTGGCCTGGATCGGTCAGTGCATATTCGCTTTCTCAATTACGTAAATGACCTATCCCCTGTATCATTGCACAAACATGCCAATGAAAAAAGTTTCTTTTACCTTGATGACACTAAATACAATTATTCTACCCTGATTCGTGCAGGCGGCATAAGCCTGGTGGCAAAAACACCCTACATGGGTCGCTCCTATCAGAGCAACCGGCCGGTTACGGAAATTCTGGCTGTTGCATTTCCCAATACACTCCTGCTTGCATTTGTATCTATATGTTTTGCCATGGTGCTGGGTGTAATTCTTGGTATTTTTTCGGCCATCAAAAACAATTCTTTTATCAGCAAACTGATACTGGTTTTTTCCGTATCAGGAATGTCGCTTCCCTCCTTCTTTGCTGCCATCATTATTGCGTGGTTGTTTGCATTTGTTCTGGCCGATTATACAGGGCTTAATATGACAGGAAGTTTATGGGCTGTTGACGATTTTGGCCGTGGTGAATACATACAATGGAAAAACCTGATACTTCCGGCGGTAACCCTCGGTATACGCCCCCTTGCCATTGTGGCCGAACTTACCCGAAGTTCGCTTATCAATGTGCTTTCGCAGGATTACATTCGTACCGCCAAAGCCAAAGGACTCAGTTTTTACAGGGTAATTACCCGCCATGCTCTCAAAAATGCCATGAATCCTGTTATAACGGCCATCTCTGGCTGGTTTGCATCTCTGATGGCAGGAGCAGTGTTTGTGGAATATGTTTTCGACTGGAAAGGCATCGGTGTGGTTATCGTTGATTCACTGGAAACCTACGACTTCCCGCTCATCATGGGAGCAGTATTGCTTATTTCTGTTATGCTGGTTATTATCAATATTATTGTTGATATCATTTATGGCATCCTTGATCCGCGCATCAGGCTGCAATAAGTGTTATAAGATAATCATCAGTAAAACATCAGGAAACCTGAAAAGGTATTTACCACACCCAAAAATCAATATTTTTACTTAGATTTAGCCGCCGGAGATTTAGTACTTTTGCTATTTCAAATCAAATCAAACCTAATATCAAATTCAAAATTCAAATAAAAAATGAGAAAAAAAATTGTAGCAGGAAACTGGAAAATGAATCTGAAACTGGAAGAAGGAATGCAATTATCTTCAGAGATTGTCGAATTCGTAAAAAATAACCATCTTGAAACCCTGGCCGGAAAACCGGGAGTTGTCATGTTTACTCCGTTTGTGCATCTTACTTCAGTAGCTGATTTTACTGCCGGCATAAAAGGTGTGGAAGTGGGTGCCCAAAATTGTTACACTGAAGAAAAAGGTGCTTTTACGGGCGAAGTTTCTGCAGAAATGATTGAATCAACGGGAGCTACCCATGTGCTGGTAGGACACTCTGAGCGGCGTTCCTTTTTCGGTGAAACCGATGAAGTGCTCGCAAAAAAGACTGAAATTGCTCTTAAACATGCACTTACACCCGTATTTTGCTGTGGTGAAGTTCTGGATGAAAGAAATGCCGAAAAACATTTTGAAGTCGTGAAGAAACAACTTCACAAAGGACTTTTCTGGTTAAGTGAGGAAGAGTTTTCGAAGGTTGTGATAGCTTACGAACCGGTTTGGGCCATCGGCACTGGTGTAACTGCTTCACCAGCACAGGCTCAGGAAATGCATGCATTCATCAGACAGATTATCCGCGAAAAATACAATGATAAAACTGCTGACGACACTACCATACTTTATGGTGGTAGCTGCAATGCTAAAAATGCTGCCGAACTATTTGCCAATGAAGATGTTGACGGCGGTCTTATAGGAGGTGCTTCGCTTAAAGCTGAAGACTTTTGCACCATTATAAAATCATTCTGAAAATGAGCACCATGGATTATGTGGAAGTAACCGCACTGGTTGATCCCACGCAACCCTGGTCTGATCTGCTTATTGCTGAGATGGCAGAGATAGGCTTTGAAAGCTTTGAGGAAAACCTCAGGGGCTTCAAAGCCTATATTCCTTCTGCTGATTTTGATGAAGATAAACTCAAAGCCATTAACCTGACTGATGAGGAAGCGAAAAATGTAAATTTCAGTTTTACCGTAAAGAAAATAGACAACGAAAACTGGAACCAGGTGTGGGAAAGCAATTTCGAACCCGTTGATGTGAATAAGCAATGTTACATCCGCGCTCCCTTTCACCAACCCAAAACTGATTATCCCTTCGAAATCATCATTGAGCCTAAAATGTCATTCGGAACCGGCCATCATGAAACCACAACGCTAATGGTACATTGGATGCTGGAAACTGATTTCAGGGGTAAGCATGTGCTCGATATGGGATGCGGAACAGGAATTCTTGCCATCCTTGCAGCTAAAAAAGGTGCAAATCCTTTGCTCGCTATCGACAATTATCCTTACGCCTGGGAAAATACCATTGAAAACGTTGCAAGAAACCAAACCCCCAATATAAGAGTTGAACTGGGCGATGCCACACTACTGGGAAAAGAAACTTTCGATATTATCCTGGCTAATATTACCAAAAATGTTTTGATGGAAGACATGGAAGTATATGCATCAGTTCTAAAATCCGGAGGTGAACTGTATATCAGCGGTTTTTTTGCTGATGACATGAAGGAAATAACAGATAAGGCAGCAAATTTTGGAATAAGGACCCTCGAGAGTAAACAGAATAAGGAATGGGTTGCTGTAAAAATGCAGAAAGATTGATTTTCGGGTAGAATTTAGTGCGGTTGATTATTGGTTAGAAAATACAATATATAAAAGGTAAAACGGGGAGGTTTTTCATACAACTCCCCTAAAACTTATTAAAACCCTACATCAATACACATGCTGAAACAAATTTCATTACTTGTCGTTTCTATCATTTTTTTCGGGCTTAGCCAATCTTTTGGTCAAAGTGTGGAGCGTTTTTCCGAAAATGATGATGAGTTTATTTTACAGATTAACCGATTGATTGAAGATATTGACCGTCAGGAAAGAAACCAGGCAATTATGGTTATAGATACGTTTTCTACAGTATTTACAGGCGAATTCCTTGATTCTGATCAGAAAGAGCGAGTTGTAAATACGATGAACAGCATGCGCGGACTGCGTCTCAGAACCTGGCCCGATTACATAATGTATCTTGATGGGGTTGTAAAAGTATTAAATACTCCGCAATCAAAACAAAATTTTGATGCGTGGCACGATAGTTTTCAGCCGCTCATGAACCGGGCCAGCATGCAAAGATTGTTGGGCTATTGGCAAAGAACTCTTGACCTTTTTGAAAAGAACATCATCTTTTCATCAGCAACTATAAGCTGGCATCTAAGAAGCAACGAATACACATTGAATTATGATGATGGTAAAACCTGGCTGAGTTTTCAAAACAGCGATCTTGTTGGCTACGCCCAGGGCGATAGCTCAGTGATATACAGAACATCGGGAAAGGTTGATTTTAATGAAGACAGACTGGAAGGGCGCGGAGGCAAAATTACCTGGGAAAGGGTACAATTGCACCCTGATGAAGTTTTTGCTAATCTTAGCGATTACAGTCTGAATCTCGCGGTAGCGCGCTATGAAGCCGAATCTGTAACCTTTTACAACAGAAATTTCTTCAACGAACCCCTTTACGGAAAGCTTTCGGAAAGATTGCTTGCCGACGTGAGACCTGAAACTGCTAACTATCCCCGATTTGAATCTTACCAGACTTTTCACGAAATTAAAGACCTTTTCCCGGGCATCGACTTCAGAGGGGGATTTACCATGATGGGGCAAAGGGTGCTTGGCTCCGGCACCGATAAAGCAGATGCAACTATAAAGTTTTACCGGTCCGACTCCTTGTATATTACAGCCCGAAGCCGTGCATTCTCTATACGTGAAGACAGGATTGTAACAGAAAGAGCCGAGGTTAGTGTTTATCTTTCAGGCGACTCTATACACCATCCGACGGTAAACATGCGGTATCTGCATCCCACAAGGGAGTTCTCAATGCAAAGAGACGAAAGGGGTTACTCACGTGCACCCTTCTCAAATTCATTCCATAAAGTAGACATGTATTGTGAAGCCATTTACTGGAATATTGATACCTATGAAATGGAACTGCAGATGATAAGAGGATTAAGTGATAAGGGAAATGCAGTATTTGAATCGCACAACTTTTTTTCCGAATTGAGATACATGCGTATGCAAGGAATATCAGGACTGCATCCGCTGATCAGGCTCAGGAATTTTGCCCGGGAATACAACTCACGAACCTTTCCGGTTAATGAATATGCCAGATACCTGCGCCAGGATGTGGGCAGTGTAATTGCACAACTTTTATCTTTTTCGTTTTACGGATTCCTGTCTTATGATGGGGATAATGGAACAGTTACCCTTTACGACCGCCTTTACCACTACATAACGGCCTATACCGGTAGAAGCGACTTTGATGTAATGCAGATCCTCTCTGATGCTCCTGTCAACGCCAGCCTTAATATGAATAATTTTGATCTTCGCCTTTCTGGCGTGGAGCAGATTCCACTGAGTCGTGAAAAGAACGTGATCATCCATCCGCACGAACAAGAGGTGGTTCTGAAAAAAAACAGGGACATGTATTTTCACGGAAGAATAGAATCAGGGTTGTTCGACTTTTACGGCAAAGAGTTTTTCTTTGATTATGATTTGTTTAAAATTGACCTTGTGAATACCGACTCCATGAGCTTCAGGGTGAGGTCGCATACACCTGATAGCCAGGGAAGATATACATACCACAGGGTACAAACTGTTCTTGAAGGCATCAATGGTGAGTTGCTAGTTGACCATCCGCGAAACAAATCAGGACAAATGCCATACCCACGATACCCCATATTCAACTCAAACAATGAATCCTACATGTTTTACGACCGCGAATCAGTGCATGACGGAGCTTATAACAGAGAGCAGGTATATCTTAAACTGATTCCTTTTACTATTGATAGCCTCGATAATGCCACAACTGATAATATTGCATTTGACGGTGTTTTCATCTCTACGGGTGTATTCCCCGATTTTTATGATTACATAACCGTTCAGGAAGATTATTCATTGGGATTCAATACCAAAACCCCGGATGAGGGATATCCTGTATGGGGCGGAAAAGCAGTATATAAAGGACCCATAAGATTGAGCAACCAGGGCTTGAGAGCCGATGGAAGGCTTGAATTTCTTAATGCCACAGTGGATGCAAAAACTATGTACATGTATCCTGACTCAGCAAGAGGGCAAATCAATGCCTTTAACCTTGCTGCTAAAGAAGGACCGGCAGAGCATCCTAAGGTTACAGGTATGGATTTGAATATGGCATTTACACCCGGTGATGAGGTAATGAAACTTAAAAATACCACTCGTCCTTTTGAGATATTTGATGGACAGGTTAGCATGAATGGTTCACTGGCATTGGCGCATACGGGCCTTGATGGAAGCGGTGAACTTAATTTTTTCGGAAGTGAGCTCGTATCTGACGATATCGATTTTAATAACAGCAACTTTGTTGCCAACAATTCTGATATTAATGTAATGACTGCCGATGGCCGAAATCTGGCACTCAGAGCCACGCAATACAATGCCGCCGTTGATATCGGAAACCGAAAATCAAGATTTGAAAATATTGAGAATGCATCAAAACTGGTATTCCAGCTCAGCAGCTTTGATGCCTGGGGCTTTAACTGGACCTGGGATATGGCCAATGGTTCGCTCAATATGCAAAACACCATCCATGATGATATTGCTGCATTGAGTGCCAAAACTCCTGTGCAATGGATAAACTATGATTTCAGAGGTCAGGAACTGATTTCTACTTTACCCGCGCAGGACTCACTGAAGTTTTTTGCCGGAAAAATGCAGTATAACCTGACTGAAAATATTATTCATGCCGACCATGTTAAGGTTATAAAGGTTGCAGATGCAGCTGTTTTTCCACATGATGAAAAAGTAAGAATACTGCAGCGTGCCGAAATCGGAAAACTTGAAAATGCATCCATAATTGCCAATACATCCAGTCTGAAACACAGGTTTTATGAAGCAGGTGTAAATATCGTTTCCCGATGGAACTATTCAGGTAGCGGGATGTATGATTATGTGGATATGAATGGCAGTAAACAACAAGTATTTTTTGAAAACATCAGGGTTGACAGGCAAACCAGAACTACCATTGCCAATGCAGATATTTCGCCGGAAATGGATTTTACCATCAGTCCGCAGTTTGGTTTTAACGGCACTATGGGCTTAAGAGCTGAGAAATCGGATTATAGCTACGAAGGTGCAGCAAGAATCTTTGCCGATTGCCCGGGTTATGAACCCAACACTATCAGGTTTACCGGACAGCTGAAAGCCGACAGTATCTTTATTCCCCTGGCTGATGATCTGAGAAACCAAGCCAATGGAAGAATTATTACGTCCCTTTTGCTCGCCGGCGACTCAGTGCATATTTACCCCGGGCTTTTCACACGCAGAAAACATTATTCTGATTTGGAAATTATTTCCGCCGGAGGTTATTTAACTTACGATCATACCCTTGGTGATTACCAGGTTAGCTCTTATGAAAAATTAAGAAATCAGCAATTACCTGATAATATCATCAGTTTTAATCCCAATACCTGCGTTCTGGATGGGCATGGCGATCTTACGATCAGTGATGATATGGGCCAGTTTAAGTTAACTACTTACGGCCGCATTACCACCGACCTTCATAAAAACAAAACGGAGCTTGATATCGTTATGGGAGTTGATTTCTTCTTCCTGAACAATGCCCTGGCAATAGTTGAAGAGACTGTAAGAAATATGGCTGAACCGGAAGATCTCAACCTGAACCGGTTTAAATATACCAGCTTTTTGCATAAAACCCTGGATGGCCCTGCCGCCAGCAGACTAATGGACGAATTCGCACTCACTGGCAGTTTCAGAAGATTTCCACCCGAACTGAACCACACATTCTTTTTCGCTGACGTAAAAATGAAATGGGACGATAACACTCAATCGTTCTATTCAACCGCACCTCTCGGTATAGGAAACATGGAAAGATTCCCTATCAATATGTATCTTGACGGATTTATAGAACTCAGGAAAACCCGGGCAGAAGATATTTTCAATATGGTTATTATACCATCAGGCCTTGCCGATGAAGGCGTTGGTGTAGACTGGTTTTTCTTCACCTATACTAACAATATCCTTCAAACCATAGGATCGAAAACAGAATACAATGACATGATACGCAATGTGCCACCCCGCAGAAGACGCATGAGAGTTGACCGCGGCGAAAGACCTTTTACCTATATTCTGGCAGCCGAAAGGAGACCCTTTGATTTTGTTCGTAGCATGAAACTTTTAAACGATTAAATTTGTAGCTTCAAAATTTAAACGTTTAATAAAAAAACCAAAATTAAAGTTATGAACTGGGAGTTATACAAAGTGCTGGCAGTGCTGGCGGCATACGTATTGGGATCCATACCCACATCCGTGTGGTTTGGAAAAATCTTTTACAACATTGATTTACGTGATCACGGAAGTGGAAATGCCGGTGCAACAAATGCACTCAGGGTATTCGGAAACCGCGCCGGAGCAATCATTCTGGTGCTGGATGCACTCAAAGGATTTGCCGCAGTGTACCTGAGCAGGTTTTTCCCGGAAGCATCATTTACGTCGGCAAATAATGTAGTAATATATCAGCTCATACTGGGCTCAATGGCATTGCTTGGTCATGTATTTCCATTGTTTGCCGGTTTTAGGGGCGGAAAAGGCATTGCTACACTTGTGGGCATCGTAATTGCACTCTTCCCCCAGGCGGTATTAGTTTGCCTGGTAGTGTTTCTCATTGCATTTTTACCCACACGATATGTTTCTCTTGGTTCCATGTCGGCAGCCATAGCTTTCCCCATCGTGGTGATTTTTGTTTTGCAAAGTGAGCTTACCGCAGAAATTATCTTCTCCATTGCTGTAGCTATTTTTGTTCCGCTAACCCATCACAAAAACATAAAACGGCTTTTAAAGGGACAAGAGAATAAACTTCAATTTCGAAAAAAGGGTATAGCCGATGAGATAAAAAACCCTATCGGTTAATCTGACCTGAATTACAATCATATGCATTGCAGGCAAATTTGCCTGGCTGTATCTTTTAGAATTCAGTGCTTGTAAATCCGAAATACTTTTTTCAACCGAGCCAGTTATCAATTGATAAAATTCATAAAACATCGTGTTTATGCATATTTTATTTACCTTTGAATTGAAGTTTTAATTTCGGTTATCAGAAACCCTTATCATTTGACCAAAACGATTATTCTTTTGTTATGACCAAAGAAAAGACAAGGGATTCAGGATCAACACAATCCCTGAAAACGGATCTGCGCGATCTTGTGGTGCACAACGATGATTTCAATACTTTTGATCATGTAATCAAAACCCTTATCGATGTTTGTGAACATGAGCCTCCGCAAGCTGAACAATGCACCCTGATCATCCATCATAACGGAAAATGCGCCGTAAGATCAGGCGATTACAGCACACTTGAACCCATGTACAGGGAAATCCTGAACAGGGGTATTACAGCAACGATTGAATAAATTCATTACGTATTTAATAAATCCTGTTACTTTGCAATTAACGGATTAATAATTTCCAAAAAATCTAAACAAAAGCAATATGGGCTGGTTAGTAATAATAACTTTAATAGTGATAGGATTAATTTTTCTGTTGCTAGAAATACTGGTTGTTCCCGGTGCCACTGTAGTGGGAATTGTTGGTGCAGCTATGATGGCTTTCGGTGTTTATTCGGCTTATAGTGCGCATGGTACCGTAGCCGGTACCTATACACTTGCTGGCACACTGGTTTTATCAATCGGAGCGCTTACATTAGCCCTGAAAAGTAACACCTGGAAAAGGGCCATGCTGGGGTCGGAGCTCGACGGTCGGGTTAATACCGTTGAAGCAGAAAAGGTTAAACCCGGCGACGAAGGCATTGCCATTACCAGGCTTAACCCCATGGGTAAAGCTATGATAAATGATGAATATTATGAAGTTACGTCGAAAGATAATCTCATCAGCCACAATACTGAAATTGTAGTAACAAAAGTAGACGGAAATAAAATTATTGTCAAATCAAAATCAAACTAAAAAATGGAAGCAAACATTGGAATTATTATTGCCATTGCGGTGGTGAGTATTTTG
>SKVR01000241.1 GCA_007129355.1 Bacteroidales bacterium | reverse complement strand
TGAATATTCTAAGATCATCAAGATCACCTTCATAATTGCCAATCCATTCATGAACAGTGTTGGGGTTTTTCCCGATATAGAATCCTGATGCACTTGAAGGAATCGTTATAGGACCCATGGGGGTTTCACCTGCAATAAGTGTGTCGCTTGCCAACTTCACACCATCAAGATACATGTCTCTTATGCTGGATGCTCCATCATAAGCATAAACAAAGTGGAACCACTTTGAAGGTGGGAAGAAGACACCACGGAATACACCATGGTCGGTGTCTGTCCAGGCGTAAATGTCAGAACTATGATGTCTGGAGAATGCTTTATAGCGCAGGGTATCACCTCTCTGGCTACCTTCCTGCCAAAGGCCAAATCCTGCATTCCAGTCCATGGCGGGATCAATAAATGATACAATAAAGTTTGTACCGCCCGGCATTTGCTGTGCGCGCAGCCACATGCTGAGGGTAATGCTTCCAACTCTGAATTGGTTGTCATCGGCAATCCGAATGAAAGCAGTTTCAGAACCTTTGTATGCCGAATTGGCATTGGCATGGCGGTCGAAAGTGTAAGTAACGCCTTCACTGGTTGTGGCATGTCCCTGTTCATCAGTAACATCACCATCAAACTTGAAATACGCTACCAGATTGGCAACTGCAACTGTATCGGCAGGGTTAAAATCATCTCCGTTGCCGTTGCCATTGTCGTCGTCGTCATCTTTTGAGCATGCTGCAAATGATACAGCTATTGCCAAAAAAATCCATGATAAAAATTTTAAACTTCTCATAATTGTGTTGTTTTTAAAAATTAATAATTAGGGTTAAAAGTGAAATTTCTAAGTGTGAAAAAAGTTTAATTGTTTAATCGTAATAAAAGCCAAGAACTTCAAGTCCATGGTTTACATCTTCATTTCTCATAAACACTTCCCACAATAATGCACTTCGGTGGTTTTCAATCATTACTACGATAGGACCCTGATCAATGGCCAGGTAACTATTTGCAAACCAGTTCAGATCAAGGTTAAAAGCATCTTTAAAACCGTAGGATCCCCAAAGGTCATCATGCAGGTAATAATAAAAAGTGCGCAGTGCCTTAAGGCTTTCCTCCGGAGTGTATGGCATGGAAGACAAAGCTGCAGTTGGTGTAATAGTTCCATTGTCGGTGCCATGAAATCCGAAAGGAGCATGAGCCTGATAGCCTACCTGCGGATCATCGCTGGCCGTGAGTCCCCAAAGCGAATCACTGTAATGACAGTAATCATTTGGATTAGCAATAGCATATTTATGATTTATAAGGCTGTGTCTGCGGTTTTGTACCCAGTAATTTGCGTACTGGTCATTGAGCCCCCTGGGGTCGAGTCCCTGGAAAGAGTAATGCGCAAAGAACAGAGGTCCGCCAAAATCTACGCCCAGTGGTAACTGGATATCATAAAAATACCTACCGTTTACCATACCACCATTACGAGCCCATCCATTGTGGTAAACTTCGGGTGTGATAGGAAAAGTTGGTGAAGCTGCTGCAAGCACATAAACAATCATGGCTTCATTCCATCCACTTATGTGCATATTCATCTCAAAATCATAATCGGGCGACCAGTGCCAGTAGAGCACATTTTGCCCCTGTGTATACCATTGCCAGTTTACGCCATACCATAAGGTTTCAACCAAAGCTCTGAGTGAATCTTCCAGAGGAGTGCCACCGTCAAAATACTCTCTGGCAGCAATCAGACCCTGAACCAGAAAAGCTGTTTCAACAAGATCCCCACCATTATCTTTTTGACTGAATGGCAAAGCCCGGCCTGTTGTACCATCAATCCAGTGCGACCATGCGCCATGAAAGCGATCGGCATTTTTAAGAAAGTTGCTGATTTTAAGTACCCTATCCAAAACATCATCTCTTTCAATGAACCCCCTTTCAGCGCCGGCAATCATGGCCATAATTCCAAAACCTGTTCCCCCCGTGGTAACCAGATTTCCCGAAGTGTTTCTTTCCCTTGCCATGCCTGAATTGGGCTCGGCAAAATCCCAGAAATATTTCAGGGTTTGGGATTGAACAAGATCCAGCAGATCGTCTATAGCCAGTTCATCTTCAATAACCCTGATAAGTTCGTAGCATCCGTCGGTGATATCAGTGGTGTCATTGCCATTGTCATCGGGTGGTTTATCGTTGGAATCTTTTCCACAAGATGCAATGAACAGTATAAGACTAAAATAAAGTATGTATTTGGTTCTTGAAAACAGCATTTTAATTTAAGGTTGAATTTATTAATATCCGGGATTCTGAGTAAGCACCCCGTCGCTCAGGTCGATCTGAGATTGCGGTATAGGAAATACCTCATGTTTTCCTGCCTGCCAGCCACTGGACCCCATAATCTGTGATGCCCTGTTGGTTCTGATCAGATCGAAGTATCTGTGTTTTTCCATAGCCAGCTCGGCACGTCTTTCATCCCAAACGTCTTCAAGAGTGGGTGAACCAATCGGGTCAAGACCTGCTCTCTGACGCACCAGGTTAATTGGCGTTGCAGCATCACCCCCGGCGTGAATGGAAGCTTCTGCATTCATCAGCAAAACCTCTGCATACCTTATGTATCGGATGTTATGATCAAGGGCATAGTCAACCGTATTGTACTTCAATTCAGTATATACCTTATAGTTGTAATAAGGATTGGGGCAATTGGCGTTGATGGAGTCTCCCTCAGGAGTTCTGAACCCTCTGGGTAAAACTGTGGCAAATTTGCGAATTTCATCATCCCTGCTGTCAAAAAAATCTATAAGTCCCTGGGATGGCACATTGAAACCCCAGCCCTGCAATCGTGCAAAGTTGTTTCTCGGTCCCTGCACAAATCCATATTCGCAACGGTAGCGACCCTGATCGCGTGAAGTGAGTTGTAACTCAAAAACAGATTCAGTTGAATTCTGACCTATCATGCGGAAAAGTTGATAAAAATTAGGATAGAGTGTATAGGTGTTGGAATTGATGATTTCATCAGTCTGGAATTTTACATCGGCCCATTTATCCTGATACATATAAGCTCTGGCCAGTAATGCCCTTGCTGCACCTTCCGCAGCCCGTCCGGCATCACTGAAGGGATAGGTTGTCGGCAGATGTTCGATGGCAAAAAGCAGATCCTGCTCGATGAAGTCATAAATTTCATCCTTTGATGACCGGGGAATCCGTGCAAACTCTTCTGCTGTAAGCGTAGTTTCTACAATAGGTACACCGCCATATGCCAGGTTAAGCCGCAGGTAAAGAAATGCCCTTAGAAATCTGGCCTCTGCAAGCAGCGGGTTTCTGATATCATCATCTTCAAAATTCAACTCATTCAGGGTATTGATAGCAAAATTTGCTCTTCCAATCACGCTGTAATGATCATTCCAGAAACTCAGAAAGAGATCATTCTCAGGAGTGAATGTGTAATTATTGAGTTCAATCATGGAGGGGGAGTCATCTGGAGTACTTCCCTTATCTGCATCATCGCTTGTAATTTCAAACATGCCGATATAAGGGAATACACTGATACCCCAATTTCTGAGCCCGCCATATACGGCACTTACGTAGCGGAATCCTTCTTCAACTGTAGGTTCTTTTTCATAATCTATGGGAAGTTGCCCCTCGATTGGAAGCTCCAGAAAGTCATCACAGGATATCATCGTAAATCCTATGACAAAAAACATAGTAATGAATACGAATATTTTGGTTTTTATATTTTTCATGGCAATAGATTTAGAAGTTTACATTAATACCCATGGTGTATGTTGCACTGAGGGGGTATGTGTCATTGTCGATACCCGTTGCAATGGGAGAACCACCTATTTCGGGGGTATAACCGTTATATCCGAAAAGTGTGATCGGATTCTGTGCAGAAAAATAAATCCGCATAGTTCTGACTCTTAAGTTGTTTCTTACACGCTCCGGCAGGGTATATCCGATCTGTACATTCCTGATGCGGAAATAACTGCCTGATTCGAGAAAGAATGAGTTGGGGAAAATATTTCTGCGCGTAAGGGCAGCAGATGGATAAGAATTGGTAGATCCGCTGCCGGTCCAGTGATTTTCATAAAAGTCGAGGTCGTAGTTGGCATCGGGGAATACATTACGAATAGTACGTTTTGCATTATAAATCTTATTGCCGTATACTCCCTGAAAGGTAGTTGCAACATCCCATTGGCGCCAGGTTACATTAGCAGTAAAGCCATAGGTGAATTTCGGGATGGGGCTTCCCAGCATAACCCTGTCGGCATCATCAATCCTGTCGTCGCCATTAACATTTTCAAATTTGAAGTCGCCAGGAAGTGCATCGGGCTGCAGAACCACATCGTTGGGGCTTGTATATCCGTTGATTTCGCCCAGGTTCTGAAAAACTCCTAATACATTGTATCCGAAAAAGGCGCCCACAGGATAGCCTACCATGGTGCGGGTAAGGAACTGACCATTGGTAAGGGCTCCGAAAATTACCCCCGACTCATTTCGTATCTCCAGAACTTCGTTATCAACGGTTGAAAAGTTACCGGTAAGTGAATAGATAAAATCGCGATTAGAACTTCGGCCTGTCCACCCTAATGAGAGATCAATACCCCGGTTTCTTATTTTACCGTTATTGCCAAGAAGTTCACTTGTTCCTGCAACACCCGGAATAGGTGCAAAAAACACAGCATTGTCGGTTACTCTGTTATAAAAGTCAGCTTCAAAGCTTAGACGTTCATCAAACGAGAAAACTTCAACACCCACATTAAATTCTTCAACAGTTTCCCAGATCAGGAACTTATTATAAACGGTCTGGAAGGTAAGTCCGGGAATAGGGTTATCGCCACCGAAAATTCCTGTGGTTCCCGGCCCCGGGCTGCCTACAATAATGGCTGAATTGGCCGGTACATTATTATTTCCGAGTTGACCCCAGCTTCCTCTCAGTTTCAGATAATCCAGGAAACGGGTATCGGGCATAAAATCTTCCTGACTTATGACCCATCCCAGGCCCAATGATGGAAATATACCCCAGGGGTCATTGTATTTTGATGATCCATCTGCCCGTATGGTAGCTGTCATCAGGTACTTTGATTCAAAGCTGTAGCTTGCGCGTGAAAAGAATGACAATACCCTGGTTTTGACTCCGCCATCATAAGCGTTGCGCCCGGTGTCATCTCCAAGCGATATATATTGGGTTTCAGCTGAAAGATCAGGAACATTAAAGGCATTTGCACCAAGGAAGTTGGAAAAATATTCCTGAAACGAAGAACCTACCATGAATCTTACATTGTGGCTTCCGAAAAGTCTTCTGAACTCTAGTGTATTATCAAACTGCAGGTTGCGGTTAAAATTATTATTCTTATTCAATGAGGTGGTTGTATTGTTTTGCAGACCTGACACATAATATGTGGGATTAAAGCCTTTACCCTGGCCGAATGCAAGCCGGGTACTTATGCTGCTTCTGAATGTGAGATATTCCAGAATCGTTGCAGAAATATAAGCGCTGGGGATTAGCCGGTATTCATCATTTACAACATCGTGATAGTATGCACTTGCCATAGGGTTTGCAAAAGGTCCTGAAAAACCCAGAGCAGTTGGGTCGGTCCATTCATCATTATCCTGACGCGCTGTAAACGCCGGCGGAGCAACAAATGCCTGGTAAAGTGAATAATTATAAGCTGGTACGGTATTGTTTCTTGAAAAGATCAGATTATAACCCAGATCGATATTATCAAAGTAATAGTCATTTTTTGCCCTGAAATTTAAGCGGTTAAAATTGTTCTTGTTTTCAGGGTTATGGGTGTTGAGTATACCATCCTGGTAAAAATATCCGATACCATAACTATAGGATGAGTTATCAGTTCCACCTGAAATGCTCAGCTCGTGACTGGTAATTATTGCAGGTCGCGTGAGTTCCTGGTACCAGTTGGTGCTGTGCGGATAATCAGCCGCATCAAAAAAGTTACCACTTCCGGTCAGCCCTGTCCGTTGATTAAGCAATTCAATATATTGCTCAGTATTGGCCATTTCAAGAATGTTTGTGGCATGCTGGAAACCGGTGTAGGTTGAAAAATTAACCTGTGTATCGCCCTTCTTTCCTTCTTTGGTAGTAACAAGTATAACACCATTGGCAGCTTGTACACCATAAATGGCTCCTGCAGATGCATCTTTCAGCACGGTCATAGACTCAATATCATTATTGTTGAGAAAGTTGATATTTTCCACAATAACTCCATCAACAACATACAGCGGACCTCCACCTGCGCCAAACACAGTACTTACACCCCGGATCCTGATCTGGGGTTCACTTCCCGGCTCGCCCCGGTTGGTAACCTGCAAACCCGCTACTTTACCCTGTAAAGCCTGGGCAGGATTGGCTGTGGTTTGCCGTGAGATTTCTTCCCCGCGTATAGTTGTAATGGGCGCAGTAAGGTCTTGCCGGGTTCCCGTTCCGTAGCCGATAAAAACTACTTCCTGTAATGTAGTTACATCAGGTGAAAGAGCAATATTAATAACGGTTCGTCCTTCTACAGGAACCTCTCTGGGAATCATGCCGATAAAGGTGAAAACCAGAATGG
>SKVR01000045.1 GCA_007129355.1 Bacteroidales bacterium | reverse complement strand
TCGGAAAACTACCCCTGGGAACTACAGCAACGGATATGGTACTTACCATTACCCAGTTATTGCGCTCACATGGAGTAGTTGGGAAATTTGTGGAAGTTTTTGGCGATGGACTCGACGGTCTTACTGTTCCTGACAGGGCTACCATCTCCAACATGTCGCCCGAATTTGGCTGTACTATTACCTACTTCCCCATCGATGACCGTACGCTGGATTATATGCGCAGCAGTAACCGTTCTGATGAGCAGATAAAACTTGTAGAAGATTATTGCAAAGCCAATATGTTGTGGCGAACCGGAAATGAAGAAATTACTTACTCCCAGGTTCTTGAACTGGATTTGAACACGGTTGAACCTACCATTGCAGGTCCTAAAAGGCCTCAAGATAAAATATTATTGCGCGATGCCAAGGAAACGTTTAAAAAGCAGCTTGCATCTGACTTCAAACGTGAATACATTGACCCCGATAAGCGTGAGGTAGAACGATGGACCGGAGAAGGCGGCGGTACAGGGCAGTTGCAGGAAAAGAAAGCAACACCGGCTGATGTGGAAGTAGAAACAGATACCAATTCTGCAGGTCTAAGAACTGTGGAAATTAAAGTAAAAAATGAACGCTTCCGCCTGAGTGATGGCTCTGTGGTGATTGCTGCCATTACATCCTGTACTAACACATCTAACCCATCTGTTATGATTGGCGCTGGAATTCTTGCAAGGAAGGCACGTGAACTGGGCCTGGATGTAAAGCCCTGGGTTAAAACATCCATGGCTCCGGGTTCAAAGGTTGTAACGGACTATCTCACTAAATCCGGTTTGCAGGAAGATCTGGAGGCACTTAAGTTTCATGTGGTAGGATATGGTTGTACAAGTTGTATCGGAAACTCCGGTCCGCTGCCACCGCATATCGCACAGGCTGTTGATGATAACGAGCTGGTTGTAGCCTCGGTTCTTTCGGGTAACCGGAATTTTGAAGCACGTGTGCATCCGCAGGTACGTATGAATTTCCTTATGTCACCCATCCTGGTTGTTGCGTATGCAATTGCAGGGAGGATCGATGTCGATCTCATCAACGAACCTCTTGCCTATGACCCCAACCTCAATCCGGTGTACCTTAAAGACATATGGCCCGGACATGATGAAATACTGGAAACTATGGGCAGAGTGCTTTCAAAAGATGATTTTGAGAGAAGCTATGGTGAGATTTTCGATGGAAATGAGATCTGGCAGCAGATGCAGGTTCCATCTAAACAAGTATACCACTGGGATGATGCTTCAACCTACATTAAAGAAGCCCCGTTCTTTAAGAAAATCAGTGAAGAACCTTTACCCCCAACAGATATTGAAAAAGCTCATGCCTTACTGGTACTGGGCGATAGCATAACCACCGACCATATTTCACCAGCCGGTGCTTTTAGCCCGCATAGTCCTGCCGGCCAATATCTTATCAGCAAGGATGTTGAGCCTAAAAATTTCAATTCATACGGTTCCCGTAGGGGAAATGATGAAGTAATGGTAAGGGGTACTTTTGCCAACGTACGTATCAAAAACCAGCTTGCACAGCGTGAAGGTGGCTTTACCACCCATATTCCATCTGGTGAGCAAATGACCGTTTATGAAGCAGCACAGCTTTACCGGAAGGAAAACAATCCTCTTGTGGTTTTAGCAGGGAAGGAATACGGAAGCGGAAGCAGCCGCGACTGGGCTGCAAAAGGAACGAGCCTGCTGGGAATCAGAGCGGTTATAGCCGAAAGCTATGAACGTATCCACCGCAGTAATCTAATCGGTATGGGTGTTTTGCCTCTACAGTATTTGCAAGGTGAAAACGCAGAAAAACTGGAATTGAACGGAACAGAGAAACTCTCTATATCGGGTATTTCTGAAGGTATGCAACCTTTAAAAACTCTTAAGGTAATGGCCGAATCAGTTGATGGTAAAAAAACGGAGTTCTCCGTTTTAGCCCGTATTGATTCTCTGATTGAAGTAAAATACTATGAGCATGGCGGCATATTGCACTATGTGCTCAGAGATTTTCTGAATAAATAGAAAAATTTAAGGAAACTGAACCCATTCAAACTTTTGCACAACCGCAATGGTATCAAATTTAATGCAGTAAAGTGTTTATATTTGAAGTCATTGCGGTTTTTATGTAAGTAAAAATTTACTTAAAATCAAAAACCTTAAATCTAAAATCGAAAATTTCAAACCCTAAATCTGAAATTTTAATCCATCGTAAGCCAGTTCAATTCCATCCGGTAATTCTTTGCTGATTTCTTCATATAATCCCATCTGATGGCTGATATGGGTCAGATAGCCTTTTTCGGGTTTGAGATATTGAATGATTTCAATGGCTTCTTCCAGATTGAAATGAGAGTAATGCTTTTCTTTTCTTAATGAGTTAATAATAATGTATTTAGACCCTTTCATCTTATCAATTTCTTCAGGTTTAATGGTGCTTGCATCCGTGAGATAAGAAAAATTGCCGATCCTGAATCCAAACACGGGCATTTGGGCATGCATGGCTTCAATGGGAATGATCTTTTCGCCAAAAATATGGAAGGGATTGTTTGTAATAGTATGAAGATTGATTTGAGGTACGCCTGGATATTTCTCTTCTCCAAATGCGTAGTCAAAGTCTTTTTTGATAGACTTTAAAACACTGTCTCTGGCAAAAACTTCCATAGGTTTTTTTAATACCCAGTTAAAAGCCCGCACATCATCCAGCCCGCCGGTATGGTCTTTATGGTTGTGGGTAATGAGCAATGCATCCAGCTTCTTAACTTTTTCTCTGAGCATTTGCTGTCGAAAATCCGGTCCGGCATCTATAACGATAGTATTCTCATGGGTTTCAATCAAAACTGCTGTACGAAGACGCTGATCACGCGGATCAGTGCTATTACAAACCCTGCAATCGCAGGCCACAACAGGAACTCCTTGTGATGTACCCGTGCCCAATACAGTAATTTTTATGGTCATAATAAATTCCTATTGGTATTCATAAAAATCATCTAAAGATAAAGCTAATTAAGCTGATTATTTTAATTTCTTCAGAAAATTGGCTACTTTCGCAAGTAATCTGAGTGGGGAATAAAATAAATATTTTTGTATTATGATTAAAAGTCTGAAAGATACAGATCCGTATAAACTAAATGAAAGCATTTTTAAACTTATTGGTAAGGATTGGATGCTGGTGTGTGCCGGCAGTGCTGAGAAGTACAATATGATGACTGCGAGCTGGGGTACTTGCGGAATTTTATGGAATAAACCCATTGCAATTGCATTTATACGACCACAGAGGTATACCTATGAGTTTATTGAGAAACACGATAATTTTACCCTGAACTTTTTTGATTCTTCTTTCAGGAAAACACTCAATCTGCTGGGTACGGAATCAGGACGCGATATGAATAAAATGGATATATCAGCACTTGACCCCATTTCATCTCCTGGTGGTTCGGTATACTTTAAGCAGGCACGTATTGTACTGGAATGCAGGAAGATATATTTTGACAATATCAAGCCGGAGTTTTTTTTAGATAATGATATTCATAAAATGTATCCCAAAAAGGATTATCATCGCTTTTATATAGGAGAAATTATAAATGCAATGAGCAAATTTGATTAATTTTGGTGTTTTGGTGGGAAATCATTTAATTCACGAAAAATCATGTAATTAAAGCACAATTTAACCGTGTTCAGGAAACTAAAAGAAAGCATCAGATATTGGTTTTTGGGCAAGGCTCTCAAAAACCTTAAGCGGAAAAAGAAGACATTCGGATATAAACAGGCCACTAACATTGGAATTTTATATGATGCATCCACAGAAGGTAATTTCCGGCAAATAACAGCTCTGGTTAAAGAGTTGCAAGCTGACAAAAAGAAAATAAAAACTCTTGGCTATGTTAATTCTAAACATTTGCCAGAGTATTGTTTTCCGCAGCTATCATTTGAATTTTGTACATATAAAAGCTTTGCCTGGAATCAAAAACCTCTGGAAAAAGCTGTCAAAGATTTTATAGGTGCCCATTATGATGTTCTGATAGATTTTACACCATCAGATTTTTTTCATATGAAGTTTCTCAACGCACTCTCCGATGCATCTTTTAAAGTGGGCAGGTATCATGATAAACACATTGACCTTTATGATCTGATGATTCAGATAGACGATATCACACCACAGGAAGAAGCAATAAAACAAACCATTCATTATTTAAAGATGATTAACAATGACCAGTCAGACGAACGATAAACTCAGGGGTACAGGCGTTGCTATTGTAACCCCTTTTCATAAGGAAGGAAGTATTGATTTCAAATCTTTTGAAAATCTTATAGATTACCAGATTAATGGAGGTGTTGATTACATTGTATTTATGGGTACAACCGGCGAGTCGGTTACACTGAATAGTGACGAGAAAAACGCTATCATTAATTTTGGACTGGAGATTGTTGACGGACGTGTACCTGTAGTAATAGGTATTGGTGGTAATAATACCAGGCAAGTAATTACGGATATAAAAAATACTGATTTTACGGGCGTTTCAGCTATATTGTCGGTAAGTCCATACTATAACAAACCACAACCCCGTGGTATTTTCAATCATTATCGTGCTGTGGCATCTGAAAGTCCGGTTCCTGTTATTATCTATAATGTTCCGGGCAGAACCAGTTCAAATATTGATGCTGAAACAACCTTACGGATTGCTCACGAAATACCCAACGTAATTGCAGTAAAAGAAGCATCTGGAGATTTGGCTCAATGTTCCAGAATCATTAATGGAAAACCTGAAGATTTCCTGGTTATTTCAGGTGATGATGCACTCACTCTTCCTTTTATGGCAATCGGGGGCGACGGCGTTATTTCTGTGATAGCCAATGCATTTCCTGCGGAATTCTCTACCATGGTAAGACACTGTTTGAAAAATGATTATGAAAAAGCCCGTGATATCCACTTCAAGCTTTTTGATATTATTGAAGCTATTTATGTTGACGGAAGTCCATCGGGAGTTAAAGCTTTACTCGAGATTAAAGCACTTGCTAAAAACAATGTTCGGTTGCCCCTGGTTAAGGTAAATAAGGGAGTATTCAACCTGCTGTCTGCACTCAATGAATCATTTAATAGCCCAATACCTTAGCCCTTTAGCGCTTTCAGCTGATCTTCAATTACCTTGATTTTTGCCTGGGCATCTGACTGTTTTCTCTGTTCCATTTCCACAACATTTGCTGGTGCGTTGTTTACAAACTTCTCGTTGCCCAGTTTTTTCATAACTGATGCAAGAAATCCCTTCTGGTATTTGAGTTCTTGCTTAAGTTTTTGAATTTCGGCATCAACGTCAATATTCTGAGAAACCGGTACGTAAAATTCAGTGGTTTTTAGTATAAAATTAAATGCACCTTCGGGTTTCTCTTCCACATAATCCAGTCTGGAAAGGTTGCAAAGTTTCAATACAATGCTGTCGAAAGTAAGATCGGGAGTGTCATTGTTATTTTTGCGGATAAGAAGTTCTATAGGTTCTTTATTGGCCATATTTTTCTCCTGACGCAGGTTGCGGATAGCCATGATTACCTGCGAAGCGAATTCAAATTGCTGCAGGATCTTATTACCAAATTTTTCTACTTCCGGTAATTGAGCGATCATAATGCTTTCAGGGGCATTTTTCGTGCGGAGATGCTGATAAATCTCTTCCGAAATAAAGGGCATGAACGGATGCAGAACCTTAAGCAGTTTTTCAAATATTTCAACGGTTTTATCAAAGCTGGCCTGATCGATGGGTTGCTGATAAGCCGGTTTAACCATTTCAAGATACCAGGAGCAGAAATCATCCCAGATGAGTTTATAAATGGCCATTAATGCATCGGCAATGCGGTATTTTGAGAAATGGTCTTCAATGAGTGCCTGAGTTTTGTTAAAATTGGCTTCAAACCATTCTATGGCAACTTTGCTGCTTTGTGGTTGCTCAAGAGAACTATTAACATGCCAGCCTTGGGTAAGACGGAAAGCATTCCAGATTTTATTGCAGAAATTACGACCCTGTTCACACAAGCCTTCATCAAAAAGAAGATCATTACCGGCCGGCGCAGAGAAAAGCATACCCACGCGCACACCGTCGGCACCATACTGTTCCATAAGAGCCAGCGGATCGGGTGAGTTACCCAGTGATTTCGACATTTTACGGCCCTGTTTGTCGCGAACAATACCGTGCAGGTAAACATTGCGGAAAGGGATATCTTTGCGGTATTCCAGTCCGGCCATAATCATACGTGCCACCCAGAAGAATAGAATTTCGGGTGCCGTAACCATATCATCAGTGGGGTAGTAATAACTGATATCTTCGTTTTCGGGGTGCCTTATCCCATCGAAAACAGAAATTGGCCAAAGCCATGAGCTGAACCACGTATCCAGAACATCTTCATCCTGTTTCAGATCTGCTGCTGTGTATTTGTCATTATATTTTTCCTTCAGAATGGCCAGAGCCTCTTGGGGAGATTCGGCCACAATGATCTCTCCGTTGGGCAGGTAAAAAGCCGGTATACGATGTCCCCACCATAGCTGACGGCTGATACACCAG
>SKVR01000297.1 GCA_007129355.1 Bacteroidales bacterium | reverse complement strand
TACCCATGGCGCGTCGCAAAATATCTGCAGCACCGAGTGAGTAACCCGCCATTATCTGAGCTGCCTGCATGATCTGCTCCTGGTAAACCATAATACCATGGGTGGGTTTCAGGATTTCTTCGAGCCATTCATGTGGAAAAATGGTTTTATCAATACCATGTTTGCGGTTGATAAAGTCAGGTATAAAATCCATGGGACCAGGCCTGTAAAGCGCATTCATGGCTATGAGGTCTTCAATATTAGTGGGTTTGAGTTCACGCAGGTATTTTCGCATACCATCCGACTCAAACTGAAAAGTACCAATAGTATCTCCCCTCTGGTAAAGTTTAAAGGTAGCCTCATCTTCCAGGGGGATTTTTTCAGGATCAATATCAATTCCATGCCGGGCCTTAATATTTTTTACCGCTTCCTTCATGATGGAAAGCGTTTTTAACCCGAGAAAATCCATCTTCAACATACCCACTGATTCTACAAATTTGCCATCGTACTGGGTAACAGGGAGTATAGAATCTTTTTGTGTGCTAAGCGGGATACAATCGATAAGATCGGTAGGGCCAATAATAACGCCACATGCATGCACACCCGTTTGCCTGTTAGAGCCTTCCAGAACATTGGCAAACTTAAGGGTTTCCCTAATGAGGGGGTTTTGATCTTTAAGTGCCTGATTGAGTTCGGGTATTTCTTTGTATGCCTGTTGCAGCGAAGTACCAGGCCTCTCGGGGACCAGCTTTGCAAGACGATCGGCTTCGGGTAAAGGCAAACGTAATACCCTTGCTACATCTCTGATGGATGATTTTGCCGCCATAGTACCGAAAGTAACTATCTGTGCAACCCTGTTCTTACCATACTTATCAATTACATATTGCAGAACCTTTTCCCTGCCTTCATCGTCGAAATCGATATCAATATCAGGCATGGAAATTCTTTCGGGGTTGAGAAAGCGCTCGAAGAGAAGATTGTACTTTATGGGGTCGATGCTGGTAATACCTGTGCAAAATGCCACTGCTGAACCGGCAGCGCTACCTCTCCCGGGTCCTACTGCAACGCCCATTTCTCGGGCTTCATTGATAAAATCCTGCACGATTAGAAAATACCCTGCAAAACCCATATCCCTGACTACCTTTAGTTCGAAATCCAGACGTTCCTTTATTTCGGGAGTTACTTGATTATAAAATTTTTCGGCTCCCACATATGTAAGATGTTCAAGGTAATCGTCTTCATTATCAAAATTTTCGGGCAACGGAAATTTAGGAAGAAGAATATCGCGCATGATTTCATATTCTTCAACCTTGTCAACAATCTCCTGTGTATTTGCAAGAGACTGGGGAATATCGCTGAATAACTCCGCCATTTCTTCCGGAGTTTTCAGATATTCCTGCCCGGAGTATCGCATACGGTTGGGGTCGTCAAGGTCTTTGCCTGTTTGCAGGCAAATGAGAATATCATGGGCCTTGGAATCTTCTGCATTGATGTAGTGACAATCGTTACTGGCAATAACTTTCAGGTTATATTTTTCGGCCATCTGCAGGAGCTGCTGATTGACTGGCTCCTGCTCTTCCAGTCCGTGGCGTTGTAACTCAAGGTAGAAATCATCCTTAAATATCATCAGAAACTCTTCAAGGATCTCCTCTGCCCTTTTCATCCCTTCATTCATAAGAGACTGGGGTATTTCACCACCCAAACAGGCTGAACTGGCTATAATACCTTCACTGTATTTCTGCAGGATTTCTTTATCAATTCGGGGCGTATAATAAAAACCTTCAAGATAACCTATAGAAACAATTCTTGACAGGTTTTCATAACCTTTTTTGTTCCTGGCAAGTAATATAAGATGGTATCCGCTGCGGTCTTCTCTACCTTTCTTCTCATGTCGGCTCCCATCGGTAACGTAAACTTCGCAGCCAATAATAGGCTTTATTCCGTGCTTTTTGGCTGCCTGGGTAAAATGCATTACACCATACATATTACCATGATCGGTAATGGCCAGTGATTTCATACCTGAATCTGCAACTTTTTTCATCATTACATCAATCCTGGCTGCACCATCAAGTATGGAAAAATTTGTATGTACGTGTAAATGTGTAAATTCGGTCATTCAGATATAATTAAGGTTCTTTCCTCAAAAATATACAAAAAACGGGGGAAGTTTTTTGTTAGTTATCCACAAAAAATCAGTAGTTATTAACTTTTTATTTGTCCGTAAAAGCAAAAGGCTGCCCATACGAACAGCCTTTTAAAATATAATTAAAGCTTCAATGAATCAAATGGTCCTTCCCGGGTAGTGTTTCAGTGCTTCTTCTATGCATTCCATTGATTTCTTTAAGTTCTCCACATTGAGAACATAAGAAATCCTGACCTCATTCAAACCTGCTCCCGGAGTGGAATAGAACCCGGTTGCCGGAGCAAGCATTACAGTCTGGTTATTATGGTTGAAGTCTTCAAGCAGCCACTGGCAGAACTTATCAGCATCGTCGATGGGTAGTTTGGCAGTAACATAAAATGCTCCTTTGGGGTTGGGACAAACTACACCTTCCATTTTATTCATCATTTCCACAACGGTATCGCGGCGCTTTCGGTACTCTTCTATAACTTCAACAAAATAACTGTCGGGAGTCTCCATAGCAGCTTCAGCAGCAATCTGACCCAGAGATGGCGGACTTAAGCGTGCCTGGGCAAATTTCATAGCAATTGCCATAACTTCTTTGTTGCGCGAAATCATACATCCGATGCGCACTCCACAGGCGCTGTATCGCTTGGAAACCGAATCAAACAGAACAACATTGTTTTCAATTCCTTCCAGATTCATCACCGAATGATGCACGGTACCATCATAGCAAAACTCACGGTATACTTCATCCGAAAAAAGGAAAAGATCATATTTGATTACTATCTGACGAAGAACTTCCAATTCTTCAGCAGAGTAAAGGTAACCTGTTGGATTATTGGGATTACAAACCATGATGGCTTTTGTATCAGGCCCTATCGCCTTTTCAAATTCAGAGATGGGTGGAAGCGCAAACCCGGTTTCAATTTTCGAAATAATGGGCTTAATCTTCACTCCGGCACTGGTTGCAAATCCGTTGTAATTGGCGTAAAATGGCTCTGGAATGATAATTTCATCACCCGGGTTCAGACAAGTCTGAACCGCAAACAAAATGGCTTCAGATGCCCCTGCTGTTACGATAATCTGATCCGGATTTACATCAATGCCATGATTTTTGTAATATTTGCAAAGTTTCTCCCTGTAGCTGATTATTCCGGCAGAATGGCTGTATTCAATTACAGGAATATCCAGATTGTGCATGGCATCAATCATGGATTTGGGAGTGGCAATATCGGGTTGTCCGATATTGAGATGGTAAACTATTCTTCCGGCCTTTTTGGCCTTCTCCGCATAAGGCACCAGCTTCCTGATAGGGCTCTCGGGCATCATGCGGCCTTTATCTGATATTTTAGGCATAATTATGCTTTATTTGATTGTTTGAGAATTGAATAATCAGGGCAAAGATTGCAAATATTTTTGAATCTAAACCGCTTAAAAGATTTTTTAATTGAAAAGCCCGTTAATACAGGTTTGGGTCCCGGAATAGCTGAAAAAAATGTAATGATGTCCGGTTAAGGAATTATCTCCGCAATAACCGGAATGATAGTCCGCGAATTATGGGTGTTGGAATGAATAGTAAGAATTTTAGCATAGTTGCCGGGACTTGAGGTATCAAAGCGTATTTGAATATTTTGTTCTTCTCCGGGTTCAATGGCGTTTCTTGGCCATGAAGGAATTGACAAACCGCAGCTTCCTCTTACATTACTTATCTGGAAAATTTCAGATGATTCATTTATGATCTTTATCTGCACAGATATATAGGATCCCTGCTTTCTGTCTCCTAAGAACAAGGTGTCTGTTCCGGAAATAAATGAAATCTCGTTTCCATCAAAAACAAGAATGTTATCTTTTTCAGAAGCCTGTAAAGCAAATGAAAAACCAACTGTAACCAAAATAGCGAGTAATAATTTCAACCAGGTATCAGGATTGAGAATTTTAAACCATTATAAACACCCCGAAATTACTACAAATTTGGCAGGTAATAATCAGGAATCTTCTTTATAATTATTTTTAACACAGGATAAAGACTACCAGTTCATTTGAATTGACGAGCGCAACATGTAATCGTTAATGCGGCCATGATGTGCCATAAAATCATGCCTGTAGTAATTGTTGTCATACCTTAACCGGAATGAAAAATAATTCAAAAACGGATACTGTATCTCTCCAAAAATACCCAGACGGTTGTCATTGAAATGAGCATTGTGGTAATTTATGCCCAAAGTAGTAAACATTTTTCTGAATAATGTTGCTGAAAGCGAAAAATCGCCACCTATCATATCAGATTGCACCTGCTGATACTCCGTTTCCATATAATATACGCTGATGGTTGATGATAAAGGGAAAGGGAAATATGCCGACTGCGTGAGTACGTATTGGTTCATGGCAAAAAAGTTTGCGGCAAGCGGGTTCTCGTTACTGCTGGAATTATAAGTAAGAGAAGTGGCAAGGCCAAGGTTTTTTATTCCATAATTATACCCTGTTATAACCGACAAAGCATCAATGGTATTTTCAATGCTTGCATACTTCTGGTCATGACGGGTAAATACAATATTTAAAAAGGGTAGCCGGCGAAAACGCAATTGAAGATTAGTACTGATTGCCTCAAGCGAAACTTCAGGCGAACCTTCCCATATATCATGATTACTGTCGGTTCTGTAATCAATGCTTGCAGTTACCTGATTTTGAAAAAGTCTTTGCTCAGCAAGAAAAGCATACCTTATCAGATTTGTTCTCAAAAATGGTGCTCCCATGGAGTAATAAGCCGGGTCGATGCTTCGCGTGGAAGCACGCAGGCGGGTGGATCGGTTAAAGAGGTGCATTGTGGCGTTCACATTGTAGGCCAGGCCGTATCTTGAACTTAAAGTGGGTTGCAGAAAATCCGGTATTTGTTCCAGTTCCGGTTCATTCAGCTCAAGGGGTTGCATGGTATTATCCCTGGTGTGGTTAGATACAGCAACTTCGCCATCAATAACAAATCTTTGTTTGAAAAACTGAAGCCGCATGGATGAGCCCAATACAAAATTGCTTCGTGGGGTAAACTGGTTTAAAGCAGTAGTTTCAGGAAAACCATCAAAATCATCAACCGCTCTCAATGCCATGATTTGAAAATTTGATGCATATGATCTGCCTATCCCAAGCCTTCCTGCAACAAATTGCTGACGATACCCTGTAAGTTCATTACCCAGAAACATCTCATTGCGGCTGACACCCGCGGTAGCACCTATTTGAAGAATGCCGGGATTTACCATCACATTGCCCCCTTCTATTTTGATACCGTTTAATATAAGCGGCGAGTAGTAAGGATAAACAGTTCCTACAGCGAGTTCATTTACGCCAAAAAACAATCTTCTTTCACCCGTAAATAAATTGTATTCATTGAGCTTCCTCCTTAAAACCCCCGGATCGGCAAGTGAAGCGTAGTCAAACTCTTGCAGATCACTTAATCTGCCATCATTTATCAGTTGTTCTTTAAAACTCATCAACTCATCCTTTCGTGAAAGCAGATTTTCAAACTCTTCCTTTTTCTGAGCAATTTCCTGCATCTGTTCAACTCGTGTTTTGAGGCGGTTATAATTCTGCATCTGAGCCTCAAGCTGATTCAGTTCTTCTATATCAGCCTGACCGACAAGGTCCAGCGAATCTCTTCGTTGTTCAAGTTGCACCAGCAAAATATTAAGGCTGTCAATTATCATTAAACGATCTTCTTCCGATTCCGAATCTTCAAAAAACAGGCTTTCATACACTTCAATGTTTTTAATGATATATGTCCTTCGGGTTTCATAGTCCAGTTCTACGGCGCGTTGTCGGGTTGATTGCCTTATGCTGTTTGCCCTGTCAACAATGGCAGTGATATTCATATTGCTTAGATCTTCATTCAACTGATCCATATCAGCCAGTTGCTCAAATTCTTCCTGTAGGCCTGAATCTTCCGACAGCCTTTCGATGCTCTCCAGCTCTGCCAGTTTTTGCAATTCTCCGATATTTGTCAATTGCCTGAGTTGCTCATCTTCTTCTACCCTTTCTGTTACCAGTGTTCTCAAATTGTTTTTAAACTGTACCTCATCAAATTGCAGACTCAGTGCATTCATGTTTTGCAGATAATGGGTACGTTCAGTTGAGTAAAATGCTCTGAACTGAAAAGGAAGCACAGACAAGGAGACTGTAGAATTTATGTCGGCCCTGATGTAATCTCTCGGGATTTGCTGGAAGGGGTTTGTCTGACTGGCATAAAATCCTTCAATGTAACTGTTGCCAGAAAACCGTATATGTTGTGAAACCTGATCTGCCGGTCTTCCAATATCGTCCTGCATGGGATTGACTACCTGGTGATCCCTGCAATCTTCCGATACCAGTGTCTGATCCTCCTCCAGTTTTATGCGCACGCAAACCCGGTATTCTCCTTCAGGAAAATTGGCTGTACGGGCATAAATCTGCCGGGCTTCAGCCATGGGGTATTCCTGGCGTAT
>SKVR01000021.1 GCA_007129355.1 Bacteroidales bacterium | reverse complement strand
ATGTTTCAACAAAATCGCGTATAAGAAGCTCATATACCACCATGTCTTCCTTGGCTGGAGGTATAAAATCTGTAATTTCCCAATCATAGGGTGTTCTTGCCGGATGCATGATGCTTACAAGACCTGTGGTATTATCATGCGGATAAGACTTTAAATCTGGATAATTAAAATCGGAGATCCATTGGTCGTTCCATGGGTCAAGTATTTTATGGGTATAAGGATCTGCAATCCTGATTTCATTATCAATAAAATACTGGAAGCCATATTCAGTGTCGGGCGTAAGATCAGAAAGAGTGATCCAGTAATGTGTACCATCGGGGGTTACATTCATGTAGTATTCTTCGGTTATCATCCAGTCGTTGAAGTCACCGATAAGAAAAACGTAATTTTTCAATGCGGGTGGATCGTGTAGAACCAATGTAACTGTTGAATCATCAATGTAATTTATCCCGGGAAGAACATCCTGGGGCAGATCTGCAACAGGGGGTTCAGGTCTGATAAAAAGATAGCTCTCATCCTGAACCGTTTCAGTACCATCAGATGCAGTTGCAGTTATCCGCCATGTTCCGAATTCATATTCACTGGTGTCGAAGGTAAATGTGATCTGGCTGTCGGTTGTGCTGCCTACTTCATCATCATTGATAAATAGTTTAAGTTCCTGCGATTCAATGGCTGCAGCAAGAATTTCAATTACATCTCCATCTTCTGTTATGGGTTGTCCTTTGGGTGGATTTATGATAGCTACATTAAGACTTGCTTCGAAAACATCCATAAAAAGGTCAATGGTTTGTTGTGAACTGTTGGATGATCTGAAAACAAAAGCCAGGCCTGTAATAACCTGACCGGCAGGCACATTGTAAAATTCCCGTATATTAGGTGAGATAACGAGCTCATAAAGATCTGTTTCTAGTCGGGTTAATTGTGGCTGATTATTGTTGTTGTTCCAGTTGCCAATGACATATTGCCAGTTACCTACACCATCAATGTTTACACCGGTATGGGTATATACATCGCCGGTATATCCTTCAAGTCCGGTCCCTGTGGCGTCAAATGTTATGGTAATTTCGGTTTCATCAGTGGGGAGCAGGGGGTCAGAAATGATTACCTGTGAAAATAATGTACTGTTTGCCATGAAAACAAGCAGCAACACAGGGATAAATTGACTAAAAAATGTTTTTGTCAGCTTCATGCTTCGAAAGTATTAAATGAATAAAATGCAAAGAGCAAAAGCTCCCATTTTTCCGCTCTCAAAATTACGAAAAAATATCTATTTCAGTTGTTTATCAGCGACTTTAAAGATTTTTAGGATCGCTGACAGATTTGCCTGACAAGGACTTGAGGCCTTCTTAACTTATTAACTTGATATATGCCAAATATTGTTATAATTTTACTGTAAATAAAGCTGTAAAAGGTCGAATACCAGCAGGGATAAACTAAACATCAGAACTCATGAAAAAGTTTTTAAAAATAACCGGTATCACCATAGCTGTTTTACTGGTTTTAATGATCGCTCTTCCCTTTTTATTCCAGGGAAAGATAGTTGAGCAGGTAAAGCTTGCCATCAATGAAAATGTTAATGCACAGGTTGATTTCGGAAGTTTCCGTATTTCTTTGCTGCGAAACTTTCCCGATGTCAGCATTCGCATCAATGATCTTACTGTGGTAGGTGTTGATGAGTTTCAGGGTGAAACACTTGCCAATGTGGGCAGTTTCTTCATTTCAGTAAATCTTATGAGCCTATTTGGAAGCGATGGGTACGAAATTAAGACCATCAGGGTTGATAATGCCAGCCTTCTTCTAAAGGTGCTTGAAGATGGGAAAGCCAACTGGGATATTGCCATTCCTTCGGATGATGTTGCAGAAACAGATGATGACTTCGACTTTAAAATTGCACTCCGAAGCTTCCGTGTGCGCAACTCCCATATTGTTTATGATGACAGATATTTTGATTTTTATACCCGTCTGGAAAACTTTAATCATTCATTAAGTGGTGATTTTACTGCTGATTTTACCAGTATTGCGGTGCGCAACACAACTGCAGAATCGCTTTTTGTAAGTTATGAAGGTATCCCTTTCCTTTGGGGGGTTTATGCAGACTTAACTGCTGATATTGATGCAAATCTTAACACTTTTGAGTTTACTTTCAAAGACAACCGCCTTATTTTAAACGACCTGATTACCGTTTTTGAAGGCACATTTGCCTGGCCCGATGAAGCTATGAATTTTGACTTTACTTTTTCATCTCCCCAAACAGAGTTTAAGTCCTTTCTTTCTCTTGTTCCAGCCATTTATGCAAAGGAGTATGACGGGCTGACAACCTCAGGCAGTATGGCATTTAATGGTCATGTTAAAGGGGTATACGATGAGAATAGAATTCCGGGTTTTGGAATTAACATCGATGTTGAAAACGGAATGTTTCAATATCCCGATCTCCCGGCTGCTGTTACGGATGTAAATATAAGCACCAGAATCAATAATCCGGGAGATGATGCAGATCTGACTGTAGTTGATGTTAGCAGGTTTACTATGAATGTGGCCGGTAATCCTGTCGATTTCAAAATGAATCTACGGACTCCTGTTTCCGATCCCAATATTGATGCATCACTGAAAGGTAAAATAGACCTGGGGCAGGTGAAAGATTTTTATCCATTGGATGAAGGGGAATCTCTGAGTGGTGTCATTGAAAGCGATATGACAGCCAAAGGCCGTCTTTCAAGTATAGAAAATGAGCGTTACAATGAATTTCTTTTTACCGGAAGGTTATCCTTAAACAACATGAACTATGTTAGTGAAACTTTCCCACAGGGGGTTGAGATCTCGACAGCTGATTTAAGCTTCTCTCCGCAGTTTGCTGAACTGAGAGCATTCAGAACCAATATTGGAGAAAGCGATATTACTGCATCCGGTCGGATAGATAATATTCTGGGGTTTGTTATGAAAGATGAAATGCTGAGTGGAAATTTTGATGTGCGTTCATCCTTTTTCAACCTGAATCAGTTTATGGCAGAAGAACCCGAAGAAGTGCCCGATGATGAGCCTATGGAGCTTTCTGCCATTAAAATTCCTGCAAATATCAATTTTTTGTTGCAGGGAAATTTTGAAAAGATACTTTTTGGCGATATGGAGATTACCAATGCCCGCGGAAATATCAGGATTGCCGATCAGACAGCCCACCTGGAAAATTTGCGGATGAATATGCTGGATGGCGTTATGGTATTAAACGGATCTTATAATGCACGTGATATAACCCGTCCGGAAATTGACTTCGGGCTTAACATCTCCAATTTTGATATTCAAAAAACTTTCAACAGCTTCAATACATTCAGCATTATAGCGCCCATAGGTGAAAGAGCAAGTGGCAGATTTTCCTCCAATTTCACGCTGCAGTCACTTCTTGACCAGAACCTTGATCCGTTACTTAATACGTTGGCGGGTAGCGGAAGTTTACAGTCATCAGCAGTTACTGTGGAAAACAGCCCTGCCCTGGTTGGTTTGGCAGATAACCTGAAACTCGATATGTTCCGTCAGTGGGATGTCAGGGATATACTCATCTTCTTTGAGTTTAAAGATGGTGGGGTAGAAGTGCAACCCTTTGATGTTAATTTCGGGCGATCCAGCGCACGCATTAGTGGAACCCACTCTTTCGACCAATCCATCAATTATATAATGGGACTTTCAATTCCGCGTGCCGAGTTTGGCGGCGCTGCCAATCAGGCCCTTGATAATCTTATAAGCCAGGCAGCAGGTCGTGGTTTGAATATAACCCCGTCTGAAAATGTAAATGTAGGTGTTGGTATTGCCGGAACAGTTAGTGACCCGAGAATTTCCATTAGTCTTGCTGAAACAGCAGGTGGCTTAAGAGATCAGGTTCAGGATGCTATTCAGGATGCTGTGCGTGATGCGGTTGATGAGATCCGCCAGGATGTTGACGAAAGAATTGATGATGTTTCTGAGCAAGCAAGAGAAGAACTGGAAAGGAGAGCACAGCAGGTTGTCGCTGAAGCTGAAAGGCAGGCAACAAACATTCGCCGTGAAGCTAAAAATGGTGCAGATGCTATCAGAAGTGAAGCACGCGCCAACGCTCAAAGGCTTGAAAATGAAGCCAGTGGACCCATTGCTAAAGCTGCTGCAAGAAGAACAGGTGAAGAACTTATAAGGGTAGCCGATCAAAGGGCCGACAATCTGGAAAAAGAAGCCGATGACCGCGCCAACCAGCTGGTTCGCGAAGCCAATCAGAGAGCCGACCGTATAAAAGCCGGCGAAGAATGATCATACTGTTGCTTTCCAGAAAACAGAAACTATAAATAATATGAGTTAGTCCGCTCAGGTCATATTGATCAATTGCCTTTTCATTACCAGCACAGTAAGCCACTACCAGGAATTTGTCATTCTTGGGATCAGAGTTTGTCATGCCAGCTGAAGATGCAAGACAAGCAAAAATGCTTACAAATGCCAGCAGGATTTTCTTTCCGGACATTTTACCAAAAGTAAAAGGGTTTATAAAAGTTATCAGAGAATCAGAAAACACTCTGATCGAAAATATCTCTTTGAGTAGGTTCTTCGTCTTCAAACCTGTCGCAGTCGGTAACAATATTCATGGGAGTGAGAGGTGGTTCAAAATCACCTTGTGAAATGTTAACAGACTCATCTTCATACAATCTTGTCATAAATTCGGCCCAAATGGGTAAGGCCATATTGGCACCTTGTCCCAGGGTTATGGTTCTGAAGCGAATACCCCGGTCTTCGGCACCCACCCATACACCTGATACCAGATCAGGTGTAAGTCCGATAAACCATCCGTCGGAGTTGTTTTGGGTAGTACCGGTTTTACCGGCAATGGGGTTGTTAAGTCCGTAACGCAAACGCAACCTTACACCTGTTCCACTTTCCACTACCCCTTTCATGAGTTCAAGCATAAGGTAGGCAGTGCGTTCATTCATGGCTTCATTTTGTACAACGTTAAATGATTCAACCAAATTACCGTTGTTATCTTCAATGTGAGTGACAAAGCGAGGCTGTATATGAACACCTTTGTTGGCATAAGTTGCCATGGCACCCACCATTTCGTAAACTGAAATATCAGGAGTTCCCAGTGCAATGGCCGGAACAGGATCAAGATGACTGGTAATTCCGAGCCTTTCAATAAGATCGATAAGGGCATGCGGGCTGTAACGATTGATAAGAAATGCAGAAATATAGTTTACAGAGTTAGCCAAAGCCCATTTTAAAGTAACCATTTCACCTTCTCTTCTGTCGGTTGCGTTTTTGGGTGTCCAGATGGAGCCATCCCAGAGTTCAAAGGAAACGGGTGTGTTGGGTGCTTTTGAACAGGGTCCGAATTCACCCTCACGCATGGCCAGTGTATACAAAAATGGTTTAAAAGTAGAACCAACCTGCCGTTTACTCTGGGTTACATGATCATATTTAAAATGCCTGAAGTCAATTCCACCCACATAAGCTTTTACAAACCCAGTCTGTGGCTCAACTGCCATAAGTCCGGTATTGAGGAAATGTTTGTAATACCTTATGGAGTCCATGGGTGTCATGATGGTATCTTTTTCACCTTCCCAGGTGAAAACTCTCATGCGGGCAGGGGTGTTAAAATTCAGTCTGATGGAGTCCTCAGGCATATTCAATCTTTGCAAATAGCGGTATCTGTCGCTGCGTCGCATAGAGTTATTCATGAGCTGTTGAACTTCTTCTCTTGATAGATCGGCACCGAAGGGAGCATTTGGGTAACCCCTCCAGTGATCAAAAAATTCTTTCTGCAGATATCCACCCATATGCTCTGCCACGGCTGCTTCAGCATGGCGCTGCATGCGGCTGTCGATGGTGGTATAAATTTTCAGTCCGTCTTTGTAAATATTGTAGTTTTCTCCGTCGGGCTTTAACCTTGTCCTTGACCATTGTGTAAGCTCATTACGCAGGTACTCACGAAAGTAGGTTGCCGGCCCTGTATTCTGGTCCTGGATCGAAAAACTGGACATATCAACAGGGACTGCACGGAGCGAATCAAATTCCTGGGGAGTTATATAGCCATATCTTGTCATCTGGCCCAGTACAACATTTCTTCTTTGAAGAGATCTTTCGGTGTTCCTTACCGGATGATACCAGCTTGGGGCCTGTAAAATGCCTACCAGTAAGGCCGACTCTTCGGTTCTGAGCGAATCGGGTGATGTGTTGAAATAGGTTTTTGCTGCCGATTTGATACCGAATGCATGGCTGCCAAAATCAACGGTATTCAAATACATGGCAATGATTTCATCCTTGGTATAATTGCGTTCCAGACGGGCTGCAGTAACCCATTCCTTAAGCTTAATGATAACCAGTTGCATAGTGGATGGACTCTCCTGCCGTGGAAATAGATTCTTGGCCAGCTGCTGTGTCAGTGTACTTCCACCACCTGCACTTCGCTGTCCTCCTATGATATTGCGGAATATAACGCGCATAATACTTCTGACATCAACGCCTGAATGATTATGAAATCTTATATCTTCCGTTGCAAGAAGAGCCTTTACAGGTTGGGCGATAAATCTTCGTATTCAATATTGGAGCGGTTATGAATGTAAAAAGTTCCCAATAGCTCACCATCTGCCGAGTAAATTTCACTGGCAAGAT
>SKVR01000046.1 GCA_007129355.1 Bacteroidales bacterium | reverse complement strand
CAGCCTTGTATGTATTGCCTTTTAAAGGGGTAAAAGAAAAAAGCCCCATGCCATCATGAATACTTTTTATAGTTGATATTTCCCGGCCAGAATTATCAACGATGCGGCCACTGACTAATTTTCCCTGACCCAAAGCGTTCGTAGCTTTGAAGGCTATTTTGCTTTCAATACCGTAAACCATGGTGCCCCCTTCCGGGAAAAAGGCAAAATGAAAATCCTCTTTTTTACGTTTAAGGTCTCTATTAAAGTGCCGGTTTCTTCTGCGATCTCTCCACCCAATATAATTTGCCTCATCAGGATTATGAAGATACAGGTTTTTGTGAAAATAAAAATCATCTCCGAAGTTACGCATCCAGTTAGTGTAAGCCCGTAAAGTATAGTTGCCATCAGGTAGCGAATCCGGTATGTTTAAGCTGCCGTGTGCCGTTCCGTTATCAAGTTGTAAAATATTGCGCAGTATATGGTTGCCTCGGCTATTGATAAGCTCCACAATCAAATTGCCTGAAAGCGTATCAAGCTTATGGAACATTGCATCAGTTACATAGGCTTTGAACCAGATGGCCTCATCAATATGGTAGGTTTCTTTATCCGTGTGCAGATATACCTTTTGTCCCGGGAAATTAGTGCTGAAATAACCCAAAGTTTCTATAATGGCTTGGTTTTGCAAGGAAAGGCTATCTGCCAATAAAGATATGCGTGCAGAAAGAATGATCAGCAATGTGAGTAAAAGGAGAATGAGTGTTTTTTGGATTGGCATAAGAAGATCTATTCATGAGCATAAACCGACAATGCAGCATAAGTCGTAATACGGTTTTGATTTACCTAAACTGTTTAAATTAAACGTCATAAGGTAGTGATTATTTGAATATTATTGAAGATTTTAACTTTTTTAGCGAAGATATCGATAGCGTATTTTATACCACAAAGCATCCTTGCATTTGAGCTTGCCCCCGATGAAGGACATAGAATAGCCGATCTGGAGGTGAACGGACAAAGCGTATGTGCAGAAAAAAATTATATCCTTTCAAATATTGCAGCAAACACTACTGTTCATGCTATTTTTGAACCTGAAGTTTCAGCAGATTTTATTGATCCTTTGGAAGGTTTAAAAGTATATCCTAATCCTGCAAGCACCATGGTTACTTTCGAAAGCCACCAGGTTATTACTGAAGTACAGTTGCTGAACATAACCTGACAGCTTGTAAAAACCATTGTGGTAAATGAAATGAAAGGGACTATGAATGTTGACGGGCTGCCTGCCGGAATTTATATCCTTCATATCAGGGCTGAGGCAGGCACAAAGGCCGTATCATTAAAAATCCAATAGGAACAAACAGTTAATTGTTTTAATAATGGGTTGCATCTTTTTAAGTACTACCCATCCCTCAAAGGGAAATAGATACAAATCCAAATCTGGTTCAAAATGAAGCTTACTAATAAAGAGTTATTCTTTCATTGTTGAAAAAAAGATAGCCGGCAAATTGCCGGCTATCTTGCTTTCCGGGCGGGGTAGTATCCATTACGCCCGAATACTTTTACGCTTTTCTTTGCATAATATAGAATTATCGTAAATTTGCGGTAATACTTTTAAAAGAGAAATAATTCTTTAATAATCAAAAGCACAAAAAATGAAAAAAATGTTGTTACCGGGTATCTTTTTCCTTTTATCCGGTTTTTTAATGGCAGGTACAGATGCTGAAAAAGAAGCAGAGTTTTTAGCAGAGCACAGTTTTGAGGTAACTGAGGTTGAAGTCTATTATTTTCACCGCAACCGTCGCTGTGGTCCTTGCCGTGCCATAGAAAATCTTGCCAAAAAAACGATGGAAACCTATTACACCCAGGAGATGCAAAACGGAGAGGTAGTTTTCCGTATTGTGAATGTTGAGCAGCAAGAAAACCGCGAAGTGGCTCAGAAGTTTAGGGTTGTGAGTACTGCTTTGTATCTGAATGTGAAGAACGGCACAGAAGAAAAGGCATCGAATTTAACGGGTTTTGCATACCGCCATGCCAGAAATGAAGAAGCATTCCTCAATGGATTAAAAGAGCAGATTGATGTTGCAATAGGCAAGTAAGTCATCCCTTTTTACGGATTGATATTTACCGTGAAAAGTGCAGATTTTTTTAAGTGTTTTGCGCGATTGTCAAAAACAGATATTGCATAACTTTATGATAGCAAAAAGGTTGCTTTCATAGAAGAAAAATCAATTTTGCCGGCCATAAAAGTAAAAATCTAAATCTAAGAGTTATGAACAGTTTGTATTACAGAGGAACTCTCGCTTTGATTTTCTGTGTATTTATAAGCACGGGTCTTTTTTCTCAGGAGAAAAAAGGAGCAAAGCTCAAATTTGAGAAAGAATCTGAGGTTTTGGGTACTTTATTTATTCAGGAACTTGAACCTGTAAAACTGGAAATCGAATTTGAAAACGAAGGGAATGAACCACTGCTGCTCTCACATGTGCGAGGTTGCTGTGGTACCAGGATCAAAGATTGGACTAAGGAGCCCATTCTTCCGGGAGAAAAGGGCACTGTAGAAGCTGAGTTTCGGCTGGCGCCCCGTCCGCACAGAATCAACAGAACTATAAGTATTATGTCAAATGACCCTGATGGGACGAAAGTATTTCGGATTACAGGCGAAGTGGCTGAACAGGCCGCCGAAGAACCTTTCGGATCCAATGTAAACAAAGGTGCTGCTCCCAGGGTGAGATAAAGGAAATCTTTATTTCGGATAGTAAACCAAAGCGGATTTGAAAACTGCCAGGACAAGAAATTATTTAATGAAAAAAGAAACTATTATTGAAAATGGCTATGATCAGGAAGATGTGCTCATGGCTCGTTATATAAAGGCCCTGGCACATCCTGCCCGCATTGCCATTATGAAATTACTTGCCCACCGCGATACCTGTATCTGTAATGATATAGTGCAGGAACTACCCCTGGCGCAATCTACCGTTTCTCAGCATCTGAAGGAACTGAAGGATGCCGGTCTGATACAGGGCAATATTACCCCTCCACGTGTAAAATATTGCATCAACCAGGAAAACTGGAAAATTGCCAGAAAATTAATTGAAAAATTTCTTCAATAAATTTGGTGAATGATTTAATCATCGTAAATTTGCGATGATTTTTCACGTAAATTCTAATTACTATGGAAATAAAGATTTTAGGAACAGGTTGTGCTTCGTGCAAAAATCTGGAAAAAGCTACCCGTGAAGCAGTTCAGGAAATGAATATTAATGCCAATGTTGTAAAGGAAGAGGACATAATGAATATTATGGCTTATGGCGTTATGCGCACACCCGGACTTGTAATTAATGAAAAAGTTGTACTCAGCGGCAGAGTTCCTTCTCAAAATGAGCTAAAAGAATTACTGGAAAAAAATAAATAATACGGTTTTCATGAAATTTATAAAGATAATTACCAGGAATATGCCCGTTTTAGCGGGCGTTTTCTTTTCTCTCTTATTTTTCTCTTGCTCTGAAAATAAAAGTAGAAATAATGAAGTCACATCAAAAACTGAACTCGCTACTGATGAAAATTTAATGATTGATTCAGAGAAAAAAGTTGATGTTTATTACTTTCACAGCAGGATGCGCTGTACCTTATGTGTTAATCTGGAAAATGTAACAAAACAAACTATTGAAGGTCTTTTTTCGGAAGGGATAGCAGATGGGAAGCTGGGGTTTCACATATTAAATGTAGATCAACCCGAAAATAGGGCTCTTGCAGAAAAATATTATGCTTTTGGTCCCACCTTGCTGGTTTGCGAGAAAAACGGAAGGAGTGAAACAATTATTGATCTGACTGCCGAAGGTTTCCGGTATGCATCGCGCGACGCATCCAGATTTGCATCAATCTTAAAAAATACAATTGAAAAGGCCCTCTAAAAAAAAATATTAATGGAATTTTTCTATAATCTGCTCGACAGTACAAATATTCCCATTCTTTCTGCATTTATCCTGGGCATTATGACTTCCATAAGCCCTTGTCCGCTCGCCACCAATATCACAGCCACTGCATATATCAGTAAAGATCTTGCCAACAAACGCAGTATTTTTTACAATGGTTTGTTTTACACGCTTGGAAGGATTATCAGTTACAGTCTTCTGGGTGTAATACTTTTTTTCGGTGCCGGAGTTTTTGAAATCGGAGCATTCTTCTCTACTTACGGCGAATTAATCCTAGGACCCTTGTTGCTGGTTATCGGAATCTTTATGCTTGATGTAATCAGGTTTCAGTTGCCATGGGGTAAGGGTATGAGTTTTACCGATCGGATTGCCGGAAAGGCCCGTAGCGGGAGTGCCTGGGGTGCATTGATTCTGGGAGTTGTTTTCGCTCTTGCTTTTTGCCCCTATAGCGGAGTGTTATACTTTGGTATGTTAATTCCCATGACATTAGGGAATGCACAAGGTTTGATACTTCCACCGGTTTTTGCCCTTGCAACCGGCCTGCCTGTTATTATCATTGCCTGGTTGCTGGCTTTCAGTATTTCAGGTGTGGGAAGTTTTTATAACAAAATCCGGACTTTTGAATACTGGTTTCGCAGAATTGCTGCCGTTGTATTCATCATTGTAGGAATTTATTACATCATAACCGTATATTTTTAATAAACTAATGTCAACACTATGGGTGTTGGTTAAAACAAAATTTGTATTTAAATGGAAACGAAAAAAGAGATCAAAATACTGTTCTGGCTAATAGCCTTTTTTCTCTTTGCCTACTTTCTCCCTTTGGAGAAGGCACAGTTCATGGATGCCATTTATGAAGCCCTTTATCTTGTAAGATGGTATGCACAGGAACACGTTCTGCTTTGCCTGATTCCGGCTTTCTTCATTGCCGGGGTAATAGCAGTATTCGTAAGCCAGGGAGCCGTAATGAAATATTTCGGAGCACAGGCTACCAAATGGAAATCATACCTGGTAGCATCGGTATCCGGAACGGTTCTGGCAGTTTGCTCCTGCACTATCTTGCCTTTGTTTTCAGGAATTCACAAACGTGGCGCGGGTTTAGGACCAGCCATTGCCTTTTTGTACTCTGGTCCGGCCATAAATATTCTTGCCATCATTCTTACGGCCCGCATCCTGGGGTATGAATTGGGTGTTGCCCGAATTATTGGTGCTGTGGTTTTCGCTATTGTCATCGGTTTGCTTATGGCTTTTATTTTCCGTAAGGAAGAAAAAGAAAGGGCAGAGGAAGCCATGAATTTTCCTTCACCTCCTGAATCGCGACCCATGTGGCAGACCTCCTTCCACTTTTTTGTGCTCGTTTTCATTCTGATCTTTGCCAACTGGGGCAGGCCCGATGTAGATGAAGGTGCATGGTTCTGGCTATGGAGTAATAAATGGACCATTACTGCCATTTTCGGAGTGTTGTTTGTCGCATCCCTTTTATTCATATTAAAACTCAACAGATGGTATGTGGCTATTGCAACGACCGCAGTAATTATTGCCTGGTTGCTGGTGCCCGGAAATCCTTTGGTGCCCTTCGTAGTAGCTTTTATTGGTTTAAGTATAATAACCGCAGCTACACCCGGCGAACCCCGCGAATGGCTATGGTCAACCTGGGGATTTACCAAACAGATTGTTCCCCTGTTATTTGCCGGAGTTATGGTAGCAGGATTCCTGCTCGGCTCGCCTGAAAGTGGCGAAGGTATAATCCCTAATGAATGGGTTGCCACACTGGTAGGTGGAAATTCAGTTTTCGCAAACTTGTTTGCTTCCGTTTTCGGTGCTTTTATGTATTTTGCTACTCTAACGGAAGTTCCTATTATTCAGGGGCTGCTGGCAAGCGGCATGGGAAAAGGACCTGCTCTTGCATTACTGCTTGCCGGACCGGCGTTATCACTTCCCAATATGCTGGTAATCCATAGTGTGATTGGTACCAAAAAAACAGTTGTATTTATTACCCTGGTCGTGATTATGGCCACAATAAGCGGGTTGATTTATGGTGCGATATAATCACCAATAATCGAACTTTTTTAATTTCTGTATATTCGCATTTTGAAAAAGTAAAAAACCATGGAAATTATCATTTTTGGAAGCGGTTGTAAAAGATGCGAACAGCTTGAACAAGCCTGCCGCGATGCTGCTGCTAAACTTGAAATAACTGCCCATATCAGGAAAGAACAGGATATGAACGAAATCATAAAAAACGGGGTACTTCTTACTCCCGGCCTTATGATCAATGGCAAACTGATGGCAAGTGGAAAAATTCCTACTCCGGCTACACTGGAAAACTGGATCTTGAATGCACAATAAACCTTACACAAGTTTTTGCGTTATTTAAGGCGATCTATTTCTCACAAAAAAGAAGTTAGTTATGAACTCATCACACCTCAGAACATTTTTTCTCTGGATTTCACGCATAATATTCGGAGCAGTTTTTATATTTTCAGGATTTGTAAAAGCCATTGACCCGCTGGGTTCGGTATATAAATTCCAGGATTATTTCCTGGCATTCAATGCTGAATGGCTTTTCCCCACAGCTTTGCCAATGGCAATTCTGATGAGCGGGCTTGAATTTGTAATTGGTGTTACCATATTGCTGGGCATAAAAATGCGCTGGAGTGCCTGGGGGGCATTGCTGTTTATGGCATTTTTCACACCCCTTACGTTATACATTGCCTTAACTGATCCTGTTCCCGATTGTGGTTGCTTCGGCGATGCAT
>SKVR01000151.1 GCA_007129355.1 Bacteroidales bacterium | reverse complement strand
TACCTTTGCAGAAAGGGCAGGAGACATCAACTTCAGCACTGGGCTCAGTGAAGGGGAAGTAGGATGGCCTGAGCCTGATTGATGTTTCCGGCCCGAAGAATTCGCGTGCAAAATGGTCGAGCACATGCTTCAGATCGGCAAAGGAAACACCCTTGTCAATATACAGTCCTTCAACCTGGTGAAAAATACAATGCGCTCTGGCCGATATAGCTTCATTGCGGAATACCCTGCCCGGAGAAATGGTCCGTATAGGGGGTTTCTGATTGTTCATTACCCTTACCTGTACTGATGAAGTGTGTGTTCGCAAAGCAATATCAGGGTTTTTTTCCACAAAAAAGGTGTCCTGCATATCCCTTGCAGGATGGTCTTCTGCAAAGTTCAATGCCGAGAAGTTATGCCAGTCATCTTCAATCTCAGGACCTTCAGAAATAACAAACCCTATTTTCTCAAAAATACCATTGATCTGGTTTCTTACGATGGAAATGGGATGTCGGCTTCCGGTTTCTGAAAAATCAACCGGGAGTGTAAGATCGGGGTATTTATCGGAACCTGAGGTTTGCATTTTTTGCTCCTCAATCCGCTGCTTTATTTCATTTACCTTGTTAAGGGCTGATTCCTTGAGTTTATTCAGTTGCTGCCCCACAAGTTTCTTTTCTTCGGCGGGCAGGGCTTTGAAATCATTGAAAAGCAGGCTTATTTGCCCTTTTTTAGATAAAAGCCGGATGCGAAATTCTTCGGCCGCGTCGAAAGAGTCGGTGGTGAATTCTTCAACTTCTTTCAGTAATTCATTAATTTTTTCTAACATAAATATTCTTCCATCAGGGTTTTAAATCTTAATCAAGTATACGCACTGAAATGGCAATGTCTTCAATGGGCCTGTTTGAGCGATCGGTTTCTGTTTCCGCAATTCTATCTACCACATCAAGTCCATCCACAACTCTTCCAAAAACAGTGTATTCGCCATCAAGATGTGGGGTTCCACCGATAGTGGTATAAATTCTTTTTTGCTCGTTTGTAAGGGTTCTGCCTGATCTTTGCTCAAGAACATCCAGTTCATCGTGGCTGAATACCCTTCCCTGCACGATATAAAATTGTGATCCGGACGATTCTTTCTGAGGGTTAACCTGATCACCTTGCCTGGCGGCAGCAACAGCACCCTTTTCATGGTATTTGCCTTCCACAAACTCAGCAGGTATGGTATATTCAGGGCCACCCGTTCCCAGTTGCATCCCTGGTTGTGCATTTTTCGAATCGGGATCGCCGCCCTGAATCATGAATGCATTGATAACCCTGTGAAAGAGCGTACCATCGTAAACACCTTCCTCTGCCAGCCTCAGAAAGTTATCTCGGTGCAGGGGTGTTTCATTGAAAAGTTCTATTATTATTTCACCGTAGGGCGTGCTTAAAGCCACTTTTGCAAGGTCTTCAGTAACTTCCTGAGCCTGGTCGCTGCCGGTACTGCCTTGTCCGCAGGATTGAAAGGCCAGCATTAATCCCAATAAAAAAATTACGTTTCTCTTCATAGCAAATTAATTTTTAAGTGAAATCCGGGAACCCGGAATATTTTTACAACTACTTTAAATTCAGACATTGTTTTGGAATGCGACGAATAATCAAAATTTGTCCTGGTTCTCGCGCTAATTGAAACTGCGAGCTTGATATATCACAAAAACAAGCATCAAAGTTAAAAAAAATATGCCCTTGTGCATTGTGTTTTTTCAATGCAAGGGCATAAAGGTTTGATATGATAAGAGTTTTCGGGTATTGAAAAGTAATTTGTGAAACCTATTGCAGATGATATAGATTGCCCGAACCGGAAATATTGATGTTTACCGAGGGATTTCCCTTGTAATAAACTTTTCCGCTTCCTGAAATTATAGCGTCAAGTTTTTGAACAGCATTTACACATGCTTCCCCGGATCCACTGATTCGAACTTCTACAAACTTCGATTCCAATTCCAATGCATCTATTTTTCCTGAACCGGAAATCTGAGAGTTCTGGACCCGTGAACTTCCGGTCATGTCTATTACACCTGAACCGGAAACTGAGCTGTTGATTTGGTCGAACTCACCTGAAAAATAAATTTTTCCTGAACCGGAAACTTCGGCAGCCATACTTTCACCATATAAGTAGCTGTCAACAAGGATATTTCCTGATCCGGCAACCCTGAGAAGGTTTACTTCAGGCATTGTAATAAAAACTCTAATGTCATTGTTTCGGGTTCTTAAACAACGGGAATTATCGATAATGAGTGTATTTCCTGTTGATTTGGTTTCAATCAGTTCAAGAATATTTTCGGCAGCAAGAATGGTTATAGAATACTCTTCGCCGATATTCACAAAAACATTGGCCTGCATCCGAAGGTTAATACCGTCAAATGTGCCTGTATATCTGTATTCTTCAACACTTGCGCCCTTTGGACTCGCACATGGGAAATAATCCATTTTCCAGCAGGAAGACAAGCTTAGTGTTGCAATTAAAATAAATACTTTAAAGAGAATCCGTCGTTTCATTTTTATGGAGATTTTGTGGTTAATAATCTGAAAACAAATGCTGTACTATCTCAATCAAAAGGTGAGCCAAAGGATGTAAAAAGTTCAAATACAGGGATATACAGATAGGTGAAAAGACATTTACACAAAAAATGTGTACGTCACCAAACAACAATGTTCACTTTTGTACACCTTAAAATGTTTTTCGATTGAAGAGTATAAAACCGAAATTGACCATAAATACCCACGGATCGTTTTCTCCCTGTATATAGGATGTGCTTATGCTTAATGGGCCGGGAGGCGTATGGAATACCAGGGCAGCATTGTGCATAAATACAGGTTTTGTAAGCCAGTTTTTGTAATCGGCACTATGATTAATACCGGGAATGATTTCTCTCATAGCCCTGAAAACATGACTTTCCACCTGAAAGTGCGTATTTCGTCCCAGCATGTATAGAGCCTTTAAACCTCCAGCGGCATATTGGTTTGCCCTGAATGCATCAAGATACCTGGTTTCGGCAAGCGGGAAGGGACTAAACTGCCGTGCCATGATTTTACTTGCACTGTAATTGGTAAGCAACGGCCTGTTTGATATAAATAATTCGGTGGAAAAGGCAAGACGCACCTGTTGTCTGGATGTAAAAAAGTTCTCCCATCTCAGGAGTATTTCCCACCAGTTTAAAATATTTTCTGAACTGCTGGGGTTGAATGAAGTATTTCCCGGCTCATAAGTCTCATGAGCTGAAATCAGCCTTGCACCGGCATTAAAGTATGACCCTCTGGTGGGGTATTGAAGCCTGTTTCTTCTATCGTACGTATAATTCAGGTAAAGACCCCTTGGTTGAAGTCGGGTTTGATCTGTGGTATCGGTTCGGGAGAAAACGGATGTGTTATAATACCTGTCAATATGGTTGGAGATAAACATCCCGGTTTCAAAAATTCCTTTAAATTCTGCAGGAAGTGCAAGACGAAAATCGGTTAAAAATTCGCGTTGAATAATAAAGGAAGGCTTCTGTTCTTCAAATATAAATACATTCCCGGTGGCATAGTTCCATCGGCTGAGTGAAGATTCCAGTTGTAAGTAAAACGGAACCTGGCTGAAGAAATTTAATCTTGCACCAAGTTTCCCGCTGTTATAATAATTGCCAATATACATATTGGTGTATAAAGAAAACAGATTTTTTCCTAACTTTTCATACGACACGTAACCAAAAAGCTGGTTAATGGATCTTGATGAAATATTACCCCCGATTTTTCGAGTAATTGGATGATTCTTAATAAGCTCCAGCTGAAGCTCATAATTGTTTTTTTCCTGGTTAAAAACCAATCGGGGGTAAATATGGTTGAATTTGTTGATTGACAACAACCGGAAATAATTTTCCTTAAGGTTTTCCAATGATATGCTGTCAGCATCAGCCATAATAAACGATCGGGCAAATTCTCCTTCATCGGTTTCGCCTGAGATAATATTGATTTCAGAAACGACTTCTTTGGGGAATCTTTGCCGGAATTGATGTCTTTTATATTGAACTTCCTGTTTGAGTCTTTTATCAGCGAGCATAGATACTATGTAGCCCATTTTATCAAGGGCTTCTTCATAGCCAGCAAGAAAAACTTCATCGTTTCTGCTGAAATCCGTTACACTCAGGTCGGGTACCTTTGGAAATAAAATAACACCCGGTCCTGCTGGAATTGTATAACTTGATGTTGCCATAAGCATATTTTCCAGCTGCGAAAAAATGTCATGAATGCAAGGTTCTCCCGGGTTTGATGCCACAACACTACCAATGATAAAGTCAGGATCAAAATCATCCATAACCACATCTGTAGGAAAATTATTATACATACCTCCATCTAGCATTAATACCCCGTTAATTGTAATGGGTTTAAAATACAGGGGAAAAGTCATGGAAGCTCTAACTGCATCTGCCAGCGATCCGTTTCTCAGAACAACAGGGTTTTTGTTTGTAATATCTGAAGCAATGCATCTGAAAGGAACAAAAAGGCTGTCGAAGTTATTACCTGCCACTGCCGAAGCGGGGCTGAGATATTTCATAAACAGGAAATCCATCACCCCCGGTGAGATCATGTTGGTAGGTATGTTTTCCCTGATCACATCCTGGAAGCGGCCAAATTGTTCAGCCCTTACCTTAAGAGTAATCCAGCTGGGTGAAGGCTCGTTACTGTAAAACGGGAAATCGTATTTTTTATCCATTCTGCCCATTGAAGCTTGCAGAAACTCTTCAGATGTAATAATGTCTTCTATCTCGTCAGGAGAATACCCTGCTGCATAAAGCCCGCCTACTATAGCACCCATAGAAGTACCGGCAATATAATCGATGGGTACATCGTTTTCTTCCAGTGCTCTGAGAACACCCACATGAGCCACACCTTTGGCCCCGCCGCCACTCAGAACAACCGCAATCTTCTGTTCATGAGCTTTTTTACCGGAATTTTCTGCTGTAGTGTTCAGCACTAAAAACAGCAGGATAAAGATGATGACCAGTCGAATTAATGCCTGAAAAACTTTTCCTTCTTCATTTATTTTGATGATGGTTTCATTTTGCTGGTCTGGTTGTTCCGGCCACTGTTTTTTCCTTGTATTTGTAAACGTGGGATTCATTTTTCATCTGTTTAAATTTTTATTAAGTCGGTCAGATAGCCTGTCTCGCTTTTTCAGCGAGAGAGCTCGCCAACCATAACCATATTGCATATTTTGCCTTGTTGCGAAAATAATCATCCGCGTGTGTGTCAATAGTATTGTCATGGCTCGGTTCATCAGGTTAATGTGGTTTTGTGCTTTTTTTTTCAGAAAGAATACTTTAGAGACATATACCAGGCTGAGCCTGCCTCACTGAAAATCGTATTCCTTCCTCCAAGAAAAATCTGTGAAATGATATCCATATCCAGATTGGTCATCAAGGACCATCCTGCCCTTGGCATCAGAAAAAATGATTCCTGATCAGGCAGTGCCATGACAGCCAGACTTCCATTGAAAACCGGGGTGAACGGATGTTGCAGGCTCATGGTAATGGCATATTCGGAAAACATGATGTTATCGGGCGATAAGGGTTGGTCGAGCATGAGAAATATATTCTCAACGGGCTTATAACCACCATTGTAAAGAAACTCCAGCAATGCGAAAGTTCCGCTGCCAAACATATAGTCCAGTCCGGTGGCAGCAACCAGGTTGCTGTTGCGGTTGCCGTTGGTTTCTTCAAGATCGTAAAACCAGGTAGCTTCTCCTTTAAAACCTGCACCACCAAAATTGCCGGCCCAACCCATACCTAAAGCTGAACGGTTTTTGTAATAACCGGCTATTGCTTGAAAATCATAGCCTTTGTAATTGGTTGACCATAGGAAAGCAGCTACACTACTCCTGGCTCTTTTGGCAGGGCTGTAAGCTACTTCCAATCTGCCTGCAAAACCGGTATGATACTGGACTCTTAAAGCATCAGCACCGGGTCGTTCTTCGTAATCAAAGTCGAAAAATGAATACGTGTTGAACAGGTCGTTGGGGTTTGACACCAGGTTGATACCCCAGTTAATGCGCTGCCGGCCGGTTCTTATCTGCAGATTGTTATGTCTGTAATCAAGGTAAAGCCGGTCAATTTCCGAATGACCTATCCATGCGCCTTCATTCATCCATACCCATGAGAGGTCCACCAGACCGTCATCAATATCAAGAATATCTGCAAACATTGGGAAGTCATCAAACATGCTGTTATAAAAGATTCGGTTTCGGCCTTCTGCAACAAACCGTAAATTGTCGGTCATATTCCAGCGGAAATTCAGGCGATTGTGGATCAGGTTTTCGAAATTGGGATCGGATAAATCCCTGTCAAGTCGCATGCCTGGCATGGCCTTGATATAGCCGCGTAACGACATACTCTCAAAAATGTTGCTCTCCTTTTCACTGGCATAAATTGTAAATACAGAAAGGGTAGTAGTTACAAAAATGAGTATTATAATTTTCTTAAACATGGGTTATTGTTTTAGAAGTTTATTTTCTTTCAATATTCAAATCAAAATTTAATTGGGTCTGACTGCTTCAGCCGGTTGCAGCCGTATGGCTTTAAAAGCCGGATAAATGCCTGTTAATAAAGCGGTTAGAATAACCAATATGGTAAGGTAAATAATGAGCGAGCCTTCCAGTTGAGGATAAATAACCGGGTCAAAACCAAAGTCCTGCAAGGTATCGCCACCCAGCGGAGCCAGATTTATGCCTTTAT
>SKVR01000247.1 GCA_007129355.1 Bacteroidales bacterium | reverse complement strand
CTAATTTTTAATTCGGGCAAATTTATTAACAACTAATTGTTAATAAATTTTTTATTTGGACGTTGACAAAACGGTTCAAATTTTCAGGCTGCAAAGATAGAAATTATTTCCTTTTGTTTTTTAATTCATTGTAAAAAAATCAATGCCTTCCCAATGCAACCAAACTTTAACACATATTTAATCTTATTGCTGTTCAATAATATTGCAAAAGTGTAATTTTGCAAATTGTTTTTCGATGGTTATCAAACGTTATTAAAATTATATGCAAATGCGAATTTTTCGTCTTTTTCCTATCATATTATTTTTTTCTTACCTTTTTTTCACAAAATCAACCTTCGCACTCACGCCTGCATTGTCGGAAGATGCCCAAATAACATTGTTAACCGCAAGTCCGGGCGATGAGCTTTATTCTGTTTTCGGTCACAGTGCTGTAAGGGTTAAGGATCCGGACCAGAAATTGGATCTTGTTTTCAATTACGGAACCTTTGATTTTGATACCCCTAACTTCTACCTAAAGTTTGTGCGAGGAAAATTACTGTATAAACTTTCTGTTGTCCCCATGGATTATTTCGTGGCAGAATATCGCTATGACGGCAGAGCCATTTTTGAACAATTACTCAATCTTAAGCAGATTGAAAAACAAAGAATGTTCAATTTTCTTATGGTAAACAGCCTTCCGGAAAATGCCTATTACCAATATGACTTTTTTTACGATAATTGTGCAACACGAATAAGAGATGTGGCGGATGATATCCTTGATATACAATGGTTTGAATATCCGGGTATAGTACCCGAATATCTTGCAGAAATTCGAAGCCAGCTGGATTACGATTTTAAATACCAGCCATCTTTTGAAACATTCCGGAGTCTTCGTGATATGCTTCAGCCCTTTCTGGTTAACATGCCCTGGAGTACCTTCGGAATTGACCTTGCACTGGGGCTACCTGCAGATAAAGTTGCCACAGTGCAGGATTTTATGTATTTGCCCGATGAAATGCTCATTGCCTTTGCCCTTGCCCAACACAGCGATGGCAGGCCCCTGGTATCAGAACATAGAGTATTGTTGCAACAAACCATACATTTAAGCCCTGCCGGGTTCTTTACTCCCGATAAAATATTCTGGGCTGTCTTCATCCTTGCGCTTCTGAGTTTCATCAACCAACGCACATCCCGGATATTTGATAAAATCTTTTTCTCAATTTTGGGAATTACCGGTTTGGTTATTCTTTTTCTCTGGTTTTTTACGGATCATCTTACCTCCAAAATAAACTTAAATATTTTATGGGCTATTCCAACCCATTTATATTATATATGGGTTTCGGACTACCATCATAACAGAAATACAGGGGTTTTGTACTTCAGGATTGTATCGGTTCTTTCACTGGCAATGCTCATATTCTGGCCTTTGATTCCGCAGGGTTTCAACTCTGCTTTTTTTCCGATTATCCTTGCGGCACTGGTTAAATCCTTGCCCTATGCTTTCCGCATTCCTTACCTGGCGACCCATCTGACATCTGAGAAGTAAATGTTAGTGTTTCAAGCCTTGAACAATATATTTTGATAACTTGTTACTGAAGGCATAAAACCAATTTCTTTCCATTATGTCAACCAAACTTATTAACGGATTGCATCATGTAACGGCTATAGCCGGAAGTGTGAAAAACAATGTGCGGTTTTATACTGAGATTCTGGGACTGCGTTTTGTAAAAAAAACCATTAATTATGACAGTCCGGATACATGGCACCTTTACTATGGTGATAAAGCAGGAAATCCCGGTACAGCACTTACATTTTTCCCTTTCAGAGGAATATCCCGGGGACGCGCAGGAAACAGATCCATGAGTTCCGTTTTGTTTTCTATTGGTGAAAACTCTGTTGAATTCTGGAGAAAAAGATTCAGAACCTTTCAGATAAATTACCGTGGCCCGTTTAAAAGATTCAATGAGGAATATTTAACCCTTGAAGATTTTGATGGAATGTCAATAGAACTCATCGCCAATTCTCAGGATGAACGAGTTGGGTGGGAAACTCCGGGTATATCCGCAGAGCACTCTATTAAGGGATTTTATAGTGTTGAGCTTAGTTATGGTTCTTTTGATCCATCGCTTGATTTTTTGCTGCAGCATATGAATCACAAGATACTTGAAAACACAGGTGATCGGGTCCGACTTTATTCAGGAGAATGCAAACCCGGTCATTTCGTTGATTTGCTATCACTTCCGGCATCTCCTAATCAGTTGCCCGGAGCGGGAACCGTCCACCATCTTGCATTTCAAACAAATGATGAACAAAGTCAGCAGGAAATACGAAATCATCTTATACAAGGAGGGTTCTCAGCCTCACCCGTTATGGACAGGCAATATTTTCGTTCGATTTATTTCAGAGAACCCGGAGGGGTTCTGTTTGAAGTAGCCACATCGGGACCGGGATTTACAGTTGATGAAGGTTTAGAAAATCTGGGAAGTTCTCTTCGGTTGCCACACTGGCTTGAAAACCAACGCGAGGAAATAGCATCGATGCTGGAACCCCTTGAATAAAAGAAGTATTTTAGCGTTTTGCCATGGGATGAAAATCACCTTTCAGTCCTACTTCATCCATGTTTCTGATATCGTGAACAATTGAAATACTGGGCCTTGCACATTCAAGCCCAAATCCTTTTCCATCTAAAATGTTCTGATAACTAATAGTATGTAAATCGGTAAACCCTCCGCTAAACTCAAATTCATTTCCATCTACTACTATAGAGCGATATGTGAACTGACCTTTTGATGCAATTTCTTCTGGGAGATCATTTCTGTCAACACTTAAAAACCATCGTACCCTTGCCTTTTCCAATTCCAGGAAACCTGCAGCTTTATTATTTGCACTCAGGTTAACGGTGTTTTGTTGTACATCGCCAAAAATCCATGTCAACATATCAAAAAAGTGCACACCAATATTGGTAGCTATTCCGCCTGATTTTTCCTGATTGCCTTTCCATGAATAGAAATACCATGAACCTCTGGATGTAATGTAAGTAAGGTCAATGTCGTATTTTTTATCTTCCGGACCCTTATCAATTTTTTCTTTGAGCGACACAACGGCATGATGATGCCTTAACTGAAGAATATTAAAGATTTTCTTGCCGGTTTCTTTTTCAATTTCAGCCAGTGCATCTAAATTCCATGGGTTTAGTACAAGAGGTTTTTCGCAAATGGCATGAGCCTGGTTGCGCAGTATCATGCGAATATGTGAATCGTGCAAATAATTGGGCGAACAAATGCTAACATAATCCATGGTTTTACTTCCAATGCGGCGAAGTTTATCCATATGCCTGTCGAACCGTTCAGGTTCGGTAAAAAAGTCAGCATCGGGGAAGTAACTATCAATGATACCAACACTATCGAATGGGTCAAGAGCTGCCAGCAGGTTATTTCCGGTTTCTTTGATTGCTTTCATATGGCGTGGCGCAATATACCCTGATGCGCCAATAAGTCCAAATTGCACAGATGTTTTCATTCTGTAGTTTTTGTAGATAAAATTAGCCTGTTAGGCCGAGGTAATTCACAATTGTTGATAAGTCCTGTTTTTGCAATAACAGAAACACTTTAATAAGTTTTAAATTCGTCTCCGAAGTCCGGTTTCAAATTGCAAAGGTAATAATTTAAAAAACTTTGCCTTTGCCGGGTTTTTTGGAAAACATGAATACATATAAATGGTACGCATTGTATACCCGGCCTCGTTTTGAAAAAAAGGCAGAAAAGTATATGCAGGAAAGGGGCATCGCATGCTATCTTCCACTGATAAGAACTATAAGGCAGTGGAGCGACCGTAAAAAATGGGTCGATCTTCCGCTTTTCAGCTCTTATATTTTTGTTTTTTCGCAAGCCGCAGATTTGTATAAGATATTAACTGTACCCGGGGCCATCAGGTTTGTAAGCTTTGATGGGAAGCCGGTGGAAATACCGAAGAAGCAGATAGAAAATATTAAATGGATTCTATCTTCTGATGTTAATTCGCAACCACTTGCAGAAAAAATACCCAAAGGTGCAACAGTTGAAATTATTAAAGGCCCTTTAAGGGGACTAAGGGCGGAACTGGTTCATTACAATAACAGAAAAAAAATAGTGCTCAGAGTTGAACAGTTAAATCAATCTGTAGAAATACAAATTCCTGAAAATCACGTAAAACAACTGGCTTAAAAAAATTTGCCTGAAACATTTAAGTGATACACCTAAAAAGCTGCACACTTATCAGCTTACATTTGCAGTAAACTTGGTTTTTTCAGGATGTTTCATTGAATGGATCAACTGGGATAAAAGGAATTATATGGAGCAAGAAAATTTATGAAAGATAATCAGAAACAGTTCCGGTTTGTAGAAGATGATGTTTTTGCCAGGGATGTGCTGGATATCCCTGTTAAGCAGGCTGAAACAAAGCTTACACGAATCGAAAGGAGCATCAATGATGAAGCCGGGCCTGGTGCATTTGAAATGATTACTTCTTTTGTAAATGTTAATGATCATTCCACCCAGGTTTTTTCTACCACCTCCATCTTCAACATCAACAAAATTGACAGATCAACAACCCGTGCTTTGGTAAATCTAAGACGAATAAATGATGTAAGACGGATCAATAAGTTTTTTGAAACCATTAATGAAAACATTGAAAGAGATGTTGTTTTTATTGGCTGTGCTGAAACGCTGGAGTTAAGACATAAGAGACTTCTGAATAAGTTTCCCGGAATAGTAAATCATCTTTATGTTTTTGGAGATTACATTTTTAAGCGTGTTTTTCCAAAGCTTCCTGTAACCCAAAAAATATACTTTGCCTTAACGGGCGGCCGCAATCGTATCATAAGCAGGGCTGAAACACTTGGTCGCTTATATTCATGTGGTTTTGAAGTTTTGCATGAAGAAACACACGGGTATCTATATTACTTCGTAGCCCGAAAAGTTAAAAAACCGGTATATGATAATTCTCCTTCATATGGGCCCGTATTTGGTATGAAACGAACCGGTAAGGACGGTAAGCCCATTAAAGTATACAAGCTTCGCACTATGTATCCGTTTTCTGAATATCTGCAACAATATGTTTATGAAAAGAATCATTTGGATAATGGTGGTAAATTTAAAGATGACTTCAGGGTTACATCTTTTGGCAGGATTGCCCGCAGGTTCTGGATTGACGAGCTTCCTATGCTTTATAACTGGCTTAAGGGAGACTTGAAACTGGTGGGAGTAAGACCGCTGAGCAAGCAATTTCAAAGCCTTTATCCGGAAAGTTTATTGAATATCCGCAACAACTATCGCCCCGGGCTTGTGCCCCCTTATTATGCTGATATGCCCAAAAACTTTGATGAAATCATTGAATCTGAAAAGAGATATCTGGAGACTTATGCCCAATGCGGGTGGTGCACAGATGTTAAATACTTTTTCAGGGCTTTTATTAATATCGTTTTCAGAAATGCGAGAAGCAAATAAGTATGCTTCTGGTTATGTAAAATGATCAGGGAAAGAACAACAACTTTGTGCCCGCCCCAAGAATTACAATAATCAAAACATACTTTACGAATAATGCACCCCAGCTAACAGCATATTTACTTGCAAAATATGCACCAATTGAATTTCCCACCGCAAGAACTAACCCGGCAACAATATCAACCTGACCCTGGATTATAAAAACAGCCAGTGCAAAGGGTGTAAATATCAGATTGATAAAAACTTTCAACGCATTGGCCTTAACCAGATCATAGCCTGCATTAAGCACAAGGGCACTTAACAGAAATATTCCTACACCAGCCTGTATGAAGCCGCCATAGGCTCCAATAAAAAAGAATATCAAAAACCTTAAAATGTAGTTTGATGATAATTCTTCAGGATGGGTTCCGTGAAGCCATTTACGTGGTTTCAAAAACAGGGGTATAAGCATGATAAACAATACGGCCCCAACGGCGATTTCAACTGCCCGTTCATTTAATTCAAGCACAATAAAAGCACCGGAAACGGATCCTATAATACTGGGAATGGCAACTTTCCAGCCCATTTTTACATCCAGGACTTTTTGCTTTTTAAAATTGAGAGTGCTGACTATATTCTGAAAAAGTATTCCGATACGGTTGGTTCCATTGGCTACATGAGGAGGTAGTCCTATAAACATGAGAATGGGCAAACTTATAAGAGAGCCACTTCCTGCCAGGGTATTGATGATACCGCAAATAATCCCGGTTATCAAAACCAGAATAATGTGTTCCCAGGACATACAAATTATTTAGGAAAATGCAAACCTAACATTTTTTTCAGATTTTCAACAGCAGAATTATTATCTGAAGTAAAATCTAAACAGGTTTATTTGTAATATCATTGTGAATGTCTTGCTGAATTTCACTTTCTTTCTTTTTCCCATAAACCCTTTTCAGCCAGTGAGGCAATATTATAGCTCCAATGAACAAATAGGGGTAATAACTAATGATTCTCCACATTAACCCCAATGCAGGAGTAAGGCCTGCGGGTATAAATTCACCCAGAAAACCGCTGAAAACAAACTCAGCCACACCGCTTCCACCCGGAGTGGGGCTTATGAGAAGTATTACCCACATAACCAGTTGTCGGGCAAAAATAAGAAATTGATCTCCTCCGGATACAAAAGCCATAATAAGAAAGTTAACCACAAGGAAGCGGCCTGTCCATGAAAAAAATGTGCCGGCGAATGCCTTAAACCAAAAGATGAAGGGTTTTCCTTTCATTTCACGTGAGGTAATTATG
>SKVR01000074.1 GCA_007129355.1 Bacteroidales bacterium | reverse complement strand
TTCCTGTATGTTCGGCAACACCAATTCCCAGCATCACTACCAGTACCAGACCCAAAGGAGGGAAGGTGGCGAACACATTTACCATGCTGGTAAAGATTCTTTGAATACCCTCTTTGGTTAACAGGTTTTCAACCACGATAAATTCTTCAGGTATGCCCGTGACACCAACGGTTCCAGGTTTTGGTACACTTACTCCGACAAAAATCCATGAAAGAAGTAATACAACTCCCATCAGGATCGCAAACAAGGTTACCGGCTGCGGAAGTTTGTTCCCGACTACCTCAACTTTATCAAGAATTTTTTGAAAAGTGCCTTTCTTCTTTACTTTATCAGTTTCGCTCATAGTATTGTTTTATTGATATTCAATAGATTGGTTTTAATTTGAAGGCTCAAAAATAAATCTTTAAGCCATACCTGCAAAAATTATTTTTGTTTTTTCATTTAATTCTATACCAAAGAATTAGTAATTCATCAGAGAAATTAAAACTTGATATCATTTACCCGTAAAATGAAAAGCCTTTCTCCACTAAAGAGAAAAGGCTTTTCCTATTATTCGGGTTTTAAAAAATGCTCCATTTAATTATTTACCTGACAATGGTTATAATCCCCTGTGTTTGCTTTCTTTCGCCCTGCCTCAAATAGGTCAGGACATAATAGTAAGTTCCGTCGGGTTGGTTTCCACCATCCCACCAATTACCATAATAGTCGTTGCTTTCAAAAACTTTTCTCCCATTTCGGTTGTAAATAACAATATTGCTCCCGGGGTAATGCTCAAGGTTGATTATCTCAAAAAGGTCATTTATGCCGTCGTTGTTGGGAGTAAAAACATTGGGGATTTCAAGATCGCAGTTTTGGGTTGAAACAGTAATATCAAAAAAATCGGAGCAACCGGTAATGATATCCGTAACTCTTACCATGTAAGTTACGGGGTCTTTTGCCATGAGGGTATCATAAATCCGTCCTTCAAGTTCTACCCCTTCAAGCATCCATTGATAAACCCAGTCGAACTGATCTCCATAATTTATGGGTTCAACCGTTAGCAGAGTTGAATCACCTTCACAAACCGGTATTTCAAGATCCGAAACAATCTCGGCCCTTGGAAGTGGCAACACTGTTACATTAACTATTGTATCCCATACACAACCAAAATTATCCCACGCACGAAATGTGTAGAAATATTCACCTTCGTTGTCTTCCGTAAGCGAAACAGGATTTCCGTTAAGAGGGTTATTGTTTGCGTCATACCATACTTCTTCCACAATTTCAGGAGTAAATATGAGGCTGTCGGGATAAAACTTTTCATCAAAGAACAAACTCCACCCTAAAACATGACCTGAAGTGCCGGTAATATTATCGGTAACTCTCAGGGTCCATTCTCCGTTGAGCGGGCAACCCATTAACACTTCAAATGACTCTTCAGGAGTGTAATTGCCGGGAGGCAGATAGGGCTGATTTACATAATAATTTCCTGCCTGATCAAGGTATTCATGGAACTGGAAGGATGTTTCATCCATGCTACCATACTGTGGCGAAGTATTAAAACAATATTCATAGCCAATCCCGGGGATATTGTCGATAGGAACAACCGGTTCACCCAAATGCGCACCTCCCAGCCCCATATCTTTCAAAAGAATTTCTGATCCGTTGGGGCATTCCAGTTCGAATATAAGATGACCAAAGTCAACATGCTCAATATTGATGCAAATCCGGTCAAAATCATCGGTTACAACCAACTGGGCCGATTCTTCAAAAACATCGAAAACCAGGCTCGACTCAAAAATATTATCTTCATTAATAAATGCTACCGTATCTACAACCGTGGGAAAACCCGCCCATGAAACAGGATTGGCACTACCGATCAGCGTAAATGTTTCACCGGCGCATACTGTATCTGAAGAAGCAATTGTGTTGTTAAAATTGGGAATAGTGGCTATCCTGACGGTTTCAAGGGTATCAGCCACACAGTTATTCATCGGGTCGGTTACAGTAAGTCTGAATGGATAAGCACCCGGTTCAGTATAATTGTGATTGACTGTCTGCCCTTGTTTTATCTCACCTTCAAAATTCCACTCATAAATATACTGGTTGTCTGTGCCTTGCGGATCGCCACCCAGATATCCGGCAGAGCCATAGAAGGTAACACTTTGGATATCAGGACAAAAGTCGAAAAATCCGCTGTCAGTATCCACAGAGGCATAAAACGCATCGCAAAGGCTGAAACATTCTATCCGGGCCAGCCAGCCTGCTGCTGTATCTGTGGGTGATGATTCAAAACGAAAATGCAATGAAGAACCCGTTGACCATATTTTTTGGTCTGCAAGCTCATTTCCTGATGCCTGTAAAATAAGCGGAGCCGAATCATCTTCACCATCATATACATAGAGATAATCCCCGTCGGCCAGATCAAAAAACAGGAAACTGAATTTCAGATAAAGGTCATTTTCTTCGTCTGCATCAACAGTAAAGGTAACAGAGTAATTTTCGTTGTTGCCGTAGTTTGTTAATGTATCTCCTCCGCTATCGGCAAAAAACCCCGAGCAGGTTTCAATGACCTGACCATCATGAATATGAATGGGAAACGTAATTTCCTGGGAAAAACCTGCAAAAGCAAAGGAAAAAATTGACAGGAACAGTATCCGGGTAATACCTCGTATCATAGAAAAGTGTGAGTAAGTTTTCAAAGGTTCATGTATAGAAATACGTGAAAAACACAGCTTTATTTTGCATGTGCATAAAAATTAAAGGTACAAAGATAAGCCAATTTTGGCTTGAGAGTAAAGAGTTTAAATTTTCAAATAATCACCTTGAAAATTTGCATTAGGAGCGTTTAAAAACAATCGGGGGTATCGATTTTAGTTGTAATTTTGCAGGCTATGAAAAACATTCGTAATTTTTGCATAATTGCCCACATCGACCATGGTAAAAGTACTTTGGCTGACAGGCTTTTACAATTGACCAACACCATAAGTGTTCGTGATTTTCAAGATCAGGCCCTTGACAATATGGACCTGGAACGCGAGCGCGGAATCACCATAAAAAGTCACGCAATTCAAATGGAGTATGAACAAGAGGGAGAACATTACATTCTCAACCTGATTGATACTCCCGGACACGTAGATTTCAGTTATGAAGTTTCAAGAAGTATTGCTGCCTGCGAAGGTGCATTGCTTATTGTTGACGCAACCCAGGGCATCGAAGCCCAAACCATATCCAATCTTTACCTGGCTCTTGAGCACGATCTTACCATTATTCCTGTTCTCAACAAGATGGACCTTGACAGTGCCATGCCCGATGAAGTAGCAGATCAGATCATTGACCTGATAGGTTGCGATCTGGAAGAAATCATTCCTGCCAGTGGTAAAACCGGTTTTGGAGTGGATAAGATACTTGAAGCCATTGTAGAGAAGGTTCCCCCACCCACCGGCGACCCCAATGCACCTCTTCAGGCACTTATTTTCGACTCTGTATATAATTCATTCCGGGGTGTAATTGCTTACTTCAGAGTATTTAACGGGCAAATCTCACAAGGCGACCTGGTGAAGTTTATGGCCACCAAAAAGGAATATGATGCAGATGAGGTGGGAGTTCTGAAAATGAAACAGTTCCCCAAAAAAACCATTTATGCCGGAGATGTAGGTTATATCATTTCAGGCATCAAAGATGCCCGTGAAGTAAAAGTAGGTGACACTATTACACATATTAAGGGGGGTACAACTGTAGCTATACAGGGTTTTGAAAACGTAAAACCTATGGTATTTGCCGGAATTTATCCGGTAGAGAATGATGATTTTGAAGAGTTGCGCGCCGCTATGGAAAAGCTGCAGCTCAACGATGCATCCCTCACTTTTGAGCCCGAATCTTCTGCCGCTTTGGGTTTTGGCTTCCGCTGCGGATTCCTGGGTATGCTTCATATGGAAATTGTGCAGGAACGCCTGGAACGTGAATTTGAAATGACAGTGATTACCACTGTACCCAATGTTTCCTACTGGGCGCACACCAAAAAGGGTGAAAAAATGATTGTGAATAACCCTTCCGATTTGCCCGGCCCAAACGTTCTGGACTTTATTGAAGAACCTTACATTAAAGCCCAGATCATTACTAAGTCAGAATTTATCGGTACTGTTATGACCCTTTGCATGGACAAAAGGGGTAATATCAAAAACCAGGTTTATCTTTCAACTGACAGGGTAGAGCTTACTTTTGAGATGCCCCTTTCTGAAATCGTTTTTGACTTTTACGACAGGTTAAAAACCATTTCCCGCGGATATGCATCATTCGATTACTATCCTATCGGTTACCACGAGTCAGATTTGGTAAAACTCGATATCCTGCTCAATGGTGACCAGGTAGATGCCTTATCAGCACTGATTCACAGGGCAAACTCCTATGAGTTCGGTAAAAAGATCTGCGAGAAACTCCGGAAACTTATCCCCAGGCAGCAATACGATATTGCCATTCAGGCCGGAATAGGTGCAAAGATCATTGCACGTGAAACGGTAAAAGCACTAAGAAAAGATGTAACCGCAAAATGTTACGGTGGTGATATTACACGTAAGCGGAAACTGCTCGAAAAGCAGAAGAAAGGCAAGAAACGTATGCGCCAGATAGGAAATGTGGAGGTACCGCAATCGGCATTCATGGCAGTTTTAAAACTCGACGATTAATCAATCTGCATTATTCTTTTCCTGCTACTACCAGGCTTATTTCTCCCTTGAGGGTATGAGTCTGGTAATAACTGGTTATTTCCTGCAGGCTTCCCCTGATGGTTTCTTCGTGAATCTTGGAGATCTCCCTTGAAACACTTGCCTTGCGCTCAGCGCCCAGCAAATCCTTAAGATCTTCAAGGGTTTTCAGCAGCTTATGGGGTGATTCATAGAAAATCATGGTACGGGTTTCATCCCTGAGACTTTCCAGCCTTGTTTTACGTCCTTTTTTAACGGGTAGAAATCCTTCAAAGCAAAACCGGTCAGCAGGCAGCCCACTGTTTACAAGAGCCGGAACGAAAGCCGTAGCACCCGGCAGGCATTCCACAACAATGCCGTTTTTTATACACTCCCGAACCAGCAGAAACCCGGGATCGGAAACCGCCGGTGTACCGGCATCACTTACCAAACCAATGATAGCGCCTGCCTGCAGCTTGTCAATCAGACCGCCAAGTGTTTTATGTTCATTGAAAGCATGGTGGGAATGCATCTTTACATTCAACCCGAGATGCTTAAGCAGAATTCCGGTTTTACGGGTATCTTCGGCAAGCAGAAAATCAACCTCCCCCAGCACCTTTATGGCACGAATTGTAATATCATCAAGATTTCCCACGGGAGTGGGTATTACATAAAGCTTTGACATGGCAGGAGACTAACTTTCAGTAAAATTTACATGTATCTTCTCTGAACCAGATTGGCGAATTTTTCAATAGTATCGGCAGATCTTTGTCCGTCCCACTGATACTCATAGGTAAGTTTATTAAGAAACTCGAATGCTTCATGAATGGATGGAAAATCATTGAGTTTCTCTACTGACTCATTGTATGATTTCAAATCACCATTGAAAAGTTCGTTGATAAAAAGAAATTTCTCATTGATACCGATTGCTTCCTTGATATTTTTCACTGGTTTGTATTGCAAGCGTGCACCAATACTTTTATCTTCTTTTATCTGAATGAGTCGTTCATGAATTGAGCTTTTTTCACTGGAAAATTTTTCGCCAACAAGTGGTTTGACCGGCTCGACAGTTTCAGTCTGGGTTTTGGGAGCAGAGTTTTCCTCCGTTTTAATTTCCTCACGAGGCTCTGGAACAGGTTTAACTTCTTCTTCCTGTTTTTGCTGATGCATAACAGGTTCGGGTTCAGCTCTCACCATTGGTTCTTCCTTAGCTTCTACAGGCTTCTCTTCAACCTTTTTTTCTATGGGTTTGATTACCTCTGGCTCAGAAACTTTTTCCTGCAGTTTTACATCGGGTTGTTCTGGCGTATCCGCTCTTTCTTCTTTTCGCTCTCTTCTGATCAAGGGGGCTTCGGCCAGATTTTCATCTTCCGAAAGCTTTCTGAGAAGGTTCAGTTCCCGGTAAAGCAATCTTAAATCTTCCATGGCCAGGTCAATCTCAAGCAGGTTTCTGCTCCCCGATTGCCTTTCAATCAGTTCTGTCCTTTTAATGATGTTTTCAAGCAGGCTTACAATATTTTCTTTGGTTTCTGATAAAGTCATAAAAATTGAGTATTTGAATGTCTGAAATAAAAAGCGATAAAAAAGGATTCTTATTGTATCTGATAATTTATCTTTGCAGGTGAAATTTTATTTCCTGCTTTATTGTTAAGTGAAAATTAAATCCTGCAAAATTAGCAAAGAAAAACCAATAACCCTTTCATGTTTCTTGAAAAAGATATAGATACATCAAAAGGTCGTGGCTGGATCGAGGTCATCTGCGGAAGCATGTTCTCAGGAAAGACCGAAGAGCTTATCCGGCGCCTGAAGCGTGCAAAAATTGCCCGCCAACAGGTTGAGATCTTTAAACCCGCCATAGATGTAAGATATGATGAAGAAAAAGTGGTATCGCACGATGCCAGGGAAATCATGTCGACTCCGGTGCCTGCTTCTTCCAATATTTTGTTGCTTGCCAACAATGTTGATGTTGTTGGAATTGACGAAGCCCAGTTTTTTGATTCCGAGCTTCCCAACGTATGCACACAACTAGCCGATCAGGGTATAAGGGTAATTGTTGCCGGACTTGATATGGATTTCAAGGGCA
>SKVR01000193.1 GCA_007129355.1 Bacteroidales bacterium | reverse complement strand
GTGTTTAAATACAGTAGACTTCAATACCCAACGTAAAGGCAAACGAATGCTGTTTGCGATCTTCAGCGATACTGAACCCACTCTGACTAATCCGGGATTTCTAACCAAAGTAAACAGCCACCATGCCTTTCTGAGCTCGGCTGTTGTTTTATTGGCAAAAGCTACACGGGTATCATCGAATGAGATCATGAAAATTATTTTTTTATGAAGAAGTAAGGAATTAATAACTGACTGTCACAAGATGAGGTCAGGGTTTATCAATGATGCCAAAAGGATCGAAAAATGAACTAAGCATAGACTCGTCATCATCTTCATCATCATGCTCGAGGTCAGGAATAACAGTAAGCACCGGAATATCAGCCTTGTCAATAATTTGTTCGGCATCATTACGGCCCATAACAAGATTAAACCTGCCGCTTTGTTCGGCTACGATCATAATCAAATCGGCATCAATTTCACGTGAGTATCTTAAAACTTCATCATCGAGGTCGGCTCCGGATCTTACTATTACTTCAGCCTTTACTCTAGCACCGGCTTTTTCCACAAAATCCATTACATTTTTGAGCAGAGCTTCTTTTTTGATTTTATAAACACTGCTTTTGGAGCGGAGCACACCAATTATGTGGATAGTTGAATCAAAATACTTAGCAAATTTTATGGCTTGGTTAATCTTATGGGCAGTTTCAACATTAAAACTTATGGGAACTACAATATTATTATATCCTACATGGTGGTGTTTCTTTTTCACAACCATTACCGGGATTTTAGAGCTACAAATCACCTTGTATGCATAACTGCCCACAATATGCTGAACTCCCTGTTTCCCATGTATTCCCATAACAATAAACTCAGCTTTTAAGTCACTTGCAGAGGAGCTTATTTCATCAAAGATGCTCCCTTCGGCAATTTTATAAGTAATATTGATTCCGGTTCTGCTCTGATTAGATTTGGCAATCTTTTTCATTTTATCAAGAACCAGATCCCTGTATTCAGATGATGTTTTTTTTCCAACTATATGCAAAAGACACACTTTATGATCAAAAAGTGTTGCAATTTCTATGGCATGATCCAGGGCACAGTCTGCTACCGGTGTAAAATCAGTAGGAACCAGAATAATATTTCTGTCAGTTGTTGTCATAAATAGAAAGTTTGAATATTTTAAAGAATCAATAATATTATTGCTTCATTTATAAAACCATTTCAGCAAAAATAAATCTTTTTATCAAAACCCTTTAATTAAAAATCTTATGATATATGATAATATCAAAATTTATGGGTGCTAATCGTCTGTAAGATCGTTGTCCATTCTTTTTCTGATCAATCCCAGCGGATCAACCATAGATGTTACAACTCCCGGTTTAAACTCAGCGGAGGGAATAATACTGAGAACTGGGATTGATGAGTTAAATATTATTTCCTGTGCATTTGAGCCAACGTAATAATTAACAAAACTTTTCTTTTGCTGAGTCATTATGATAATCAGATCGGCATCAATTTTACTGCTGTAGGATATTACCAGGTCCGAAACGGTTTCACCATCAGCAAACAAGCTTTCGGTGTGACAACTTATGCCGTTTTTCCGTATAGCATTTTTCACCTGATTTAGCTGCACCTGTTTAAGGAGTTTTGCAACTTTGTTATCGCTTGTAACAATTGAGAGCACATATATTCTGGCACCAAAATAACCCCCAAACTCAATGGCTTTCTGAACTTGTTTCTTGGTTTGCCGGGTAAAATCCAGTGGTAATAAAATCCTGGAAAACTTTCCCGGAATTTTGGTATGTTCTTTAATGGTAACTACAGGGCATTCAGCTTCCCTAACCACATTCATAGTATTACTTCCGATATATTTATTCTTCCTGGTTAATGAAGAAATACTGTTTTTGCCCATCACGATCATTATTACATCCTGATCCACAGCCGTTTCAATGATCTTATCATAGGGTTTTCCCTTTTCAATTATAACACTAATTTTTATCGATGCCTTAGATGTAGCAGACCTGGCAAGTTTCTCCAGTTCATCAAATTTCTCTCTTGCTTGCTGTATAATTTTTTTCACATAATCATCCGGAGAACGTAATTTCCCAAATACATTGGATACTTCAATGACATAGAGAAGAATAAGATCAGCTTCGAACAATCGCGCTATCTCAAAGGAATGCTCCAGGGCACTGAGTGATTGCTCTTCAAAATCAATAGCTACAAGGATTTTATTTTTACCTGTCTTCATTTTACGTAAAATTAATTTTAAAACGTGAAGCTATTTAACAGAGCTCTTTTTATTTCGAAAAGTACATAAAAAAATTACATTTAGAAAGACCAGAGATTACTTTTCCAGCAAAAAGTTGTCAGAGAAAAGTAAATTATGGTTTGCGTTTCAATTAATCCGACCATTTATCTGTTAAAAGCGGTCTTTGGTAATTCTTCAGATATTCAGCCAGGGCATCTACATGTGGTGCCATGTAATAAAGCTGCCTGAATTTACCTGCAGTAAAATTTTCGAAAAAAATATGTTCAAAAAAACTTTCCAATTGATCAAAATAGTTTTTAGTATTTAAAAAGATTATGGGTTTATCATGCAGTTGCAATTGCTTGAGTGTAATAACCTCCATGATCTCCTCAAGTGTGCCAAAGCCTCCCGGAAGTGCTATAAAAACATCTGATCTGGCAATCATTGTCAGTTTCCGTTCACTCATATCGTCTGTTAAGATCAGTTCTGTGCACTGTTTATGCTCAATTCCTTTGGCCTGAATATGCCTTGGGATTACCCCAATAACATTTGATTTGGCTTTGAGCACAATGTCAGCAATATGCCCCATCAACCCAGTATTAGTTCCGCCATAAACCAGTCCCCAGCCATTAGCAGCAATATATTTACCTAAACTGGAAGCATCTTGAAAGAAATGGTCAGCGATATGGTTGCTGGATGAACAGTATACACATATATTTTTTATAATCATAACAAAGATTCATTTAGATATTTTCCGGGTTTATTATCCATAAAGGGAACGGAGCTTTGATAATAAGATTTAAAGCTGTGTCAGATATCTGAAATTCTGTTGCCGGGTTTTTAGTTTGTAAAGGAATTGCGATAATATCGGCATTAATATTCTGTGCATATCTAATTATGGCGTCTGAAAAGTCCTGAATATTATTTTGAATTAGAATACTTTTACTTTCAAAGCCTGCAGATATGATTTTTTTCAAAGCCCTTTCGGTTTTACCTATGAATTTTCTTTTTCGAAAAGATGACATATCTCTCAGAAAGCTGAAAAGATAAACAGAACCCTGAAAAGGCTGTCCAGGTTCAATAACTTTATTTATAACTATGTCAAAGGATGTAGAGTTATCAATAGGGATAATTATCTTGCTTAAGCTTTGTGAAAGAAATCGATCTTTTATCAATAATACTGGAATTTTGCTTCCCAGCATTACCCGAACTGCATAACTTCCGATAACTTTCTGAATACCCTTTATGCCATGTGTACCCATAACAATCATTTTTGCTCCGAGCCGGAATGCAATTTCGCCAATAGTCTGAAAAACATTTCCGATTTCCATATTGGGAATAATTGACACACCCAGCTTTTGCTGATAATTCTGGGCAAATTCATAAAGATCTACCTTAACCTTTTCCAGGGCTTCTTTTCCGGTATCAACGCGTGAATCAACAACATAAAGGATATGTATAATCCCCTGTTTTTTTTTAACAAGCATAGCTGCAGCAGATAATGCCCAAACAGACTGTTGGGAAAAATCAACCGGAACCATAACAGAATAAATTAAACCAGGGGGCATCACCACGCAAAACTTCTGACCGAAAGAATTAAACAATTTACCAACCAAATATAACAATAAATCTAAAAAGAGCCCAAAGCAAAAGCTTCAGGCTCCATGTTATTTTTCAACAATCAGTTAATTATTGACTTAAAACTCGTAGAATAAGGGTGCGCCCGGCCCAATGGGTATTCCCAGAAGTATCCAAACTATCAGTAATAGTAACCAGGCCCCAAGGAATATAAAGGTATAAGGTAACATGGTGGCAATGATTGTTCCGATACCTGCCTTTTTATCGTATTTTTCAAAGAAAGCAACAATCATGGCAAAATAAGACATCATGGGAGCTATAACGTTGGTAACACTGTCCCCTACTCTGTATGCAAGCTGGGTAAATTCGGGAGAATACCCCAACAGCATAAACATAGGAATAAATACGGGTGCAAGAATAGCCCATTTTGCGCTTGCACTGCCCACCACAAGATTTATAAAAGCAGAGATCAGCACCAGAGCGATCATAAGAGGTATGCGGCCGAGACCAAGGGAACCAATGAAATTAGCACCTTTGATGGCAAAAATCAGCCCCAGGTTAGTCCAGTTAAAATAAGCCACAAACTGGGCAGCAAAAAACACCAATACTATATATGTTCCTAAGGTCGACATGGATTTTCCCATTCCCAGAATAACATCATCATTACTTTTGAGGGTTCTGGCACCAATTCCGTATACTATACCAAGCGTACCGGCAATAAGAAAAATAATGGCCACAATACCACTCATAAATGGAGAACGAAGCAAACCGCCGGTAACGGGATCGCGTAAAAAGCCGCTTCCGGGTATATCAGCCCAGAAGCCCCTGTCAATCGGCATCATACTCCAGGCCAGCAAAATAACAACAATCAGAAATGCAACCAGTGTAAAACGCATACCACGCTTTTCATCATCATCAAGCTTTTTGATTTCTTCAGGTTTGGCATCTCCTTTATATTCACCAAGGCGGGGCACAACTATTTTTTCAGTAACCCATGTACCTAAGGCGGCAATAAAGAATGTGGATACAAACATAAAATAATAGTTAGCTGCCGGATTTACATTATAGGCAGGATCCACAATGTTTGCGGCTTCTTCGGAAAGTCCTGCCAGCAAGGGGTCAATGGTTCCCAGTAAAAGGTTAGCAGAATAACCACCCGATACCCCCGCAAAAGCGGCTGCGATACCTGCAATGGGATTTCGCCCTACAGCCAGGAATATCATACCACCCAGCGGAACCAATACAACATAACCCACCTCACTGGCGGTATTTGACAAAATTCCGGCAAATACAATGGCAAATGTAAGCAGGTTTTTGGGTGCGGAAATCACCAAAAGACGCAATCCGGTAGACATTAAACCACTGGCCTCGGCAATTCCGATACCCAATAGAGCTACCAATACGGTTCCAAGGGGTGCAAAAGATGTGAAGTTTGTTACCATACCAGTCATGATCATATGCAACCCTTCGCGACTCATCAGGTTAAAAACCCTTATGGTTTCTCCGGTTCCGGGATGTAATGCGGTAACATCAAAAAAGGAAACAAGACCGCTGAGCACTATAATTCCCATTGCAAAGTAAGCAAACAGGGCACCGGGATGAGGAAGTTTATTCCCCACACGTTCTATTGCTCCAAGCATTCCTGCAACAAATCCTGAGTTTTGATTATTCATATGCTATAAGTTTAAAAAATCCTTATTAGAAGGAGTTGGAATTTTAAAATATACAAAAAAGTGTTTTTAAAGCTGCCAAAAATAATGAAATTTCTGTGAATGACTTTTGTGAGTTGATTTTTAAAATGATTCAAAAATTGACAGGTTTTATTCAATTATAATATTTTCCCTGCCAGGTGTTACGCATTTCCAGTTCCTTTTCAATCATAATTATCACCTGGTCGCTGCGCAGGCCTTTCCATGATTTACGAAGATTATATTGCGGGGGCACTTCACCGGCAAAGCGTTCAATTGCAATATCAGGACGAAGGTTTTCCAGAAAACGAATCATAAAATCAACATATTCATCGGGTTCAAAAAACTGGAAATTTTCAGGATGAATCAAGAACTCATCCGCCATGGGCGTATTTTTAACAATCTGAAGCTGATGAAATTTTACCGAGTTAACCGGCAACTGCGAAATAATCTGACTTTGCTCAAGCATTTGTTCACGGCTTTCGCCCGGCAAACCCATAATGAGATGTATACCTGTGTGTAATTGTCGAGCAGCAGTTTTTTCAATTGCTTCAACCGATTCGGCAAAAGTATGTCCGCGGTTTATTCGCAGCAAAGTATTTTCATAGCAGGTTTCCACGCCGTATTCCACTGAAATGAGATATTTCTGGTTCAGTTCAGCCAGGTAGTCCAGTTTTTCATCATCTACACAATCGGGCCTGGTACCGATAGACAATCCTGATATTTCAGGATGAGCAAGCGCTTCTCCATAAAGCTTTTTCAATACCGGAATTTCGCCATAGGTATTTGAGTAAGCCTGAAAATAAGCCACAAAGATTTGGGCTCTTTTGTATCTTTTTTTCAAAAACCGAAGGCCCGTTTCAATCTGTTCAGTGATGGAACTCTCTTCATGACAGTAGGAAGGATTAAATCCCTTGTTATTACAAAATGTACATCCGCCCCTTCCCTTGGAACCATCGCGATTAGGACAAGTAAATCCGGCATGTATGCTAACTTTTTGAATGCGGCTGCCATGCCGTTGCTTGTAATAATCAGCAAGAGAATGAAAACGACGGGTATTGCCCCAGGGAAAAATCATTTTTTCATTAAAATTTCGAATAGCAAACTTAGTGTAAAGTTTTTATTTTCAATCTGCAAAATCCACAACTATATAAGTATCTGTTTATCAATTCATATAAGGCGATATTTGCCCTTTCTCTTTAAAATTAGTACATTTGCAACCACCAAAATTAAGAACCTAATCTTTTAGATGCATTTTTTAGACATATTAGTTTTCACTTTTTACATGATGGCGGTTATAGGAATCGGGGTATGGTTCCTGTTGAAGAACAAAGGAGTGGATGATTATTATGTCGGTGGAAGAAAAATTGGAAGCTGGCATATAGGATTATCAGTAGTGGCCACAGATGTAGGCGGTGGTTTTTCTATCGGACTGGGCGGACTGGGATTTATAATGGGGCTTGCGGGTTCCTGGATGCTTTTTACCGGTCTTATTGGCGCGTGGCTAAGTGCAGTTTTACTCATACCCAGGGTAAAAGCCATTGAAAAATCCAAAAAATTTTACACATTTCCCCAGATGCTGGGGCATTTTTACAATCCCAAAGTTGCGCTGCTGGCGGGAATTATATCAGGTATTGGTTACCTGGGATTTACCAGTTCGCAGATTCTGGCAGGGGCCATTCTGGCCGAAGCAACTTTTACACCCATCCTTCCCCGCTTAACCGCTCTTATCATAATGGGTATTATTGTTATTGTATATACCGCAATGGGTGGTATTAAAGCAGTAATTTATACGGATACCATCCAATGGATCATTTTGATGTCGGGGCTCATATTTATTGGTATACCTATAGCATTTTACAGTGTAGGTGGCATGGCAGGAATAAGAGAGGTGCTTCCGCCTGAATATTTTAGCCTGGCCAATATAAGCTGGCAGCAAATTGTAAACTGGGCGGTAACGATCATTCCTATCTGGTTTGTGGGAATGACATTGTACCAGAGAATCTATGCCTCACGCAACGAAAAACAGGCAAAAAAAGCCTGGTATATTGCAGGTATTTTTGAATGGCCCATTATGGCTTTTATGGGGGTTTTATTAGGATTATTTGCCCGTGTTGCTATCGAACAGGGTATGTTCGAATATATGGGTTTTACCAATGCTTCAGACATAGATGCAGAGCAGGGGCTGCCTATGCTGCTTCGAACAGTTTTGCCGGTTGGCCTTATGGGACTTATGATGGCAGCATATTTTTCAGCCATTATGTCAACAGCCGATAGCTGCCTTATGGCATCATCGGGCAATTTCCTTACTGATATTTTCGGAAAGTGGTTTAAAATGCCAGATGGTAATCGAAGCTTCCTCTTACTTTCACAAGGATTTACTCTGGTGCTCGGTACATTGGCTCTTCTTCTGGCTACTATAATGCCCAATGTTCTGCAACTGATGCTATACTCCTATGCTTTTATGGTATCAGGATTATTTGTCCCGGTTATGGCAGCGTTATTTTTAAAAAATGCCAGTTCATTGGCAGCTTTTTGGGCCATGTTACTGGGTGGATCAACAACTATTACTTTGATTATTATGGATTTAAACTTACCTTTAGGGCTTGATGCCAATATTTTTGGAATCACTACCTCCCTGCTAAGTTTTATTATCATCAACTTTTTGCACAATAGTGGGCGAAAAGATTCTTAAAAACTAACTATTAAATCTCAACATTATGAATTTCACTTTCTATACACCGCAAGACGATGTTACGGAGCAACAGAAAAAAGAAGTTGCAGACTTTTTGTTTGAACATCTTGATCAGTTTGGAGATGAATACGATGCTATTATGCGTTGTATAAATTTCGCTTTGGACGATAAGGAAAAATTTGGTGGCTTTATTCTGGTAGCAAAAGAAAATGGTAAAATTGCTGGCGCAGTAATCATTAACAAGACAGGCATGGAAGGTTACATTCCTGAAAACATACTGGTATATATTGCTGTACACAAAGATTACCGGGGTAAAGGATTGGGTAAAGAACTGATGTTGAAAACCTTTGATAAAGCCGAAGGAAGCATCAAACTGCATGTTGAACCCGAAAATCCAGCCAGATTTTTATATGAAAAACTGGGATTCACCAGTAAATATCTCGAAATGAGACTAAACCGCTAATTAAAAAGCAATGGCAGAAATTACCATAAGCAGCAAAAAACTAAGACACAATTTCAATTTTCTTAAAGATTTCTTTGAAAAAAACAATATTGAATGGGGTATTGTAAGCAAGCTGGTTTGTGGCAATGAAATCTATCTTCAGGAACTGGTTGACATGGGAGCAAAAGAACTTCTCGATTCCCGTATCAGCAACCTGAGAAAGATTAAGAAGATTGATCCAACTGTAACTACCGTTTATATAAAACCACCACCGCGAAAAAGCCTGAAATCGGTAGTAAGATATGCGGATGTCAGCTTTAACTCCGACCTGGAAACACTAAGACTCATTTCCAGGGAAGCCGGAAGGCAGGAGAAGGTGCACCGTGTAATCATCATGATTGAAATGGGCGATTTACGCGAAGGTGTATTGGGTGAAAACCTGGTTGCTTTTTATGAGAAAATTTTCGAACTACCTAATATTGAAGTAGTTGGATTTGGTGCTAACTTCAATTGTTTATATGGAGTTATGCCATCACATGACAAGATGGTCCAATTGAGTTTGTATAAACAGATCATTGAGCTGAAATTCAACATGAAAATAAAATGGATTTCGGGAGGTTCTTCGGTGAATATTCCCATGATCCAGAAAAAGCAATTGCCCAAGGGAATTAATCATTTCCGGATTGGAGAAACCCTGTATTTTGGCAATAACCTGGTTACAGGAAAAATCATCAAAGGAATGAGAGATGATGTTATCACTCTTTATGCTGAAATTATTGAATTACTTGAGAAGCCAGTTGTACCTGAGGGAGAACTTGCCGAAAATCCATCCGGGGAGAGGTTTGAAATCAATCCCGAAGACTACGGGAAAAAATCCTGGCGGGCGTTGATCGATATCGGACTGCTTGATATTTCCCCCGATTACCTTATATCTGCAGATAAGAATATCGAGATAGCAGGAGCCAGTTCAGATATTGTGGTTATTGATCTGGGAAAAAATCCTAAAAACTACAAAGTAGGATCTGTGCTGAAGTTCAAACTCAAATACATGGGTGCACTAGGACTTTTCAACTCTGAATACATTGTAAAGAAACTGGTTGAATAAACACCAGAAGATAAAAAACGAAGCTGACTCAAAAGTAATTTATGGGCGTTGAGCAATTCGATAAACTCACTGTAACACCTGTCGAAACGGCAACTGAACATTAAATAGTTCTAAACTTCGAAAGGCTCAGCGTCCAGTATTTTCAGGACTTTGGTTACCGTCTCGTTGCCCTTAAAAAAAATGAAAATCCTAGCGCAATCTGTCAGCAGATCTTACCAGCTCTTCATCCTTTTTAATGGCACGGTTGGCCATCAAGATTAATATCATAGATAATAAGGGGAAAAGAATGGCAACTCCGTAAGAGAAGAAATCCTCCAGTCCTTTCTTTACTGAATCAATATAAAAGAAAGCTGAAACCACCATAACCATATGTATAAGAATATTAATCTTACCCAGCTTGATTTGCAACATACGATTTTTATATTGCAAGGTTATATAAACTGTAAGAATCATAACTACAAATGCCAGCATCAGGCTTATCATACCCAACACATTAATATAATCCCCTAATATTTGTTCTGACTCCGGACTTACGCCCCAGGTTTTTATGACATAAAAAGTTGCCCCTAATTCAAGCGAGCCCAATGGGAAGAAGAGAAATAACAGAGTAAAAACAAGCACAAGAAATAAGTAAACGGTTTGAATTCGTTGTACCATGATCAGACTTTTTATGATTTAAAATGGTTGTTGCTGCAAAATTACAATATTATTTGATTCAAATACTTTCACTTTAGAAGAGCTAAATTACCACTGAAAATGAAACCTGAAATAGTTTGTCTATTAAACTACCAATAAATTTCATGAATAATTTTGCAATTAACCGAATATACGTATATTTGCACAACAATTCCTTCAACGATTATTCTTTGATTTTTCGATAAATTAAACCATCTGCCCTTGTCTGAATATTATTTAAAAACCGCTTCCTGCGGTTTAAGAGCAATCTGTGTTAATCAAATTATGCACGGCAGATTATTTTCTTTGCATCTGAAACCCGACAATGTTTTGTTACAAACTTCAAAATAATTTAATCCATACAATTCATGTATGATATTGTAGAACTTAACAATAAGCTCCTTACAGAACTTAAGGAGATTGCCAAAAACCTTAATATTAAAAAGGTTGACTCCTATAAAAAGCAGGAACTTATTTACAAAGTCCTTGATGCACAAGCCCTGAATCCTTCAGATGAGATGCTGAACAAGGAGAAAAAAGATAAGAATCCCGGTCGTCCGAGGAAAAGAATTCCCGCAAAAAACACCTCATCAAAAAAAGATGAAAACGATAAAAAACCAGTGGGAGAAAAGCCTGAAAATAAAATTTCTGCAGCAGTTCAATCCGCAAAGGAAGTAAAGTCTGCTCCACCTCAACCGAAACAAGCTGATAAACCCGATGTAAAAAAAGAGTCTCCTGTAGAAAAGCCTTTTGTTAAGGATGCGACTAAAGTTGATACTAGAAAGCCTCAGGATCAAGAAAAAAGGCATGAGAGAAAACAGGAAAGTGATAAAACTAGAAGCCAACAAGGCTCTCCACAACATCAGGGTCATCATCAGAACAATTATAAAAAGAGTAATTTCCAGCATGGTCAGCAAGGTGGTGAGAGGCAGCAACGTTCGCAAGATTCCGACCAGGGCCAGGGAAATCAACCTTCCAGGGAAAAAGATCATGGTCAGAAACCCCGCCGTCAGCAGGAATCCGTTTATGAATTCGACGGTATAATCACTGCTGAAGGAGTGCTTGAAATCATGCCTGATGGATATGGATTCCTGAGATCATCAGACTACAACTACCTCAACTCACCCGACGATATTTATGTATCGCAAAGCCAGATCAAGTTATTCGGTCTCAAAACCGGTGATACGGTTGAGGGGGGTATTCGTCCACCCAAGGAAAATGAAAAATATTTCCCGCTTATCAAGGTTGAGAAGATCAATGGTAGAAACCCTGCAGAAGTAAGAGACAGGGTACCTTTCGATTTTCTTACCCCATTATTTCCACAGGAAAAATTTGAACTTACCGGTCATTCACAATCTAATTTATCTTCACGGATCATTGATATGTTTGCACCTATCGGTAAAGGTCAGCGTGGACTTATTGTAGCACAACCCAAAACCGGTAAAACCATTCTGCTGCAGGATATAGCCAATGCCATTGCAGCCAATCACCCCGAAGTATTTTTAATAGTACTACTTGTGGATGAAAGACCTGAAGAAGTTACCGAAATGGCACGAAACGTAAAAGCTGAAGTTATTTCATCAACTTTTGATGAACCAGCCGAAAGACACGTGAAAGTTGCCAATATTGTACTTGAGAAAGCCAAACGGATGGTAGAATGCGGGCATGATGTTGTAATATTACTCGACTCCATTACTCGTCTGGCCCGTGCCTTCAATACTGTAGCTCCCGCTTCAGGTAAAGTACTTTCAGGTGGTGTAGATGCCAATGCACTGCATAAACCCAAGCGGTTCTTTGGTGCGGCACGCAACATTGAAGATGGAGGTTCACTGTCAATTATTGCTACAGCCTTGATCGATACCGGCTCCAAAATGGACGAGGTTATTTTTGAAGAATTCAAGGGAACAGGCAATATGGAACTCCAGCTAGACCGCAGACTATCCAATAAACGTATCTTCCCATCTATTGACATTGTAGCTTCCGGCACACGTCGTGAAGACCTGCTGATGGACAAGGACATAATGAACAGGATCTGGGTACTGCGCAAGTTCATTGCCGACATGACACCCATTGAGGCAATGGAATTCCTTTTAGGAAAGATCAGACATACAAGGACAAATGAAGAGTTCCTTCTATCAATGAATGGATAAAGGATACAGGTTCAGAAAGCTAAATTCCTAAAACATTCAGGAACTCAAATTACAAAGGGCTGCGAGTTGCAGCCCTTTGCTTTTTTAATGGGGGAGTTTTCGTTTTTTCAGTCGCAGTGAATTCAACACTACAATAACATCCGATAAGGCCATGGCTGCAGCAGCAATCATGGGGCTTAACAAACCAATAACCGCCAGCGGAATGGCCATGATATTATAAATAAAGGCCCAGAAAAGATTTTCCTTTATGGTACGCTGGGTAACTCTTGCCGAACCAAATGTTTTGGATAATAAACTCAGGTTGCCCTTAAGCAAAACAACGTCAGCTGATTTTACTGCTACCTGTGTAGCATCACTCATACTTATACCCACATAAGCTTTGGCCAGGGCAGGCGCATCATTGATGCCATCGCCTACCATGGCAACTTTGTATTTTGAAGAAAGCTCCTCAACGATCTGAAGTTTTTCATCAGGTCTTTTTTCAAAGTAGACTTCATCAATGCCCAGCTTTAAAGCAATATCCCTGCAATTTTTCTCCCTGTCGCCACTTAGCAATACTGTGGTTATACCACGCTTTTTAAAGTAGTCTATTGCTTCCTTTGCTTCTGGTTTAATCTCATCTTCAATGTCAACCCAACCGATGAGTTTATCGTTCATTGTGACGTAAATGCTGTGTGTATTATCGCTGGTGAGTGAACGAACAGTATCATAAGAACCTGCATTGTAAACATTCCCGTTCTTATCCCATGCAGTAAGTCCAAGTCCTTTCTCCTCTTCCACCTTGTCAAACAAAATGGGTTCGGCGCCTTTAAACTCTCTTACAATGGATTTAGCAATGGGGTGCGAAGAGTGTTTCTCCATACTATACAATAAAGCTACCAGACTTTGCTGACTCTTTCCGCCCATAGCTTCCAGGTTTTTCACCCTGAATTTGCCTGTTGTGAGGGTACCTGTTTTATCAAAAACGATTTTCTCTATTTGTGGAAATTTATCAAATACGCTACCCCCTTTGATTAGAATACCATTTTTTGCAGTACGCCCGAGGCCTACCACTACCGCGGTAGGGATAGCAAGCCCCAGGGCACATGGACAAGCAATTACCAGAACAGCCACACCGCGCATCAGGGAATCACGAAACGGCAGGTCGCCAATAAAATACCAACCCACAAGCGTAAGTATGGCAATAACGACAACTGTAGGTACAAACACCGTACTTATTTTGTCGGCCAGATTGTGCAATCGAGGTTTGTCTTTTTGTGCATTGCGCACCATTTCAATAATCTGGGAAAGCACGGTGTCTTTACCTGTAGCAGTTGTACGAACTTTTATGTTGCCTTTTTCGATAATCGTACCCCCGATAACTTTATCACCCTTTGTTCGCTCAACAGGCACACTTTCACCGGAAACCATTGATTCATCAATACTGCCGTGTCCCCAGTAAATTTCACCGTCAACGGGAATTTTATCCCCTGTGTTTACCAAAACATAATCACCGGTTTTTACCAGAGAAGCATCAATTTCTTCGATATACTCCTGACCTTCATTCATTTCCTGGGTAATCCGTTTGGCGGTGGTTTTTTGAAGCCGTGAAAGTTCATCAATAGCCGAGGTGGTTTTTTTCACAGAGCGGTGCTCGAGCATATTACCCAGCAATACAATACTGATAATACTGGCAGAAGTTTCGTAAAACATATAATCATGCCCAAGTCGGTAAACAGTGCCCACAAGACTATAAATAAAAGCAGCGGTACTTCCCATGAAAATCAAAACATCCATATTGGTAACACCGGCCCTCAGACTATTAAATGCACTCTTGCCAAAATGCCAGAAACCCACAGCAAAGACCGGAATTGTCAATGCCAGCTGAAAATAATCGTTATGCAGCAAGTCAATGGGAATAAACATAGCCAGAATAAGCGGCACTGTGAAAACTGCTGTGAACCAAAATTTCTTTTCTATCGTACTCAAACCTTTCTTTCCGGTTACATCGTTAAGATTATCATCCTTGCGAAAAGCTACTTTATACCCCAATCCTTCAATGGTTTTTACTGCTTTATCTGTCCTGCTCTCATCGGTGGTTTCAAAACGTACATCATCGGTAGTGAAATCAGCATCTACACCCGAAAACCCTTGCTTTTCAAGGGCTTTTTTAATACCCAGTGAGCAATTGGTGCAACTCATGCCTTCTACTTTGAGCTCTATGATTTGAAGAGATTTATTCTGCATAACCTAAAATATTTTTATCATTCAAAAATATACATCTAATTTGATGTATGCTTAACAAAACTTAAGGAAAAGAGTTCGCAAAAAATTCTGAAATCCAAAATCCAGTCTTCTCTTATTCCGGGCAATAATTAACACCATCATAAACAAAGTATTGCCGGATTAAAATAACACAAATTATCCTAACTTTACGACCTTAAAAAAAACTAAATTCTTTTATGCAGGTCATTCTTATCATCGGATTTTCGCAATCACTTATTCTTGCAGGCCTTATCCTGATGAAAAAGCAAAGGAAACTACCTGATTATTTTTTATCGGGATTGTTTCTGATTTACGGGCTTACTCTGTTCCTGGGATATATGGAAATTTATAATCGCGCACAGGGTTATCCTTACCCTTTTTTCATAAATACTTCTTCACCATTCATTTTGCTTCACGGACCTGCTTTATGGTTCTATATCAAATCTCTTACAAGCCAGAGCTTTCGGTTCAAAACCAAATACTCACTGCATTTTGTTCCTTTTGTTTTTATTTTAGTTTTGATGACTTTGGGGGTGTATTCACTTCCGGCAGAAGAAAGAATATTAAAGGAAACCACCGAAGCGTTCAAGGATGATTTTGGTTTTCCGCTTACCATGGGTATGATTGCCGTTTCCACACAAACTTATTTTATCTGGGGAATTATATTAATAGGCAATTACAGAAAACGCATCAAGAATTATTTTTCAGAGATATCGGAAATGGATCTCAAATGGCTTCGGATCCTACTAACCTGTTGCGTGATCTTTTATGGATGCATCAGTGCTTTTTATATTGCTGATTACTTTTTCGGGTTCGTTTCCTACGATTTTCTGCAAAGCGCTGGTTATGCCTTTGCGGCTTTACTGGTTATTGTATTGGCTTATTTTGGCCACAGGCAAGGTAATATCTTTCACTCTCATCAGATAAACATGGACCTGAATGTTGTTGATGAGCATAAAAAAGAAGAAGCACCTTTGGATGATGCCGAATCTGTTTTTGTCAAGGAGTTGCTCAGCCACATGGATAAAGAAAAACCCCACCTGAACCCGGAACTGACCCTTGGCGGACTGGCACGGCAGCTCAAGGTAAGCCCGGATTTTCTGTCAAATATTCTCAACAGCCGGCTCAACAGAAACTTTTTCGATTTCATTAACTATTACCGGGTAAATGAATTCAAACAACTTTGCCGGGAAAACAAACTTGACAATATTACCATAATGGGCCTGGCATGGGATGCAGGATTTAATTCCAAAGCCACCTTTAACCGGGTTTTCAAAAAAACTACAGGGAAAACTCCAGGCGAATTTTTAACAAATGAAAAAACCGGTTAACTACGAATAGTATATTAATAATCCTGCATAGTAAACCTGGGTAACACCACATCAAAAACATCGCGGGTTTGCTGCATTGAAAAATTTCTCCAGTTTTCTGATTCAGGAAAATACATTTCAAGTAAGTCAGCTTTTACACGCATTGAATCCTTTGCTGAAGCAAAACCATGCTGATGTCCCTGGTTCTCAAGTATCATAATATGGATTGATTTCAATGATCCCATTGTGGTTTGGCTGTTAAGTGTACCATACTCAAATACCATAGGGTAGAATTCCTTTCCGGGATTAAGTGAACCCACAAACCCTGCGAAATCGCCTGTTACAGTATAAAAATCATCAGTATCACCCCAGTCAATGTCAAATCCGTCAAACATACTTTCCAGTTTCCTTCTTTCCTCATCTTCCATGGGATTAGGGAATAGATGCAGTTTCCCCCGTTCGCCGTATCCGGTATGCAAATCCAGGATCATAATCCTGTTGTATGGTTGGGTTATTTGTACAATAACAGGTTCAAGCATTTCTATTTGCGGCTCTGGTTTATGACCACCAAAATATAACCCTTCAGGATAGGTGTATTGCCCCTGAAGCACTGCCTGCCTCAATACGGGCAATGAAGCTTTGCGGATTTCATTGATGGCCTTTACAAAGAAAAAGCGATTTTCAAGCGAGCCAATTCTTACCTCTTTTTGCGGATTAATAAGGTCATATACCTGCGAATAACCTTCATTGCGGGTTTCATAAAGATCTGGCGTTGACGGACTGTTACGGTTCATATCCACATTGTTTTCGGTAACTCTTCGGGTATATTTAAAACCGAAGGGATTAACTGCATGAAGTAATAAAACACCTGTGTTCTGCAAAAATTCATCACTAAGGTAGTTTTCCAGAAACAGTTGCTGTGCCGCATGTCCCACATATCCTTCCACACCATGAACCCCTGAGCTCATAATGAGCAGGTTTAAACTATCGCCCTGGGCAGGGATATAGCAAATATCAATGGTGAGGTCAGAATCTGTTTCTGATGATACCCATAATGGAAAATACTGTACATCCGTATAAGTTGCATGCAAATCTGCTGAAAGTGTCCGAAAATTATCCCTGGCAGACTCATAACTATCAGGATAAAGTGCCGAATAATCTTCAGTAACCGTAAAATCATCCTTGAAATCCAGTTTACCAAATCCCAGGGAAATGTATAAAAGAACTGCCACAATTACTATCAGCAGTGGCAAAAAAACATACTTCAGAATTTTTGTAAACGTTTTCATGGTCGTGTGCTTTTAGGTTTACATTTGAATTTTTTGAAAAAAACCAGTTGGATATTTTCCTGAGTAAAGTAAAGAAAAAAATCGTTTACATTCTCATTTTCAACCATAACTTTATACTATGGAATACTAACTTTGTATAAAGTCTGCATATCAATCCAAAAAGTTCCTTAGCTGATGATTTAAAAAATGAATAGATTAATGCAATTATACTTTTAAGAGCCACATTCAATCATTACAACACTATGAGAAACCTGACTTTTCTGATTATTTTTTTTCCGTTCTTACTTTTCGGTGGAACTGAAAAATATGACATATGGTCTTCTTACCTGGATTTGCAAATGGAAAACCTTATGCAGGAACAGGAGCTTCCCCATGCTGTAATTTCAGTTGTAGCGGACGGAGAAATTATTTTCCGAAAAGGTTATGGTTTCCGCGACCTGGATAGTCGTGCCGGAATAGATTCGGAAGTCACACTTTTTCGCACAGGTTCTGTTGCCAAGATTTTTACCTGGACAGCTCTTATGCAATTATATGAACAGGGGCTCCTGGATCTGGATGCCGATATAAACGATTATCTTGATTTTGAGATTCTGTCAACAATAAAAGGACCTTACGGGAATGAAACCCCTGCTCCCATTAGCATCCGCCATCTCATGACGCACTCAGCAGGATTTGAAGATGTACTCGATGGCTTATTCAGTTTTCAGAAGCAACCTTCCTTGCGCGAATATCTTATCAACCAGATACCCGCCAGAATTTTCCTGCCAGGAGAAGTCATGGCCTATTCCAATTACGGAACTTCCCTGGCAGGTTACATTGTAGAAAGGCTCAGCGGAATGTCGTTTGAAGATTATGTTGAACAACATATTTTCAAACCACTGGGTATGAACAAAAGCACTTTCCAACAGCCTGTTCCTTCAAACCTGAGATCTGAAGCTGTAACCGCCTACCGAAAAATTGACGGACAATTTATGCCGGCCCGGTTTGAACATATGCCCGCACCCGCGGGCGGACTAAGCACCACCGCAGGTGATATGGCGCTATATATGTTTGCTTTGCTCCATGATGGGACCAATCCTTTTGGCACTCTCATGAAGCCACAAACCCTCGAAAGCATGTTCACCATTCAAAAAACCTATCATCCGTTGCTGGGAGGAATGACCATGGGTTTCAAACAGTTTGATTTTAAGGGGAATGAAGTGATTTTTCATGGCGGAAGTTCTACAGTTTTTGATTCGGGACTTTACCTTCTGCCTTATGAAAACACAGGAATATTCATTGCCTATAGTGGCGGAGACTATACCGGACATATAAAGATTTTTCAGGATTTTCTATCAGATTTTTTTAATAATAAGGATTATGGAGTAAAGGATCTGCTTCTTGTTTCTCCGGGTGCATCCCCCACCCTCTCTGAATTACGTGGTGAATACCATCAAAGCCGGATGATGATTACCAGTGGAGACAAGGTTTTGAACCTGTTGATGAGCGTAATGCACGTTAACGTTGATGATGACGGATTTCTGCTTGTAAAACACCTGGGGCACGAGCACCGCTTCAGAGAATTACAGCCCGGAATTTATGAAAATCTTGAACCCAAACCTGTTTATCCCTTCGGCCCTTTTAAATACCTGTTAGCCACAACAGCCCCTGACGGAAAATTGATGCTTATATCAGACGGACCGATGACCTATATTAAAATGCCCTGGGTTGCAACTTCTTCCTTTGCGGCTATGCTTCTTGTACCAATGATTATTCTTGCCATTTTTACACTCCTGTTTTTTGCAGTCAGAGCAATCTTCCAAACCTTTTCTAAAAAGAAACAAAAAATTAAAGGTGAAGCATTGCTGGCCCGGATTGTTTTGATTGCCCATGCAGCATTTCTGGTTCTGATGCTATGGTTGCTTGCCCTCACAGGCCAGCCTCATCCGGTGCATATACTACCTGAAACAGCATTTGGTGAAACCAGCTTTGCAACCCAATTACTTAACCTTCTGCCCTGGTTCATAACCATTCTCATCGTGGCCCTTTTGTATTATGCTTATGTTCAATGGAAGAAAAAATGGTGGAAGACCGGCACTAAAATTCATTACACGTTCTACAGTCTGTTTGCTACAGGACTGGTGTGGTTAGTTTTTTATTATAATGTACTCAAATTTTGATATTGATACTATGAGATTACAGATTATCACAGCCATAATTATTGGTTTTCTTTTTGCATGTCATGCAAGAGAAACAAGCGACTTTTCATCTGGGAAGGATAGCCAGGATGGGTTTTGCTTACCTGCAAATATTTACCATATTGAGGCAACATCTGAAGACCAGGAAATATTTAAAAAAACATTAGAGCACATTTATGCAGGCACGAATGACTTTACAGGTTTTTCTGATGTTATTACAAAAACCGCTATGTTTTTCCTTAAATCCCCATACGTAGCCCACACCCTTGAAACACCCGGCGAGGAGCAACTGGTGGTTAATTTAAGGGAAATGGATTGCACCACTTTCGTGGAATATGTGGTAGCTGTTTCTCTTCTGATTAAGGAAAACCGAACAGACTTTGAGCGATTTACCGAATTACTGGCATGCATTAGATACAGGGATGGAGTGATTGATGGCTATCCTTCCCGTTTGCATTATTTTACCGAATGGATGCAAAGCAATGCTGACAAAGGAATCCTTGAAATCGTAAGCAATGAATTTAGCGATGTACTTTATAACACCAATGTATCTTTCATGTCATCCAACCCCGGATTGTACAGGCAATTGGATAATCCGGAGTTTGTTTCGCGTATTAAAGAAACTGAAAAAGTTGTTTCAGGTTTTGAGATGAACTTCATTCCTAAAGACCGTATCATGGAAATTGAAGATCATATCAATGACGGTGACATCATAGCTTTTACCACCGATATATCAGGCCTGGATGTCTCCCATACAGGTTTTGCTTTTCACCAGCACGGCCGATTGCATTTGCTGCACGCTTCCACACGCACAAACAAGGTTGAAATATCGCCAGTACCGTTAAGTGACTATTTGGCTCCCATGCGTCGGGTAACAGGAATTCTGGTGGGAAGAATCAAATGAATGAACTACAAAGTTGGTTTTCTTGAAATGTTTGTTTAATTTTAACAAATACGAATCACGTTTTGGGTTCATTTTAAAGATTTATTAACCAAAAGCTATGAGTATGGACGTTTTTAACAAAGTTGCAGGAAGGTATGTATTTGCCCTTCCTTTTTTAATTTTTGGAATATTTCATTTTATGAATGCCAGTAACATGGCTGGCATGATCCCGGGCTGGCTGCCTGGTGGCGTTTTCTGGGTTTACTTAACCGGACTTGCTTTGATTGCAGCGTCAGTAAGCATGATGATTAAGGTTATGGACCAACTGGCTTCTTTTTTACTGGGAGTAATGCTGATTATTTTTGTGCTGTTACTGCATTTGCCCGGAGCACTGGAAGGTGATCAGATGGCAACAACAAGTGCACTGAAAGACCTGGCCATGGCCGGTGGTGCCTGGTTATATGCAGGCTATGTGGCCAAACCTGCTACATAAGCTGGTTTGGAGAATACAATCTGACCATTCAGAATTAAGGTCTCAGTTTGCTGAGACCTTTTTTTATTCATAATCCCGAAAGTGAGACCTGTTTTCTGTGCTCTGAGACCCTCGATAACCTGTTAATGTATTTCTTTGCAGCATCAAAATAGTCAATTAAAAATAACAAGATGACTGCATTAAGAAAACTTAAACTCGTTACTTTTATCATCGTAATTTCATGCTATTCCGCTATGACAAAAAACAAAACTACTATTTATAGTCCTTTCTCATTTTCCATAGACCCTATGGAACGCCTGCTGCTGGTTAATTTTGAAAAAGACCCGGATAAGAT
>SKVR01000221.1 GCA_007129355.1 Bacteroidales bacterium | reverse complement strand
TCCGTAAAATTTTTTATTACTTTGCAACCTTTTGTCAGGTCAAATAAAAATATTACTAACCGGGAGTATTTCAAAAAAAGCTCCGCAAAACCTTTAATAAATGATATTTCTTTGGGTTGTAATCGGGTACCTTGTTGTTTTAATGTCAATATCCATATGGAAAAGCTTTAAGGTGAAAAGCCAGGAAGATTTCATGGTTGCCGGACGGAAAGTTTCAACGGCACGTCTGGTGGGCACTTTATTGTGCACCTGGATGGGATCAGGTAGTTTGCTGGCCGGTGCCGGACTGGCTGCCAATGTGGGTTTTTCTGAACTATGGATGGCTGCAGGAGCATGGGTAGGCATTATCATCGTATTTTTCCTCGCAGGGAAAGTGCGCCGGATCGCAGAATTTACCGTTCCGGATATCCTGGAGCTGCGTTATAACAAATGGGCCCGTATTCTGGGCACCATGGTAATTGTAATTGCCTACACAACCATTGTGGGTTATCAGTTCCGTGCCGGTGGATTTGTACTGGACCTCGTGGCAGGAGTTCCTGAATGGCAGGGAGTGCTCCTCACAGCAGGCTTTATAGTGCTTTTTACAGCTTTTGCCGGGATGATGTCAATTGTATCAGTCGATATTATTAATGGTGCCGTTATCAGCCTGGCTGTAGTCATTGCGGTACCCATTGTTTTTTTCAGCATTGGTGGTGCAGAGCATCTTACGGCCACACTTCCCGCTTCTCACTTTACAGTATTTGGTGATAACAGTTTTTTCTGGGCTATGGGAATATTCCTACCCACTTTTTTCCTGCTGCTCGGCGAGTCTAATATGTACCAGAAATTTTTCTCAGCCAAAAGTGAAAAAGCCGCCAAATCTGCCGTTGCATGGTGGGTAATAGGAACTATCATTGTTGAAACAGCTTTGGCAAGTCTGGCAATTTTTGCCTTCAGTCATTTCAATGCTTTACCAACAGTATCAGAATTTTTCCTTTCAAGTGCTGATTCGGAAAGAATTATATTGCACACTGCCCGATACAGTACCGAGGTGGGTATGCCGGTTTGGGCAGGATTGTTACTGCTGGCTGCATCAGTTGCCATCATTACATCCACCGGAAACAGCTTCCTGCTTACGCCATCCACCAATCTTACCCGCGACATTTACCAGCGTTTTATCAACCCCAATGCTGCAGGACAGAAGATCATTTTCATGCAGCGCATCATGGTTGTATTGCTCGGCTTAATGGCTTATTTGCTTCTCACGCAATTTACAACCATTCTTGCCATGGCATTAACTGCCTATACGATGGTGGGAGCGGGCCTCACTCCTGCCCTTCTGGCGGCATTTGTCTGGAAACGGGTTACCGTTTATGGAGGGGTTGCATCCATAGCAACAGGTATGAGTATAACATTAATTATCACCATAGTAAACGCTATTATGGTATCACAGCTGGGTTATCAATTGCTGAGTGAGCAGTATATAATTTTGCCGGCAGCATCTGCGTCTATTTTAGTTCTTGTTGTAGTATCATTGCTAACACCGCACGACCCCCAAAGTAAATGGGGAAGGTTTTATACTAAAGATGCATCACTGGAGAAGGCAATTGAAGAAGTTAAATAAAAATCAAACTAACATTGGGCAATGTTTCCTACTCTATGTCTCTGGTTTTCATATATTTAATGAGCAAGTGATCTATACCGTAATTTATTTAAACTCAACACAATTATTGATTTTTCGTGAAAAGATGAAATGAACAAAACAAATATTTTACTGTTTTAAAGTGTTAAATTTTCATATACAATTAATTTAAACGTACATTTGCATTCTGAAAAACCGGTTGCCTAATCCGTTTTTTTTTTATTATGTTGCCGGGGGGAACAAAAGGAAATATAAAATCAGACCGTAAAAAATGAAACACCGTATTAAGACTGAAAACCTTGCTTTGCTATACCAGAAAGCAGCAGAGCGGTTCGGTGATCTTCCCGCATTTGCCATTCGTGAAAGTGCCCTGCAATGGAACCCCATTTCCTATTCAAGTCTCTATGAACAAGGTCTTAATCTTGCCAGCGGACTCATTGAAATAGGTGTGAAAGCACGTGATCATGTTGGCTTGTTTGGTGATAATCGTTTTGAATGGATACTCTCGGATTATGGTGTGCAACTAAGCGGTGCCGCCGACGTACCCAGGGGGCGTGACGTATCGGACGATGAACTGTTCTATATCATTGATCATGCAGGCATTGAAGTAACTTTTGTAGAAACAGAAGAGCTACAGAACAGGGTTTTGAAACTTCGCAGCCGTTTGCCTGGGCTCCGTGAGATTATTCTCCTTGACCCTAAAGCCAAAGCACAGCCCGGAGTAAAAACTTTACAGGAATTATGCGATCTGGGTGCTGCTTTAAGAGCAAAAGGAGATAAACGGGTTGAAGAACGTATTGCACAAATCAAACCCGATGATCTTTTCACACTCATTTATACATCAGGAACAACTGGCACACCCAAAGGAGTTATGCTCACTCATTCCAATATGGTTTCGCAAGTCATAAACCTGCCGGGCTATCACAACTGTACCGACCGGGTTTTATCGGTTTTGCCCATTTGGCATATTTTTGAGCGTGTAATTGAGATGTATACCCTGAGTTTTGGTGGATGTACCTTTTACTCAAGTATTTCAACCCTGGGAGAAGATATGCGAAATGTGGAACCTACATTTATGGCTTCTGCTCCCCGCTTGTGGGAAAAACTTCACGAACGCATAATTAAAGGCATCAAAGCATCGCACCCTGTGCGTCAGATCCTGTTTCATATTGCCTATTTCCTTGCGCGGCACTATAAAAATTCAGAATATTTTATTACCGACAAGTATCTGAAGATGAAGCATCAGCCCAAATGGAAACACGCCATGCTGCTGCCACTTCATGTTCTTCGCTGGATTATCGTTTTGCCATGGTTTGGCTTTTTTAATGCTGCCGTACTTGAGCGTATCAGGCTTGGTGCCGGAGGCTCCCTCAAAGCCACCATTTCAGGTGGGGGTGCATTGCCTATTCATATTGATAAATTTTTTAATTATGTAGGAATCCCGGTTCTGGAAGGTTATGGAATGACGGAAACTTCGCCGGTTATTTCCGTAAGAAGTATTAATAATCTTGTAGTTGGAACCGTAGGCCCGCCCGTTCCGGAAACGGAAATTCGTATTGTAGACCCGGAAACGGGTGAAGTTTTATATCCCAACAATAAATTTCATGATAACGGACTTGCGCAACGCGGAGAGATCTGGGTAAAAGGCCCGCAGGTTATGAAAGGCTACTACCAGGATCCTGAACTAACACAAATTACTTTCAGCGATGGCTGGCTGCGAACAGGCGACCTGGGTGTTATTACACACAACCATTGCTTAAAAATACTGGGTCGCTCAAAGGCAACCATAGTGCTTTCCAGTGGTGAAAACGTAGAACCTGAACCCATTGAAATGCGTCTGCAACAAAGCCAGTTTATTGATCAGTGTATGGTAGTTGGTCAGGATAAAAAATTCCTTAGCGTATTGATTGTTCCAGGCATACAGGAGTTCAGAATGGCGGGGTTTAAGGAAAGAACCCTGGAGGAGCTGGCAATAAACCCCGAAGCAAATAAAATCATTCTCGAAGAAATCAGAAAACTAACTTCCCAGGCTAACGGATTTAAACGTTATGAGCAGATACGCGATTTTCGTATGCTGCCGGTAACCTTTGAAGTGGGAAATGAACTTACTAATCTTTATAAAATTAAACGTCATGTGGTTGAAAAGAAATTCAACCATGTGATTGATGAACTCTTTACCAACGGAACAACACAAAAAAATTAGATTTATGGAATTTACCACCCAACTGCTATATCCCCACGATCAGGCGTTACTGGCCATTATGATTTTTGTTATCATGCTGGGTATGGGGGCAAGTCTTATTCCTGATGACTTTAGGGCTGTTATTCGCAAACCTCGCGGAGTATTTATCGGATTCCTTTCACAATTCGGCTTGATGCCTCTGATTGCTTTTACCCTGGCTACCATCCTGAATTTTCCGCCCGCTTTTGCCATTGCGCTTATTCTTATCGGAAGTCTGCCGGGAGGCACAACTTCCAACATGTTTACTTATTTTGCCAGAGGTTCGGTAGCATTAAGCATTTCCATGACAACTGCATCCACCATTATGGCTCTTTTCATGATGCCCATACTGCTTAAAGTCTATACCGGTGGATTTACAGCTCAGATAACTGCTTCCTTGCAGGCTACAGGTACAGATGCCGACTTTGTTATTCCCACCATGAATATTATAAGTTCGCTTATACTGGTGCTGGTTCCGGTTGCCATGGGTATGTTTATGAGGCAAAAGTGGCCCGACTGGGCAAAAACAGCTGAAGATACTGCAGGTTTTGTGGGTATCCTGGTAATTCTTTATCTTCTTCTTACGGCATTTATCCGACACGGTCATTTGTTTTTGCAAACTCCCATAGGTGTTTACATCGGGGCTGTTGGTCTTGGACTTGCAGGATTCTTTTTTGGTTACTGGTTTTCAAGGCTTGTGGGTGTTTATCCGCTATTTCAGCGGGCTATCTCGCTGGAAACAGGTATACAAAACGGGCCGGTTTCTTTTGCCATTATCCTGCTTAGCTTTAGCGAACCGGTTCAGAGTCAGATGATATGGCTTGCTATCCTTTATTCTACATTCATTGTAATAACATCATCAGTTATTACACTCCGTTACCGGAAAAATGGAAAAAAAGATTGGGATATTTACAAAAACACAGCTATACACAACCGGCTTTTTGGCGGGGAATATGTAACACATTATCCCAAAGGGTTTCTTCCCAAACGCCTGCTGAGCGACCCCAGTCAGGGAACCCAACCCAGCCAGAAAAGGTATTGATTTCAATTCATATTAATATCAGATTCTATAATAGCGATTGTCTGTTCCGTTTTGTAAAATTAGCCAATGCGGTTATGGACTGTATCATTCAATCGTTGCATCATCGTCTTGAATTAAAAGAAAAGTTGATAAAAAAAACAATATATATAAATTTGCGGGCCATCACTCGTTAAAAAGTGGAAATGATATGTCCGGAATAACTGTCATAGTATCTCCGGAATATACGGTTTGCAGCTAGCCTAAGGGCGGGACTTTTACCACTAAATTCGATTTAAAAAACTGATGTTTGATTAACCACAAAACTGTCCATGGCTCACGAAATCCCGCCATAAATAGGTCGTCAGGATTAAGGTGTTGTTGGCAATTGTTATGTTCTCAGGGCTTGACCTTAATTCATCAGCGAATTTGGAGTCATTTTCAATTTTGTCTTCAATCTTTTCTTTTTTGCAAGAACTGAGTCCAACGATTATTGTCAGGGTTATTTAAAGTATTTTTTTCATTGTACTTTTTTTTAAAATGTGGGCCAATGGTCCTGGTATGGCTACACCACGAAGTAGTAGCGAAGCTAATTACGGCTATACCATAATGGTAACTGTAGTTTTTTATGCTATTTTGAAATCTCCGTCCTGTAATTCAACATTAAAGTTCACCTTGGCTTTTAAGGCATTAAAAACTTTCAAGATTGTCGCAATACTAATGTCCCGGCTATTATTTTTATCCATTGTTGTGTTTTCGTGCTTTTTCTATTTTCCTGTAAAAACAGAGTTAAATATTTGTTACTTATTAAATAATCAGTCCAACATAATTTCTTTAGTTAAGTTTTTTACCTCTCTAAGCAGAAGTGGTAAAGCAGGATACATCATTTGTCCGTGATTAGAACCACCTAATTCGTACATCTGTACGTTTTTATGTCCTGCAACTTTCATCATACGCATCATATAGGCATTCTCTTCATATCTGCCTAACATTTCAAGTTCTCTATCGCCCGTAATAATTAATAGAGGTGGTGCATCTGCTCTCACGTGAAATAAAGGTGCCATCTCGTCAATAATTGGTTGTTCACCTGAAATTCCTCTTTCTTTTCTAACTGTAAAATGCGTAATGGCATGTCCTGAAAACGGAATCAATCCAGCAATTTTATTTGCATCAATATCGTGCTTTGCTAAATATTTTTTATCCAGGCCTACCATATAAGTAAGGTATCCACCTGCTGACATTCCAGACAGAAATATTAGGGAGGTATTACCACCATATTTTTCAATATTACTAAATACCCAAGATGTTGCTGCCGCGGCATCCTCAATACACTCCAAACTTTTTACTTTGGGGGACAAACGATGCCCAACACCAACAACCGCAACTCCTTTATTTTTTAGGTAGACTGGTATTTCACGTTTTCCACTGGTTAAACCACCTCCATGAAACCAAATTATTGTTGGGAAATCTGCAATATTTGTGGGATAATAAATATCAACTACACACATTTCCTGCATATATTTATCATCCTTCATTGTGTCTTTACTGTAGTAAGGAATTGAAGTTTCTGTTTTGTAATTAATTTTTTCTTGAGCGCAAACAGCAGTCAATAACAATGAAAGTGTAAAAAATAATACCATTCTTAATTTCATAATTTGTTCAAAATAAGTTTAACTAAAATTATTATTTGTTTTACAATCTATAACTTTGCTTTAAACACAACGTTACGCGTGTATATGCAGTTGCGGATTTACGTGCCGCTCATTTTTCCACTGATGCCGAAGATAATGCGATGCAGAAGCTCCGGAACCAACACTGCACCCGCACCACGAAGTAGCAGCGTAGCTAATTGCCAGGTATAGCATGTTGTAGCGCGTACTTCTTTAAACTTCAATCTGTATTTTTACTTTACCCCCAAGACCTTTCTCCACAATGTCATAGAGCGTTTTCAGTGTCATGTTGCTACCGTCGTTT